>JARLGM010000003.1 GCA_031292755.1 Candidatus Sulfopaludibacter sp.
ATAGTAAAACCCAAAGGGACTCCTTCGCCACATGGCGAGCAACAGATTCGACTCCGTTTTCGTCCGCTTGGTTCCGAATCACAAATCATAGCAGATCAACGGTATGCTAGAAGTCGCTCCGGCGATGCACTATCTCGATCTGGCGGTCATCCTCATATACCTGGCGGGCATCACTTGGTTTGGCGCTCGCTTCCGGAAGGGCCAAAAGAGCCTCCGCGATTATTTCCTGGGCGGGCGATCGGCCCCGTGGTGGGCCATCAGCCTGTCCATTGTGTCGGCCGAAACCAGCACCCTGACCATTGTGGGAACACCCGCGCTCGCCTTCAACGGGAACATGGGCTTTCTGCAAATCGTGGTGGGTTACCTGCTGGCACGTATCGTGATTTCCGTATTGTTCCTGCCGCATTACTTCCGGGGCGAGATGTTTACGGCTTACGAACTGATGCGCCGGCGCTTTGGCGAACGAATCCGGAAGCTCACCGCCTCGATGTTTTTAGTGACGCGCGCCCTGGCGGAAGGGGTACGCGTCTTCGCCATCTCTCTGGTCATTTCCATCGTGTTGGGCACCGGCGAAATCCAGTCCATGATCCTCATCGTGGTGCTGACTCTGTTCTACACCTTCGAAGGTGGGATGACGGCGGTCATCTGGACCGACGTGGTGCAAATGAGCCTCTACGTACTGGGAGCGCTGCTCAGTTTCTACGTCATCCTGGGAAAGATACCGGGCGGCTGGGAGCACGTCGCGCTGGTGGCCGGCGCCGCCCACAAGTTCACCATCTTCGATTTTCGCTTTTCTCCCACCATGGCATTTTTCTCGCGCACCTACACCTTCTGGGCCGGCGTGGCCGGTGGCTGCTTTCTCACCACCAGCAGTCATGGCACCGACCAGCTCATGGTGCAGCGCCTCTTGAGCGCCCGCAACGAAGGCGAGAGCCGCACAGCCCTCCTGGCCAGTTGGGTGGTGATCCTGATTCAGTTCACTCTGTTTCTGCTGATCGGTGTGCTGCTGTTCGTCTACTACGGCGATATGCACCTGGCCCACCCGGCAGCCGACCGCGCCGACCGGATCTACCCGGAGTTCATCTGGAACAATCTGCCGCCGGGCCTTGCCGGACTGCTGATCGCCGCCATTTTGGCCGCCGCCATGGCCAACCTGAGCGCCGCGCTGAATTCCCTGTCCTCTACCACCGTGGTGGATTTTCTGCGCGCCCGCTCGCGCGAGATGACCGAGCAGCGCTCCATGCGGCTGGCCAAACTGGGGACGGTGGTGTGGGGCGCGGTGCTGCTGGCCATCGCCATTGCCGCCGGACATATGTCGAAATCGGTGCTGGAGGCCGGCCTGAAAATCGCTTCCATTCCTTCGGGCATGCTGCTGGGCGTGTTTCTGCTGGGCATTCTGACCAGGAAGCCCCGCGAGGGCGCGGCGATGGTGGGCGTGGCCTGCGGCTTGGCCACGATTCTTTACGTCTGTTTCCTGACGCCCATTGCTTTCACCTGGTACGTACTCATCGGCACCACTGTGACCTTCGGAACGGCCCTCATCGCTTCTCTGTTTGAGCCGGCAAGACCGGCATCCAAGCCGCTACCCTGAGACGAGGCACTGACCGTATGGAACTGAACGAATCCCGCCGCATGGAACTGAAGCGCGACCTGGGAACCTGGCCGGCCATTTCGATCGTGGTGGGTACGGTGATCGGAAGCGGTATTTTTCTGGTGCCCCGCACCATGATCCAGCAGGTGGGCACGGTGCCGGCGGTGTTCGCGGTTTGGGTGGTGGGTGGACTGCTATCCCTGGCCGGCGCCCTCAGCTACGCCGAACTGGCGGCGGCTATCCCGGAAGCCGGCGGCGAGTATGCCTATCTGCGCGAGGCCTACGGGCCGATGTGGGGCTTCCTTTATAGCTGGGCTCAATTGTGGGTGGCGAAAAGCGGTTCGATTGCTACTTTAGGCACCGGCTTTTTTCTCTATCTAACTAACTTTTTCCCATCCATGGACACGGTTTTCTATTCGGTTCCTCTCCCCATCGGACCTCACGGGGGGCCGTTGGACATCCGCTCCGGCCAGATATTCGCCATTGTCCTGATCCTGCTTTTGGCCTGGCTGAATTACTATGGGGTAAAACTCGGCGGCAATGTTCAGGTGGCGGTGACCGCGGTGAAAGTAGCACTAATCGCCTTTGTTATCATTGCCGGAATCGGCTTCGGTCATCCTCACGCGATGAGCGTGGGCGCGATTGCGCCTTTGACTTTTCACGGTTTCATAGCCGCTTTGGTAGCGGCCCTATGGGCGTACGACGGATGGAACAACGTCAGTATGGTCTCGTCGGAAATTCGCGAGCCCCAGCGCAATCTACCATTAGCCTTAATTGGAGGCACACTTGGAGTAATTGGCATCTATTTACTGGCGAATATCGCCTATTTTCGCGTGATGACGCCGGCGGAGGTGGCGGGCGGCACCCGTGTGGCGGCCGATATGATGCGCAAAGTGATGGACGGGTTCGGCGCCAATGCGGTTTCCATCGCCGCCATGATCAGCATTTTTGCCGCGCTGAATGGCTCGATTCTCTCGGGAGCCCGCGTCCCCTACGCCGCGGCGCGCCAGGGACTGTTCTTTCGGGCCATCGGCAATGTAAGCCCGAAACACCGCACTCCGGGCGTCTCCATTATCGTATTGACCCTCTGGGCGTGCCTCCTGGTGCTGTCCGGGCGGTATGACGACCTGTTCAACCTGGTGATCTTCGCCAGTTGGATTCTGTACGGCATGACCGCCGCGGCAGTGATTGTGTTGCGCCGGAAGCAGCCCGCCTTGCCGCGTCCTTACCGAACATTGGGGTACCCCTTTGTACCATTACTGTTCATTATTGCGGCCGTTATCTTAATTGTTTCCACCGCCATCGATCGCCCGCGGGAATCGGGAATGGGAATCTGTCTGATATTAGCGGGCCTTCCCTTTTATTTTTATTGGAAAAGGCAGCGCCAGTAAGGTGTTCCAGGCATTTGTACTAGCCGAACGAAAGTACTTTTTAGCCCTAATTTCACATGTTATTTGCTTTCGTTGTCTTGAAACTCTTTGTCATCCGATTGAAAATCGAGGTGTATACTGGAATCATAAAAGAGATTCCTCAAATTCGTTCGTCGATAAGTAGCGTCGAACGCCGGGAGGGCCTTAGTCATGGATGTCGCAAAGATTCTTGCCGAATTGAAATCGGAACGTGAACAGATCGAGGAAGCGATTCTTAGTTTGGAACGTCTTGCGCGCGGACGCACGCGTGGTCGCGGCAGACCCCCAGCCTGGATGACGGAACTGGATGCACCGAAGAGACGGGGGCGGCCGCCAGGCAGCAAGAATAAAGTGCAGGCGGGTGCTACCGCCAAGACAGTCGCCGTAGCCTGAACGTCAATTTCGCAACTAAGTCAAACTGAACGGACCCGCCTACCAGCGGGCCCGTTTTCTTTTTTGCCCCTGCCTACAACACAGATGGCGCTTCGCCCAATTTGATTTTGATGTCCATGGTGCGGCCCCGGCGATAGACGGTCAGAAGCAGCATATCGCCTCCCCGTTTTCTGTCCATCACCTTTTGCAGCGCGTCGCGTGTCGTCACGGGCTGGCCTTCCACCGCGACAATCAGGTCGCCGCCCACCGCCAACTGGTAGGCGCCGCCCACAATCACCACGTCATTGGGTCCCCGCAGACCAGCCTCTTCGGCGGGAGAGCCGCGCACCAGTTGGGTAATGAGCAGTCCCCCCTTGGCGGGAAGGTCCAGCATCTCGGCCAGGTCGCCGGTCACCCATACCTCTTTGATCCCCAGGACGGGGCGCGAAATATGGCCGCTCTTGTTGAACTCGTCGAGCATGCTCTTGGCGCGATTGATGGGCATGGCGAAGCCGATTCCGATATTCCCCTGTCCGTAGATCGCGGTATTGATGCCAATCACATTGCCGTGCGAATCCAGCAGGGGTCCGCCGCTATTTCCGGGATTGATGGCCGCGTCGGTCTGGATCATTCCCTCCAGCGCATTGCTGTTGGCATCGGTCTGGATGGTGCGATTCAGCGAACTGACAATTCCCGTGGTGAGCGTGCCTTCGAACCCGAAGGGGTTGCCGATGGCCAGCACTTTCTGTCCCACCACCAGCGCATCGGAATCTCCCAGGCGCATGGTGGGCAGTTTGCGTCCCGTGTCGATCTTGATCAGCGCCAGGTCGTCACGCGGGTCGGTGCCCAGCACTTTGGCCTTATAGACTTTCTTGTCCGCCAGAGTGACGGTCAACTGTGAAGTGCCCTTCACCACGTGATGGTTGGTCAGGATTTCGCCGTCGGCATTGAGGATGAAGCCCGAACCCGTGCCTTCCGACGGGTACACCTGCATGAAGAAATTCTCGTGGTACACCACCGAAGTGATATTTACCGTAGCCTCGCGCGCCGCCTTATAAACATCGATATTATTCTGCTCGTCGGACGAAAAGCCGGAGGCCGCGGACGCCGGCGAATCCCAATAACGCCCGTTCGCGGCAGAAGGCGGCAGCAGCCTGGAGACATTCCAGTGCCCCACGTTGGTGATGTACAGGAACGCGCCTACCAGAATGGCGGCCCACAGAAATGGTCGCAACGCTTTCATGATTCGATTCTCCGTAACGCTTCGTAAACCGCCCGGGTCTGCCGCAGCGTATCCTCCTTTTCGCCGGATGTATCTACGACGAAATCGGCAAACTTCAGTTTCCCGGCGACCGGCATCTGACGGCTCAGCCGGGCGCGCACGTCGCTTTCGACCGCGCCGGGCCGGCGCATGGCGCGTTCCACCTGCTGCTCTTCCCGGCAGGTCACCAGAATCAAGCGATCAAACCGGTGGTAGCTGCCGGTTTCAATCAGAATGGCGGCTTCCACCACGGCAATTCCACGCGGCTCGCGGGCGGCGAAATCGGCGGTCAATTCATCCTCGCGGCGCATCACGTAAGGATGCACCAGGGCATTCAGCCTGGCCAGTTTTTCCGGCGACCCAAAGACGCGAGCGGCCAGCAGACGGCGGTCCACGTGACCGTCATTGCTGAGGATCTCATCGCCGAATTCCTGCACTACCATGCGGTAAACTTCTCCGCCGGGCTCGAGGGCTTCATGGCCCAGCAGGTCCGCCTGAATCAACAGGCAGCCAAAGCCAGCCAGCGCTTCGCCGACATAACTCTTGCCGCAAGCCAGCCCTCCGGTCAGGCCAACTTTCAGCATAGCCCGGCCCGGCGTTCCGCTGCGGCCACGGTATTCACCATGAGCATGGCGATGGTGAGCGGACCCACACCTCCCGGAACCGGAGTGTAAAACGACGCCAGTTCCGCCACATCCGCGGGATTGACATCGCCCACCAGCACGTTGCCGCGCTTATCGAACGCGGCCAGCCGCTCTTCGGAATTCCGGAAAATGCGCGCCGCCTCCTGCCGGTCGTCCACGCGATTGGTGCCTACGTCGATCACCACCGCGCCCGGCCGGATGAACTCCCGCGTGATCATCGCGGCGCGTCCGATGGCCGCAACCAGGATATCCGCCTCGCGGCACACCGCAGCCAGGTCCGGCGTCTTCGAATGGCAGATGGTCACGGTGGCATGCTCGTGCAGCAGCAGCATCGCCACCGGCTTGCCCACGATATCGCTGCGCCCCACCACCACCGCCCGTTTCCCCGCAATCGGGATCCGGTATCGCTTCAGCAACTCGATGATGCCGGCGGGAGTGCAGGCGCGCGGTCCAGGCAATCCGGCGACCAGGTTGCCGACGTTGCACGGGTGGAAGCCATCGACATCCTTCTGCGGCGCCACAGCCAGCAGGATGCGCTTCGTATCCACCTGCTTGGGCAATGGAAGCTGCACCAGGATGCCGTCGATATCGGGGCGCGCGTTGAGCTGCTCGACCGTCGCCAGCAGTTCCTCGGTGGTGATGGAATCGGGCGGCGCGATCGATTCGGAGAAAATCCCCAGGTCCTGGCAGGCTTTGATTTTATTGCGGACGTAAATCTCCGACGCCGGGTTGTGGCCTACCAGCACTACGGCCAGTCCCGGCGGGCGGCCCTTGGCGGACAAGGCCGCTACCCGCGGATTTAATTCGCTTTTGATTTCGTCGCGAACGCGATTTCCGTCCAGAATTTGCGGCATTCCATTCAACGGTACCGCAGTGCGCGCGCGTTTGGCTCCTACCGTTCGCGGCGGGTGCGGGGTCGGAGTTCCAATACGGTTTGCGCGGAACTCGGGCCCTGCCGGCGCACGGAGGCGGGCTCGAACTGCTCGCGCAGGGTTTCGGCGGCGGCTTTGGCCTCTTCGGCCTGCAATTGGGCGTGCAACTCTTCGGCGACCTCGAGGAATTTGCGGTAGCGCGGCTCCCAGATTTTCAGGAACGGGCGCGGATCCAACCTGCCCTTTACGGCTCCCCGCTGGTACAGGCGTTCTTCAAACGCCTGGCTGACGAGATTCTTTTCCAGTTTTTCGCGACAGGCATCTTTCAGAATGCCGGTGAGCCAGAGCAGTTCCTGGTGATCCAGTGAGGCGAGCGGGTTCTTGCAGTCGGACACGGCTCTAGAAATATAACACGCGTCAGGAATACGCGTGAGGCGAATTATGCCGTTCCAGACCCCGGAACCTCGGCGATTTTGTTCACTCCCGCCCGTTTCGCGCACCGTATAAAGGAGCGGTCGAAAGTTAGAAACGTCGCACCGTCGGGGCAACTGGCAAGGTGGAATGCATCGGCAAAGTCAATCCCTTGTCCTACCAGCGCAAGGGCATCGAAGACAGCGGGGTCGTCTTCCAAGTGAACATTGTCGAGAGCGATCAGATGTTCGAATGCAGCCAGAATTGAACGTGCGTCATACCCATAAGAACTGCGAAGCACCCACTCCGTTTCGAGCAGCACGGTCTTACAGATCCAGACCGGTCCGGCTGCGAACAAGCTCTTCGCCGCCGCATATTGCTCTGAGTCGTCTCTCGTCAGCAGCCGGATAACTACATTAGTATCGACCGAGGTCATGACGCCGCTTCACCTCGCGAGCAATCGCCTGATCCATTTGCGCAAGGGTCTTAGGCTTTCCTGTCCACCGGAGACACCCGGCCACTTGGTCCAGTGTTGTTCTGGGCAAGCGACGCGCGGGGCGCAGCAGGATTCCTTCCCGTGTCTCTTCCACCGTGAACTCAGTACCGGCCGCCCACCGGCGAGCCTCACGGATACTCTTGGGCAACACAATCTGGCCTTTAGTAGAGAGTCGCGTCGTTTCCATTGGTAAGATCCTGGTAAGATTATATCAAATCGAGCGCACCGGCATGGCCACGATGTCGTCGATCTGGATGGCTTCCTTCACTACGAACGGCTCGCCGTATTTCACGCCGATCTGGTTGCCGTAGAAGCGGGCGATGGCTCCCAGCCGCTCGCGGATTTCGGCTTCATCGGGAAACAGCGCGGCGCCCTCTCCGGCGGCGCCGTACTGCGAAGCATAACTGAGCAACGCCTTCATGCGGCGCTCGAACTGCCCGCTGATATCCACGATCAACGATGGCTTCACGTCGGCATACAGGCTGGCGTAGAGAATCTTCTGCGGGCGGTGCGGCTCGCTGTACTCGTCCAGTTTCTTGAGGCCGGCCAGGAAGCAGGCTTCGAAGCCCATCTCGCAGCAGCGGTAGTGATCGGGATGGCGGGCCTGCCAATAAGGCAGAATCACCACTCGGGGCTTCAGTTCGCGGATCTTCACCGCCAGGGTCATGCGCGCGCCGATATTGTTTTCCAGGCGCGCGTCCGGCATATACAGATTTCCGCGCCAGGCCAGCCGCATCTCCTTGCCGGCAATTTCGGATTCCTCGACGCGCCGCTCCGGAGTGCCGCGCGTGCCCATATCGCCGGCGGTCAGGTCGAGCACGCCGGTACGATACCCGGCTTCGGCCATGCGGATGAGCGTGCCGCCGCAGGTCTGCTCCACATCGTCGGGATGCGCGGCAATGGCAAGAACGTCCAGACTCATACGCGCGCCGCCAGTTTCTTCAGAAATTCCTTCATATCCACCCTGTATTTGAATGCCTTCACACCGTTAATGGCCACTACGGGCACTTCGTCATTGTACTGGCGCTGCAATTCCGGATCGCCGTCGATGTCGCGCTCTTCGTAGTCGAAGGCGGCGCGCCCGCGCGCCTGGTCCAGCACCCGCTTGGCCTCGTCGCACAGACAACAGCCCACCCGTGTGTACAGTGTCACCAGCGGTTTCATTTACCAGTTAAGATCGCGCCGCCGGTAGTAGGGCTGGCGTGTTCCCATGACCTTGACCAGAATGATTCCCGCGATGAATCCGCCCACGTGCGCGAAAAAGGCCGTGCCTCCGCCCTGCGCATACTGTGCCGATGCGATGCTGCCCACTCCGCTGAAAAGCTGGATGACGAACCAGTAAATCAGCATGACCCAGGCTGGAATCTCCGTGAAGAAAAAGAAAAACACCAGCGTCACCAGGCTCTGAATCTGCGCCCGCGGAAACTTGATCAGATACGCGCCCATGACGCCGGCGATGGCGCCGCTGGCCCCCACCATGGGCACGCGAGAAAAGGGATTCAGAAAAGTCTGGGAGAGGGCCGCCGCGATGCCGCACAGCAGATAGAACAGCAGAAATTTCTCATGCCCCAGGATATCTTCGATGTTGTCCCCGAAAATCCACAGGAACCACATATTGCCGAGCACGTGCAGCCACCCGGCATGCAGAAACATGGAAGTGAAGATGGCGGAAACGTGAAAGTGGTCCGGCACCAGGCCGTACGCGCCGATGAAGGCGTTGCGCGTGTAGGGATCCAGCGAGTACTCGAACAGAAAGATCAGGATGTTCACCACGATGATCATCACCGTGACGACCGGTTTGGAGTAGCTCGGCTGTGTATCGCGTATCGGGAACATTTAGATGTTGGATGTTGCGGGACCGGCGGTTGGATTCGAGCGTCCGGCGAATTCCGGATGCGACCTCCGATCGGCCCGCGCCATGAGCAGGCGAATCGCCTCCAGACCGCGAATGCCGCCGCGAGCCCCCAGCGCGGTGCAGTTGAGCGCTGCCATCGCATTGGAAAACTCCAGAACCTGGCGCATCGGCATGCCTTGCAAAACAGCATAGCAGAAGGCCCCGTGGAACACGTCGCCGGCGCCGGTGGTATCGATACAGTTCACCACGAAGGCCGGCGCGTAAAGAAACTCGCCGTCCACGCGCGCCAGCGATCCGTGCGCCCCCAGCGTCATGGCCGCCACTTTCATGCCGTACTCGTTCTGGAGCGTTTCCAAAGCCAGGAATGGATCGCGATTGCCGGTCCAGGCGGCCGGGAATTCGGAACTGGCCACCAGGTAATCCACGTTCGGCAGGACCTTGTCGAAGCCGTGATAAATGGTGTCGACGTCTACCGTCACCGGAATGCCGTGGCGGCGGGCCACCGCCGCGGCGTGCGCCACCGCCGGCGTATCGTGACCGTCGATGTGCAACATGCGCGCGCCGGAGATCTGATCTTCGCTGATCTGGTCCGGATCGATGCGCAGGCAATCGTCGCGCCGCCACAACACCGTGCGCTCGCCGGTGGACCGGTCGATAATGATGTACGCGGACTGGTTGGCGCACCCCTTCCGGAGTTGCACATGATCCAGGTTGATGCCGGTGCCCTGGAGGCTCTCCATCTGGACGCGCCCGCGTTCGTCATCGCCCACCGCGCCGATGTATTTCACCCGCAGGCCCAGCCGCGCGCAGGCCACCATGGCGCTGGCCACCTGTCCGCCGGGACTGACAATCTCCGCTTCAAACGGAACCTTTCCCGCATACTGCGGGAAGTGAGGAACAATGAGCAGGGTATCGGTGGCGTTCAGCCCGACTCCCACCAGATCGAATTCAGACATGAAGGAATATTGTAAGCGCCTTACGCCGGCAGCGCCTTAGTCATGCGAATCACCGGCAGCTTGCCGCCATTGGCAAGCGGCACGCCAAATTCTTCCTGCGGCAGGAACCCGTGGACGGCGTAAAGCGGAACGCCCGCCAGCGTGGAGGTGAGTTCCACGCGGGTAAAGCTCGCCGCGGCGGCCGCCGCTTCGCAGGCCCTGAGAATGCTGCTGCCGATGCCCCGGCGCGTCCAGGCAGGATGAATAAAGAAGGCGCGAATCCTGGCCGCATCCACCGCGGGATCCAGAAAAGAATCGTCCTTGGCCGGAGAGCGGTCGCCGCCGAACGGCGTTTTGCGCCGGCTCCATCCGCCGCATCCTACGATCGCGGTATCCACCGTTGCCGCGAAATATGTGCCGTCCGCGATCATCCTCCGGTCGACGCCGAATACCGAGCCGAGCGCGGCCACCCGCTGCTCGCGCGTGTACTCGGGCTGGAGCACCATCACCGATTCGGTAATCAGCGCTTCCAGGGCGGGAATATCGTCCAGAGTCGCCGTGCGGAGGGAAACCATAAGCGATTATATGGCACACCTTTATACTGAGGGAGTGCGCGCCTTGCTGCTCCTTCTGGCCGCTTCCGCGGCATGGGCCGGACCCTTCTGGGTCCGCGTGGCCGACTCGGAAACCGGCCGCGGCGTTCCGCTGGTGCAACTCAGCACGCCGCGAGATGCCATTCGCTTCTGGACCGACAGCGCGGGCGTCGCGACCATCGACGACGACACCCTGAATGGCCACGACGTCGCATTCACCATTAAGAGCCACGGCTACGAATTCGACGAACGCATCCTGGGCGAACCGGCCAAAAGGCTGCACGTCGAGCCCGGCGGCCACGCCGAGTTGAAGATCCGCCGCACCAACATCGCCGAACGGCTGTACCGCGTGACCGGCGCCGGTATTTATCGCGACAGCCTGCTGGCCGGGCTGCCCGTCCCGATCGCGCATCCTTTGCTGGATGGCGGCGTCACCGGGCAGGACACCAACATTTCCGTGCCGTACCAGGGCAAGCTGTTCTGGTGTTACGGCGATACGTTCGGACTGGCCGCCGCCATTTTTTCGGTATCCTGCGCCACCTCCGAATTACCCGGCAAGGGCGGACTCGATCCCGATACGGGAATCGACCTTACCTACTTTGTGGATGACAAGGGATTCAGCCGCGCCATGCTGCCGCTTCCCCGCCCCGGCCTGGTGTGGATCGAAGGCCTGTTCACCGTGCAAGACGATAGCGGACGCGAGCGCCTGGTAGCCACCTACACGCGCCAGCCTGGCCTCGCGCCGCCCACGGAGCGCGGAATCGCCGTGTTCAACGATGCGGCGGCCCGCTTTGAAATGCTGGCGCAACTGCCGCTGCGGCGCGGGCACAAGTCTTCGCACCCGTTCCGCGTCACCGAAAACGGCGCCTCCTGGTGGTACCTGTTCCCGCACCAGCGCGTCCCCGACAATTGGAAGGCACTGAGCGATCCGCGAAGCTACCAATCGTACACGCCGCTCGAACCCGGCGCGAAATTCGATGGCGCCCATCCGCGCCTGGAACATAAGCCCGATGGCTCGCTGCTGTGGGCGTGGAAGCCGGACACGGACCGCATCGAAGCTTCCGAGGAGCGGAGACTGATTGCCCAGGGGCTGATGCGCCAAGAGGACGCCATGTTCGCGCTGCGCGATGCCGCCACCGGCGCGGAGACCGGAGCCACTCCCAGTTGCGTCACCTGGAATGCATACCGTAAGAAGTGGATCCTGCTGGCGGAGCGCGTGGGTTCGGTGTACTATGCCGAAGCCGATACGCCGGTGGGCCCCTGGCCTCGCGCGGTGAAGATCGTGAGCCATAACGATTACAACTTCTATAATGTGGTCCAACATCCGTTCTTCGATCGCGACGGCGGGCGCATCATCTATTTCGAAGGCACCTATACTACCTCCTTCAGCGCCGCCAAAGAACAGACCCCGCGCTATGACTACAACCAGATCCTGTATCGTCTTCGCCTGGACGACTCTCGCCTGGCGCCGGCGCGATCAGCCCCTTGACATCCGCTTTCTCTAGTGCTAATTTTCTAGCATGATGCTAAAGGATCAGCAGGAGAGCCGCCAGTGAGCCTCTCCACGGGACTCAGCCGGCGGGAGCGGCAAATCATGGACATTCTCTACCAGCGGGGAAAAGCCGCGGCGGCGGAAGTCCGCGAAGCCATGCCGGACGCTCCCAGCTATTCCGCCGTACGGGCGATGCTGCGCGTGCTGGAAGACAAAGGCCACGTGAAGCACCAGGCCGAAGGTCTGAAATATGTTTACGTGCCCACGGTGGCACGCGATAAGGCCAAACGGTCGGCCGTCAAGCACCTGCTGGATACGTTTTTCAAAGAGTCGCCGGAACAGGTGGTCGCGGCGCTGCTGGATGTTTCCTCCACGCGGCTGACGCGCGAGGAACTGGACCGGATGTCGGAAATGATCGAGAAAGCCAAGAGGGAGGGCAAGTAAATGTCCTGGACCGAATCGGCGCTATTCGCCATGTTCATCAACACTGTCCTGAAGAGCACCGCGGTGCTCGGGGCGGCCTGGCTGGTTACGCTGCTACTGCGCCGGCGGAGTGCCGCGGCGCGCCACCTGGTGTGGACCGGAGCCGCGGCGGCAATCGTCGCGTTGCCCCTGTTGGCCCTGGCGCTGCCGGCGATGCACCTGCCGGGTTTCCTGGCGCCGATCCGTACGGGACTTCTGTTTCAAGCCACGGTGACGGCCTCTGGCGCGGGCGGCGCAGCTTCGGCAGCAGCCCTGGCGACAAAAGCCGCGCCTGCCGTGCCGGCTCCGTGGCGTCCCGACTGGATGCTTTACCTGATGCTGGCGTGGGCCGCGGGTGCGGCGTTGGGCCTGTTGCAGATGATCGTGGCCGCTGCCGCGGTGGCTCGCGTTCGCTATCGGTCCGTTCCCTTCGGCGATGCCAATCTCTGCCGCGCCCTGGCCCGTTCGCTGGGTATTCGCCATGCCGTGGACGTGTTGGAAGCCGGTCCGGGCACCATGCCGATGGCCTTCGGCCTGCTTCGTAGCGCCGTCCTGATGCCGGCCGACGCCGCTCAGTGGAGCGAGGAACGCCGCCACGTCGTGCTGCTGCATGAGCTGGCCCACATACGCCGCGGCGATACCGCCAGTCACCTGCTGGCGCGCATTGCCCTCTCGCTGAACTGGTGGAATCCGCTGGCCTGGACGGCTTGGCGCGAGTTCCTCAAGGAGCGTGAGCGCGCCACCGACGACCTGGTGTTGCAAGCCGGCGCCCGCGCTTCCGAGTACGCCGGACACCTACTGGAAGTGGCTCGCACCATGGTGGACGCGCCCGCTTTGGGATGGGCCGCCATCGCCATGGCTCGCCCGTCGCAACTGGAAGGCCGCCTGCTCGCCATTCTGGACCCGGGAGTCAATCGCAACTCACCGCGCCGCGCCACCGCGGGCCTGGCCGCGCTGCTGGCCGTTGCAGTTGCCGTGCCGCTGGCGGCGGTACAATCGCAGGACAGCGTGGCGCAGCAGGTGGCGCCCGATGTGGACGCCACCATCCGCGCCGCCATGTCGCAGAAGAACCACCAGATGCTGGAAAACGCCGCCACGGCATTCGAAAACCTGCGGCAGTACGATACGGCGCAAAAGCTGCTCGAATCGGCCGTGGCCATCCGCGGGGACGTATCGGGGCAGCAGAGCGCCGAGTACGGCATCGGCCTCCTCAAACTGGGCGAGTTGGAACAGCGCCGCAATAATGACAAGTCCGCCGAGGACTTTTTCCAGCGGGCGGCGCAGATTCTGGGCAACCGTCCGGAGGCGACCAAGGCGCTGATGTACCTGGGAACCTCCGCCTTCATCCGGAAGGACTACGAGACCGCTGTCGGATACTTCCAACAGATGCAGGCTATCGACCCGTCCCAGACCGGGACCGCTACCATGTGGATGGCGCTGGTGCGCGAGCGCCAGAAGAACGTCGTTGAAGCGGAATCGCTCTTCCAGAACGCGCTGGCGCTTCAGGACCCGAAATCTCCCGATGCCGCGACCACCATGGTGCTCTACGCCCAGTTGCTACGGCAGCAGGGACGGTTGGATGAAGCCAATACGTGGTACGAGAAGGCGTCCGTCATCCAAAAGCCCGATCACGCACCCAAACCCGTTTTTGCACAAACAGCGGTAGGCTCGGGCGTTTACCGAGTGGGCGGCGGCGTGACCGCGCCGAAGCTGCTATACAAAACGGAACCCGAATATTCCGAGCTCGCCCGCGCCGCGAAATATCAGGGCACCGTGACTCTTCAGGTGGAGATCGGGCCCGATGGCCTGGCGCACAATATTCAGGTAATCCGCAGCCTGGGAATGGGGCTCGACCAGAAGGCCATCGATGCGGTCAGCCAGTGGCATTTCGCGCCTGGAATGAAGGACGGCCAGCCGGTTACGGTGGCGGCCGCTATTGAAGTGAACTTCCGGCTGCTGTGAGCTATTTTGGATAGACCCGGAAATCGTCGAAGTAGGTGACCGAATCGGCCACCGTCCAAAGGCCCACTTTGCCGGAGCCGGCGAAGGTGTTGTCCTGCCCCTGCAGGATGCGGCGATGGTTCACATACACCTGGAACCGGTTGCCGCGGACCGATACTTTCAGAATGCTCCAGGCATTAGACGGAATATCGTGGGGCACTAAGGCGGAGAGTTGGTGGATCTGCCCGTTCTCCACTTTGTAAATCGCTACGTTCTTCTGCAGGGCGTTAGCGCGCACCAGGTAATAGTTGTTGGCATCGCGATACCGCCAGACCACGCCGCCAGCACGGTCTTCCTGTCCCCCAACCGGCTTGATGCGAACACTGACGTCGCTATTGCGCACGTTGACGCCATCGAAAATAGCCAGCGGGAAGCGACTGACATTGGAATCGTGGGACGTTTGGGCGAGCACGTAAGGCTGGGTAGGCGCCGACTGGTCTTTCAATATCTGCCATTGTGGCGCAGCGCCGTGATCGGTCATCGCCACCGTCCAACCCGGAGGGGTCTTACCGAGAGGGCAGGTGTCGAAGTTGACTACACTTCCGCTTGACGCAGTAAGCCCGAAAGCAAACAACACCGTGAGCGTTTTCATACTGCAACACTGCAAGCAGCGTGGCGCATTTGGAGAACTACTTCCTTAGTCCCTTTATATCACAGTGAGGCGGCGGGTGTATGCTGGGAGCGGGGTGCGAGGTACTTATGCGACTGCTACTCGCTGCAATTCTGTGCGTTGTTCCACTGGCCGCCAACGATGTCGTCTTCCTGCACGGGAAGGTCAGCATGGAAGATGGATCGGCGCCCGGGAAATCGGCAGGCATCCTGCTCCGTTGCAAGGGCTCGGATCCCATTCGCCAGACCAATGCCGGTAAGAACGGCAGTTTCTATCTCAAAGTCGAGCGTGACGAATTTAACCACATAGCGCGCGCCCTGCCCACCACCACTACCGATGTCGGCGACGCCGGCATGTCCGGAAACTGCGTCATCGAGGCGGACCTGAAAGGCTACGACTCCACCAGCATCGATCTTTCCAGCTTCGTTATTCCCAAGGACCTCACTCTTCCCAAGCTGACCCTCAAACCGCATCGCTAATCCGCTGATATAATTCTCCCCATCATGCGGACCTTCCGTTGCCTTCTGCCATTGACGGCTGCCTTTCTGCTTTCCGGCCAGGGAACCAAGCTGGAAATTGTCACCCAGTTGGGCACCAAATTCAATTCGCTCCCCGATGAAAAGGGCGCGGTCGCCGCGGCCGAAAAGAGCCTCGCCCCCGACCCGAAGAATCCCGATCTGCTGCTCAAACTGGCCCTGGCCCAAGCCTCCGTCTGGCAAGACCGCGAAGCCGTGGCCACGCTGGATCGCGCCATCGCCCTGGAGCCCACCCGGGCCGCGCTTTATACCGAGCGCGGCCATCGCGAACTGCCCATGCGCGAATTCGGCCGCGCCCGCCAGGACCTGACGCGCGCCGCCGAACTCAATTCCAAGGACATGGCCGCTTACTATCACCTGGGCCTGGCGCATTATTTCATGGGTAATTTCGCCGCCGCCGCCGAGGCATTCCATCACGCCGTCGAAACCGCCCCCAACGACGACGAACGCATCAACTCCACCAACTGGCTGTACGCCGCCTTGCGCCGCGCCGGAAAAACCGGCGAAGCAGCCAAAGCTCTGGAGCGGATCCCGCCGGAGATGACCTTCAAGGAGCCACACACCCAGTTCTATTTGAATTTGGTGCGTTTTTTTCAGGGCCGCATGAGCGAATCGGACGCCCTCCCGCCCGAGCCTCCCGCGGGCAATACCGACCAGGAAACCGAACTGCGCTTCGATACCGTGGCCTACGGGATCGGCAACTGGCATCTTTATAATGGCCACGCCGCCAAGGCGCAAGAGTATTTCCACCGCGTGGCCAAGGGCCACATCTGGATCACCTGGGGCTTCATCGGGTCGGAAATGGAACTGGTGCGGGCGCGCTAGTTGTCGGTCGGCGCTTTATCGATCTTATCGACCACGATCAGGTCCACCGGCCCCTTCTTCTGTTCCAGCTTCAGCCCCAACTGCTCCTGCAAAGCCGCCGGCAGGGGCGCCACACTTACCGGCTCCTGGCCCTCTCCTTTTTGCATCGGTCCCGGCCCGGGCCCGGGACCATCGTGCGAAAAAGTGGCGGAGGCGCCGCCCGGGGGCAACATCATTCCCCCCATCCGGCTTTCGTCGGGCAGAAAATCCAGATTGAAATCGTACTTGGCCGTCAGCCCGGTCCTGTCGTTCACCGGCCGGTCCATCTGGTTGGATAGTTGCTCCGCCAGCTTTTCCATGGTCTCCTTGCTGCATTGCAAGTGGCTTTTCGGACCGCTGGGGCTAATCATCATCATCATCATGCAGCCCTCCTTCGGTCCCATCCCGGGCGGCAGCTTGATGGTGCCATCGGGACCCACGGAGACTTTGCCCAACGCAGGCGGCGGTCCGTCCGGCTTGGGCGCGTTATCGCTGGGACCTCCCGTGGATGACGGCGGCGGATCTTCCGGCGATTCCTTCATCTTCGGACCGCCCTTCCCCACCACCATGGCGTACATGGGCAGTTCCTTGGTCTCATGGTGCACCACCAGATGGAAGCGCTCTTGGAGCAGATTCTGCATCATGATCTTGACCTGGTCTTTGGTAGCGCCCTGCGGCACCTTGGCCACCATGTCGAACCGCTCCGAATCCAGCCACGCCGGACCCGAAATCTGGTAGCCCTTCACTCCAAAGGCATTCACCAGCATGTTCTTCAGGGACAGGTTGTTGTAGGTCAGATGACCCGGATCGCTGGAGCCCGGACCGCCCCGCGAGCCCATCATCATGCGGCCCGGCTGCATGGGCGCCGCCGGCTTGATGGAAGCCACTTCAAAGGTCATCTTTTCGTCGGCACTCTGCGCCATCAAGCCGCTAACCGCCGCGACCGCTACACACACTCCCAGAATCGCTCTGCGCATCTGTTCCTGCTCCTTACCCCATAACGCCACTGCTGCCGGGATTGTGACGGCTGATCCTACAAAAAAGTTTGACTATTGTATTAGTTAAATAATACACTGTGACTAAGGAGGGCAGGATGACCCGACGCCAGTTTCTCTCCTTCGCAGCGGTTCCCGCCGTTTCGCGGCAACCCCTCCGCGTCGCCCTTCACATCGTCACGGACGCCGAAGTCCCCTGGAAGCCGCACCAGGCCGAGCCCTTCTGGCGGCACATCTGGCCGGAAGCAGTCAGCGATTTCCGCCACTGCGGCATTGCATTCGACACCAGCTACACCACCGCCCGCGTCCAGCGCCCTCCCTGGCGCGAACCCATTGTCGAAGGACTCGAGCGCGGCGCCATCAACCTGCTCCTTACCAATCGCGTTCCCATGCAGTGGGACCAGGGTCGCGCCCTTTGTGGCGTCACCTTGCGATACCGGGGATACCACTTGTGCGTAATCGCGCTCGATCGCGCCCATGGCCACCAACTGCCGCTGTTGTCCGTCAACACCTGCACCCACGAACTTCTTCACGTGCTCCTGCTCGACATTTTCGAAGACGGGCCCGCGGGACTCGCCGGGCAGGCCCGGGAATTCCGCATCGACTGGTACGCCACGCGCTTGTGGCTGCTGCACGATGGCGCGGCCATTCGCGGCATGACGCGGAATTATCTCGATCGTGTCAGCCGAAGTGGACGTTGACCTAACGAGCGGACGTTGGCCTAAAATAGAGCTTCGCAGCCCGGTCATGCCAACGGATCGACCTTCGGAGAACCGCGATTTTTTCTCGCGCTGGTCTCGCGTCTCTTTGCGCGCGCAGGGCGTGGGCGTTCTGGTATTCCCGGTAGCCGTTCTCTTCGCCGCGCTGTTCACCATCTACTGGTCCGACAGCGATGTGCGCAGCGCCGACGCCGTGATTGCCCGCGCCTACCAGACGCGCGCGGAGATCATGCAGTTGCACAGTTCCCTGCTGGAAGCCGAAACCGCCGAAGCCGGGTACCGCGCCACCGGACAGGACCGTTTTCGCGCCGCCGCCGAAATAGCCCAGTCTTCCGTCCGAGCTTCCCTAGCCCGCCTGCCATCCATGAGCGGGGATACCCCGGTGGCCATCGCGGCCGTGGCGCGCATCGGGCAGTTGGCGCCGGCCGAACTGGACTTGCTGGCCCAAACGCGTGCGGCTCCTCCCTCCCCGGCGCCACCGGAAGCCGGTCGCGAGACGGCCGTGATGGGAGAACTTCAGGCGCAACTCGCCCTGCTCGGCAGCGAGCAGGACCACCTGTTCACCAAGGCCCGGTTGGATCGCGACCTGGCCCGCCAAAAGCTGTTCCGGACCGTCATGGTGTTCGGTACTCTGGGCCCTCTCGGCGCTCTGTTCATCCACCTGCTGGTGGCCGGACGCCTGGTGCGGAGAATCCAGCGCGTGGAGGAGAACGCCCGGCGCCTCGCCCACGGATTGCCCCTCGAGCCTTTTCCCGCCGGCACCGACGAAATCGCCGCCCTGGCCCGTCAGATCGAAGACGCCGCCTACCTGCTGCGCGACCGCGAGGGCGAATTACGCGGCAGCGAGCGGCGCTACCGCGACCTCTTCAACCAGGCCCCCATCCCCTACGAAGAGACCGACTGCCAGGGTGTCGTAACCCGCTTCAACCAGGCCGTCTGCACCCTGCTGAAATGCACTCCCGACCAGGTCCTGGGCCGCCACGCCTGGGATTTCGTCGCCCCCGATCAACAGCATGAGTTCCGCGCCGCCATGCTCGAACGCATCGCCTCGGCGCGGGAAACCGGTCCCTTCGAGTGCGACTATATGCTGGACGATGGCTCCCGCATCGCCGTCGAAATCCGCGAAAACCTCGTTCATAACGATCAGGGCCACGTCACCGGCGTCTGCCGCTCCCTCCTCGATGTCACCGAGCGCAACCTGGCCGCCATTACCGCCCGCAAGGTGGAGCAATACGCCATGGAGCTCCGCATCAAGAACGAACAGTTGGGTCGCGCCCTGGATACCGCCCGCTCCGCCACCGCCGCCAAGAGCCGCTTCCTGGCCAGCATTTCGCACGAGCTCAGAACCCCTCTCAACGGCATCATCGGCTTCTCGGAAATGATGTACGACGGCCGCCTGGGCCCGCTAACCGAAGAACAGCGCGACGTGGTGGCGGACATCCTGGCCAGCGGCCGCCACCTCCTGCAACTCATCAACGATATTCTCGACCTCTCCAAGGTGGAAGCCGGCCGCATGGAATTCCGTCCCGAGCCGTGCGAACTCGGAACCCTGGTGTCGGAAGTCCGCGATATCATCCGGCCGCTCGCCGAAAAGAAAAATATTCAGTTATCCACCGATCTGCCCTCCGGCCTGACGGTCATCATCGATCCCGGCCGCTTCAAGCAGGTGCTCTATAACTACCTCTCCAACGCCGTGAAGTTCACCGGGCGCGACGGCTCCGTCTCGATTCGTCTTGCCCTGGAAGGCGACCATAGCTTCCGCCTGGACGTCACCGATACCGGCAGCGGCATCCCGCCTGACGAAATCTCCCGTTTGTTCCAGGAGTTTGAACAACTACCCAACAGCCGCAAGGCCGAGCAGGGTACCGGACTCGGCCTGGCCCTGACCCGCCACATCGTCGAGGCGCAGGGCGGCACGGTAAGCGTTCGCTCGGAACTCGGGCACGGCAGTGTTTTCTCCGCGGTGCTGCCTATTTCCGTTGCCGCCAAGAATGGAAGCGCCACGGAGTAGCCGTGTAAGTTAAAATACAGAGCAATGCCCGGTGAGCCGATACTGATTGTCGACGACACACCAGTAAATCTGAAACTCACACGCATTCTGTTAGTTAACGAAGGTTATAAGGTATTAACAGCCGCCAGCGCGGAAGAAGCTCTCGAACTCCTTCGCAGTTATCACCCGTACCTTGTGCTGGCTGATATTCAGTTACCCGGAATTGACGGGCTGGAGTTTACTCGCCGAGTGAAAAGCGATCCGGCCACCCGGGACATCATGGTGGTCGCCCTCACGGCTTTCGCCATGAAAGGCGATGAACAGAGAGCGGTCGAAGCCGGCTGCGACGGGTATATCACCAAACCAATCGATACCCGCGCGTTGGGCGCGCGCATTCGCGAATACCTGGCCCGCCGCGCCGAATCGCATCCCGTCACCCAGCCCGTGCCGGCGGACGGCGCACCCGAGCAGGAAAAAATCACCTTGCCGGCGGCCGAATTCCAGGCCCTCCGCCGCCGCTTTCTGGAGGAAGGGCACGAGCGCTCGCGCCAATTGCTGCTGGATCTGGATGGCCAGTTCAACTCCGGCGATGCCGCGCGTATGGTCCATCAATGGATCGGTACGGGCGGTCTTCTCGGCTACTCCGCCATCAGCCGGCTCGCCCGCGAAGTAGAAGCCGAGATGTTGGAACGGCCGCTGGATAACTCCGAGTTGCGGGAAGCCCTCACCAACCTTGTGCTCGCGTTCTCCAGCCCGCGCGAGGCGCGCGACGCCCCCATTCCCGAGTCGATCATTCAGAATCTCTCCGGCAAGCGCGTTGCCGTCGTCAGTTTTCCCAGCAGTGAACGGGAGCGGCTTTGTGTCGCGCTGGAGCGGGCAGAGGCGGTCCCGGTCTTCTTCAATCCCTCGGACCCGCCGGACGCTCCGGAAGTGCAGAACTGCAACCTGCTGGCGGTTCACGTGCGGCCCGAGACGCTGGATTCTTTCTGGCTCGACCCAGGCACCATGGGGGCCGTTAACAGGCCGATGGTTTTCGTTGGCAATCGCGATCACCTGTTGGAGCTCGATGCGTGCGTGCAGTCCCTGGCGCGCGAATTCCTCATGGATTCCTGGGGCCCTGAAGAGGCCCTGGTGCGTCTGAGCCTGGCGCTTTCCACCCGCGCGGGAACGGCCCAAACCGCGGCCTTGCCTTCCTCCGCGGCCGCGGCACGCCCGGCCGCGGTCTCCGGCCGCCCGCAGATCCTGATCGCCGATGACGACCCCACGGTGCTGGCCCTGGTCGGCACCGCCATCCAGAATTTCGGCATGGATTGCCGCACTGCCCCTGACGGCCGCGCCGCCCTCGCCGCCATCCGCGAAGCCCGGCCCGACGCAGCGGTTCTGGACGTGAACATGCCCGGTATGGACGGCTACGAGGTGCTCGCCGCCATCCGCGGCGAAGACATGCCGATTCGCGTGGTGATGCTGACCGCGCGCCAGCGCGAAAGCGACGTGCTCCGCGGTTTCACTTTGGGCGCCGACGATTATATCGTGAAGCCGTTCAGCCCCATGGAACTGGTGGCCCGCCTCAAGCGGCTGCTCGGACGATGATCAAAACCGAACTCTCTTTGGTTACGGTGCTCCTGTGCGGCTTCGGGCTGTGGATTATCGGCATGTTCGCGGTCGCCCTGATCCGCAGCCTCTCCTGGCAAAAACAGAACCAGCGGACCCGGGCATTGCAGCCGCAGATTCGCCAGGCGCTCGTCGCCTTCCTGGCGGGCAGCGATAATCAAGACCGCCTGCGCGAGTTCGTACAGATCAGCCGCGCCGACGTGGGAGCCGCCCTGGTGAGCTTCGAGGGCACCGTGGCCGGCGGCGCCCGCGACCGCCTGTGCGAACTCGCCCTCGAACTCACCCTGGTCCACGACTGGTGCGAGGAGACCCGCTCCCGGAATGCGCTGGTGCGCCGGACCGCCTTCGCGCGCTTGTCTTTCGTCTGCTCCTACGAGCCCTGCCGCCGGCTCGCCGGCGATCTGATGCTCCGCGCCATCGAAGATCCGGACGACGAAGTTACGCTTTCCGCCAGCCGCGGGCTGGTCCATTCCAGCAGCATCGAGGTAGCCGAACGCGTCTTCGGCCACGCCGTCTCCAAAAATCTTCTGGTCCGCATCGTTCTGACTGAAGACTTGCGGCGTCATGCCGTTTCGCTCTGCCAGCGCGCCATCCCCCGCGAACTGAAGTCCGGCGACCGGGTGCGGATCCTCAACACACTGCACATGGCCACCGCCTGGGAGCGCGCGCTGCCCATGCCGGGAATGGGAGCGCTGTTGAGTTCGGACGACCGCGAAGTCCGGATGCAAGCTCTGCAACTGGCTTCGCTGGTGGCGGATGCCCCCGAGGTTCGCACCGGAATACTGGATGCCCTGGCGGATTCCGATCCGGAAATTGTCATTTGCGCCGCCGGCGCCGCCGCCCTGCAGCACCTGGAAGCCGCCCTGCCGGCTCTGGCCCGCTGTCTTCGAGTGGGCGAACTGGAGGTGGCGCGCGCCGCCGCCGCGGCTCTGGCCGAAATCCCTCCGCGCGGCTGGGTGACTTTGCGGGAACTCAGCACCAGCACCAACGATGTGACCGCGCGCGCCGCCAGCGACGCGCTGGCGCGCATGAAGGTGCCGGAGTGATCTCTGCCGCGGTACAGTTGGCGGCCATGGCCCTGTTCGTTTCGGGAGTCGCGAGTTTCGTTCTGCTGCTCAAAGGCTGCTTCGTACTGCGCCGCCAGGCGCGCCGCAGCGCGACCGATACCGGCACACTCCTGCTGAAGTCGCCCCAGGTGCCCAACGTCTCGGTGGTTGCCGTCGCGTCCGATTGTTCCCCCGAGACCCGTTCGCTGGTACGCCGCCTGATCGATTTGCACTACTCCAATCACGAAGTCGTGCTGGTCCTGGACGGCGTTTCCGCGGAGGACTTTGAACATTGGATCGCGGAGTTCCACCTGGCTGTCACCGCGTGGGGAACCTGGAAGCCTACCGACCCCTTGCGATTATCCGTGCTCAGAACGGAACGCGCCGGCACGGCGGCCGCGTATAACGCCGGCATCGCCGTGGCCACAGGTTCCCTGATCGCCTTCTTCGACGCGGCCAGCGAGTTCAGCCAGGAGGCTTTGCTGCGCCTCCTGCCACCCATGCTGCAGGATCCCGAAAGAACTACCGCGGTATGCGCAATGGCGCCCGTCCTGGCGTCAACCGGTCTCATGCAGCGGTTCAGCGCGATCGAATCCGTGCGCGTCTGGTTGGGGCGGTACGCCGCGTTTACCGGTTGGAATATGCTGGTCCCGGTGCCGGGCTGCTGCCTGCTGATCCGGCGTGACGCCATCCGGCGGGCGGGAGGCTTTCCGCCTTCGGAGGACCGGCATCCGGACTGTGCCGCTCACCTGGAACTGGTCCTGAACCTGCACGGCCGGGCGCGCGCCGGCGGACCGCCGTTCCGCATGACGCTGGCGCCGGATCCCATCAGCCACTTACCGGCGCCAAAATCCAGCAGCGAATTACGCCGCATCCTGGATCGGGACCAGTGCGCCTTGAAGGCCGCCATCGTTCACCGGAAGTCGATCGGCGCCATAGGGTGGGGTTTGCCCGCGCTGCTCTGGGACCGCCTGGCCCGCCCTCTGCTCGAAACGGCTCTTTACGTGGTGACGGCCGCCGGTCTGGCCCTGGGCCTGGTGCCCTTCCGTGTGGTGTTGCTGGTGCTGCTCTGCACCGTTGCCACCGGCATTCTGGTCTCCATGGCCGCCGTGGTCTTGCGCGAACTGGCTGACTTCCGCGGTGGTGAGCCCGGACTATTGGTGAATCTCTTCTTCGCCGCGGTCCCGGAAAACCTAGGCTATCGTCAGTTGCGCAACCTGTGGCTTATTGAAGGCTTCCTGAAAAAGAAAACCCGGTGACCGAAGCCACCGGGTTTCGCCACTTCACGCTTCTCTTACTGATTTAAGACGATGCGCGTTTTGGTGCCGCCCACCCGGATTTCCGCAATCGCTTTCCCGGTGTAACGGATCGCAGTCGTATCAAACTTCTTCTCGACACCTTCCACAGTGGCCGGCGCCTCTACCGACGTCTTCCCATTCACCAGAGTGATCTTGGTAGTGTCCACACTGAGGCGATACTCCCCCGGCTTCAATTCTGTGCCGTTGACAACGGCGGACTGGGACAGGGTGATTCGATAAGAATGAGCCGACGGCACGGTCCCGGCAAATGCGGCCGCAAGCGCCAGAATCGCAAACGCCAATACGAATTTCCTAAACATATGATCTCCTAAAAAGAGTTTAGCACCACTTTATCGTGGATGCTAGTGGCAAGCTCATTTTATCTGCAAGCGGCAAGCTGTCAGCTACACTGATAATTCATGACCTTCCGTCACGCCATCTGCAACGAGGCCTTCGAAAAGTTCGCCTTTGCGGACGCTTGCCGCGCCATACGCGCCGCAGGTTACACCGGTATCGAAATCGCGCCGTTTACGCTGGCCGAAAGCCCCATCCAGGTCACATCCGCCCAGCGCGCGGAATGCCGCCGCATCATCGCCGAAGAAGGCCTTGTCTTCGCCGGCCTGCACTGGCTGATGGTCAGCCCCAAGGGACTGCACGTCAGCGGCCCGGACGCGGCGCTTCGCCGGCGCAGTTGGGATCACATCCGCCACCTCATCGACCTTTGCGCCGACCTCGGGCCCGCCGGTGTCATGGTCTTCGGATCGCCGAAACAACGTTGCACCACCGGCGGTCTGACTCGCGAAGAAGCCACCCGCAACTACGTCGATGGACTCGCCTCCGTTGCTCCGCACGCCGCCGCTCGCGGCGTCACCGTGCTGGTCGAGGCGCTGCCCATCGATCAGTGCGATGTGGTGCAGACTCTGGAAGAAGCCGCCGGCATCGTCCGCCATCTTGCCAGTCCCGCGGTGCGCACCATGTTTGACGTGCATAACGCGATCGATGAATCGCTGCCGCACGCCGAACTGGTGGACCGCTATTTCGACCTCATCCGCCACGTCCACGTCAACGAATTCGACGGCAGCCACTGCGGCGCCGGAAGCTACGATTTCAAGCCGGTTTTCGAAGTCCTGCGCCGGCGTGGTTACCAAGGCTGGATTTCGCTGGAAGCCTTCGACTTCGCGGTGGGCGCCGAGCGCCTTGCCAACGAATCGCTGCGCCACCTCGAAAAGGAAATCGCCCAACTCTCATGAACCGCCATTACGTTGTCACCGGAGGAGCCGGATTCATCGGCTCGGCCATCGTGCGCAGTCTGCTGCGCGAGGGCGCAGGCAAGGTGCTGGTCATTGACAATCTGCTGACCGGCCGGGAAAGCAATCTGGACGAAGTGCGCGCGTCCATCGACTTCCAACGCGCCGACATCTGCAACTACCAGGAGATCGCTCCGCTTATCGCCGGCGCCGCCGTGGTCTTCCACGAAGCGGCCATCCCCTCGGTGCCCCGCTCCATCGACGACCCGGTGCCATCGCACGAGGTCAACATCGACGGCACCTTCAACGTGCTCCGCGCGGCCCGGGCCGGCGGTGTGGGGCGCGTGGTCTACGCGGCTTCCTCTTCCGCCTATGGCGATACGGAAGTACTTCCCAAGGTGGAAAGCATGAAGCCGAGCCCGAAATCGCCTTACGCCCTGCAAAAACTGGTGGGCGAATACTATGCCGGCATTTTTGCCGGCGTGTACGGGTTGGAAACCGTCTCGCTTCGTTACTTCAACGTCTACGGCCCGCGCCAGGACCCGTCCAGTCCCTACTCCGGCGTGCTGTCGCTGTTTATGAAGGCTGTCCTGGAACGGAAATCGCCCACCCTCTTCGGCGATGGCGAACAGTCCCGCGATTTCACATACGTCGAGGATGTGGCGGCGTTGAACCTGAAAGCCGCCCGTGCGCCCCATGTCTCCGGCAACGTCTACAATGCGGGCAATGGCGACCGCATCACCCTGAACCAGGCGTGGCAATTGCTTCAGCGCATCGAAGGTGCCGGCATTCCGGCGCTCTACGGTCCGCCGCGCGCCGGCGATGTGCGCGACTCGCAAGCCGACACCACCGCCGCCGTCCGTGATCTGGGACACAATCCCCAATTCAGTTTTGAAGCGGGCATGCGCCTTACGCTCGACTGGTACCGTAACTCCCGCTAAAGACGGCGCAGACGCTTTCGACCTGCCGATCTTGGTTCTGATCTTCACCAATCCCGGGCTCCTTTTCATGTTCTCGTACGATGCCGCACGAGTTGTGGATTCAATAATATGAAGGTCCTTTGGTAGCCTGAAACTACCATGACCCCAGGCAACCTCGCGATCCCGTCCGTAAGCCGCCAGATCATTCTCGCGAAGCGTCCGGAGGGAATGCCGAAAGAGTCGGATTTTAGCATGGCAGAGGCCCCTTTGCCGCAACTCGGCGCCGGCCAGGTGCTGGTCCGCGCTCTCTACCTTTCGGTTGACCCCTACGTGCGCGGCCGCTTGACCGGCCAGAACTCATACGTGAAAGGTATTCAGCCCGGCGAAGTAATCACGGGTGGTGTTGCCGGACAGGTAGTCGAATCGGGCGACCCGCGTCTGGCGGGCGGCGATATCGTAGAGGGCATTTTAGGCTGGCAGGAATATGCCGTGGCCCAGGCTAAGAATCTGCGCAAAGTGGATCCCGCCGCCGGCCCCATCAGTACGGCGCTCTACGTACTGGGGATGCCCGGCCTGACGGCCTACTTCGGGCTGCTGGAGATCTGCCGGCCGCAGGCGGGGGAAACCGTGGTGGTTTCGGGCGCAGCCGGCGCCGTCGGCTCACTGGTGGGGCAGATCGCGAAAATCAAACGATGCCGGGCCATCGGCGTGGCCGGCAGCGATGAGAAGGTCCGCTACCTGACCGGCGAACTGGGCTTCGACGGTGCGTTCAACTATAAGGAATCGTCCGACTACTACGGCAGCCTCAAGGAACTGTGCCCCAACGGTATCGATGTATACTTCGATAACGTGGGGGGAGAAATCACCGATGCCGCGGTCCGCCTGCTCAACACCCGGGCGCGAATCGGCGTGTGCGGGCAGATCTCCCAGTACAATTTAGAAGAGCCGCAGATAGGCCCTCGCTGGCTGGGTCAACTGATCGTGAAGCAGGCCCGGGCGGAGGGCTTTCTGGTCACTCAATTCGCCGACCGCCACGAAGACGGCTACCGCCACCTGGCCACATGGCTCCGCCAAAATCGCATCCAGTATCGCGAAGACATCGTCGAGGGCCTGGAAAATGCACCGCGTGCCTTCA
Organism: Candidatus Sulfopaludibacter sp.; assembly: GCA_031292755.1. Taxonomy (GTDB): domain Bacteria; phylum Acidobacteriota; class Terriglobia; order Bryobacterales; family Bryobacteraceae; genus Sulfopaludibacter. The sequence continues at coordinate 27,345 of JARLGM010000003.1, forward strand.
TTGGTATGCTGGAGGGCGCAAACATAGGCAAACGGCTTGTCAAAATTGCCGGCTGACCTGAAATTCGCGGGGCGGCTGCTGCGCCGCAGTCCCGGGTTCACTCTCACGGCGGTGACCGCCCTGGCTCTGGGAATCGGCGCCAACACCGCCATCTTCTCCGTGGTGAATGCCGTCCTGCTCCGGCCCCTCCCTTATCCCCAACCGGATCGCCTGGTGCAACTGCGCGGCAAGACCCCGGGCGGCGATTACAATCCCACCAGCATTCCGCGATTCATGGCCTATCGCGCGCTCACCGGAGTATTCCAGGACGTGACCGCATACGATTGGAACGGCGGCGCCGGCGTCAACCTGGGCAGCGGCGGCGAAGTCGAACAAGTGCGCGGCGAGCACGTATCGCAAGCCTACTTCCACCTGTTCGGGGCGCGCATGATTCTGGGCCGTCCCTTTGTCGAAGCGGAAGATCGTCCCGGCGGCAGCCGCGTCGTGGTGCTCTCGGGCGGCCTGTGGCAGCGCCGTTTCGCGGGCGACCGCCACATGGTGGGCCGTACGATTCTGCTGGGCGGCGATCCTTACGCGGTAGTCGGCGTCGCGGATCCGGCATTCGCTCCCGATCCGCCCGCCGATCTCTGGCTGCCCCTGCAAGCCGACCCCGATACCGCCAGCCACGCCTTCTTCGTCTATTGCGCCGCGCGCTTGCGTCCCGGCGTCACCTTGCAGCAGGCGCAGGCCGCTCTCGGCGTGGCGGCGGCCGTTTTTCGCCGCAAGTACCCGGCAGCCATTTCGCCCAAGTCCAGTTTTACGGCGCAACCGTTGCGCGACAACCTGACCGGCGAAATCCGGCCCGCGCTGCTGGTACTGCTCGCGGCTGTCGCCTGTGTCCTGCTGATCGCCTGCGCCAATGTGACGGGCCTGCTGCTGGCCCGCGGCACCGGACGCAGCCGCGAGATGGCCATCCGCGCCGCGCTGGGCGCAACCCGCCCGCGGATCGTCCGCCAGTTGCTGGCCGAAAGCCTGCTGCTGGCGGCTATGGGCGGTGTGCTTGGCCTGCTCCTGGGCGCGGTGGGCGTGCGGGCGCTGCTGGCGGCAGGCCCGGGCAACATTCCGCGAATCGCCGGAGCGGTGCTTGTCGACGCTCATGTCCTGGCATTCACCCTGCTGGTCACGCTGGCAACCGGCATCGCCTTCGGCCTCGCGCCCGCGCTGCAGGTTTCGCGAACGGACCTGATCGGCAATATCAAACGCAGCCACCGCGCACGCGGCGCCCTGGTGATTGCCGAAGTGGCCGTAGCGGTGATCCTGCTCACCGGCGCGGGTCTCCTGCTGCGCAGCTTTGACGCGCTGCACCGCATGGCTCCGGGCTTCGACGGCCGGAACGTGCTCACTCTCGAAACCTCGCTCCAGGGCAGCCGCTTCGAAAGTGCCCGCGCGGTGATCGATATGGTCCACCGCGGCGAAGAGCGGATCCGCGAGATTCCCGGTGTGCGGGCCGTGACCGTGGCGCCATCGGTCCCGCTCGAATCCAGCTTTGGCATGACCTACAACATCGATGGCCGTCCGGCCGGCCCGGCCCTTTACCATGGCGGCGCCTCGTGGCGCTCCGTTTCGCCGGACTACTTCGAGGTGTTTCGCATCCCCATTCTCAGCGGCCGCGGTTTCACCGGCAGCGACAATGCCGCCTCGCCCCTGGTGGTCGTGATCAGTCAAAGTCTGGCCCGCCGGCAATGGCCTCACGAGGATCCCATCGGCCGCACCATTTCTATTTTCGGGGGCGGCGACAACCTGAACGCGCTGCACTGCCGCATCGTAGGAATCGCCGGCGATGTCCATCAGGACGGCCTGCACGAAGAGGCCGGCGCCACGCTCTACGTTCCGCTCGCACAGGTGGGCGATGCCCTGATGGCCATGGTCCGGCGCGTGACGCCGCTGGCCTGGGCCGTCCGCGCCCGCTCCGCACCGATGGCCCTGGCGCCTGCCGTAACCTCCGAGATTCGCCGGGCGGCCGGTTTGCCAGTGGCCAACCTGCGCGTCATGGAACAGGTGGCGGCGCAATCCCTGGCGTGCGATCGCTTCAATACGTTGCTGATGACCAGCTTCGCGATGACGGCAATCCTGCTGGCAGCCATCGGGCTCTACGGCCTGATTTCCTTTACCATGCAGCAACGCACGCTGGAATTCGGCATCCGCCTCGCCGTGGGCGCCGATGGGCCGCAATTGCGCAATTTGATTTTGCGTCAGGCCATGACCCTGGCCGCCGCCGGACTCGCCTCCGGCCTTGCCGCCGCGTTCGCCCTCACCCGCCTCATGAGCGCTCTGCTTTTCGGAGTCCAGCCCCACGACCCGTTGGTCTTCCTGACGGTGCCGCTCCTGCTCGGCGCCGTGTCCCTGGCCGCCAGCTATCTACCCGCACGCCGGGCCGTCCACCTCCAACCGCTCACCGCCCTCCGCCACGAGTAAAGTATTTCCCGGCCCCTAATCCCCGGCCGCCGGCCCCTGATTTTCGTACCACTTCACCTTCGACCCGTCGATGCACACGATGTCCACGCGCCGGTCGCCATTCAAATCCGCCACCGCGCAGGAGGCCGCCGCCATGCCCCCGTCATCCAGCACCTGCTTGCTCCAACGCTCTCCCGCCGCATCCTCGGCATGATAGAGATACACGCTGTGGCCCTGCCCGCGATATCCGGCCACCACATCGTCCCGTCCGTCGCCATCGAAATCGCCCACCTGAATCGTGTGCCCATCCACCAGGGAGCTATCGATCGCCTGCCGCGCCCACACCGCCGCCTGCTGCCGGTAAATCGCCACCTGGTTCCCGTGCCACGGTTCGATCGCCGCCAGAAACCGCCGACGCCCCAACTGTCCGACAGTCACATCGCTCGATCCCGATTTTGGCCACGGCGCCGGGTCTCCCCGCGCAATCTCCGTCCGGCTCCAGCGCCCGCCTTTTTCCAGCTTGAAGAGGTGAATGCCCTCGAAGCTCGCGGTCAGAATTTCATCGCGCCCGTCGCCATCCCAATCGATCACGAAGACGCCGTGAACCACCCCGCGGTTTTCGGTGCTGATGGTCTGCCGCTTCCATTCGCCCGGCCGGTAGAACACCAGCGGCGCCTGGTCGCGATAATCCGGTGCTTCGGCCTTCGGGCCGGTGAGCGCCGCATTGATCACCACGGGCTTGCCGCTGCCGTCGATATCCGCCGTACGCAGCCGGTGCGCCGTCGGAAGCCGGTCGATTTCCGTTTTGCTCCACGGCTGGCGCGGATCGCCCTGGTGCCTTAGCACCCATACGATTCCCAGGCTGTTCTTCGCCTGGTTCTGAAACTCGCTGGCCAGCACGATCTCCGGAATGCCCTCAGAGTCCGCTCCCACCACTGTGCAGTTGATCATCCGCGCCATCCCGTCCACAATCACGTGGCGCTGCCACCCCGGATTCTCGTACCAGGCCAGTTCGCCCATGCCGCTCGCCAGGGCGATGATGTCGGGCTTGCCGTCGTGATTCAGATCGGCCACCACCACCTGGTACCCGCCGCGCAATCCGTCGATGATCGGATGCGCGGTGAAATGAGCCCCCGCCAGTGGGAGCGCCAGGCACAGAAGACTGAGACGATGCACGTTCCACAGTATACGTCCTACAATGGATGGAGATGCTTCGACTCTCGACGCTCTTACTGTTTGCGACTGTACTGTGTGCCCAGACAGCCAGGACCGCCGCCGAACCGCCGGCGCCGCACGGTGTCGATCAGGCCCTGCGCGCCCGCGTCACCCAGTTCCTGAACTATCACATCACCGGCGAATTCCGAAAGGCCGAGGCACTGGTTGCCGCAGACAGCAAAGACGTCTTCTATAACCGCTCCAAACCGCGGTATATGAGCTGTAAAGGCATCACCAGCGTCCACTATTCCGAGCATTTCACTAAGGCGTATGTCACCGCCATGTGCGCCCTGCCCGTGGTGATTCAGCCCTCGGATAATGAGTTGCAGTCCGACAGTACGGCGCTTCCGTGGACCGCCCCAACCGTCCCTCTCCCCAGTATGTGGAAGCTGGAACACGGCAAGTGGTTCTGGTACGTGGACAAAAATCTGGATCGCCGGTCGCCGTTTGGAACCATGCCGATGGTTCCCACCGGCCAGCCCATCGCGCCCGGCGCCATGCTTCCCATGATCAAGACGCCGGCCGGTACGGCCGCTCCCGCTCCGCCGGAAGGATTCAACGCAACGCCGCAAGGCTCCATGGCTGACCCCGGAATGCTCGCCGCCATCCAGGCCGTTCATGTCCCGGTGACCGCCGCGTCCCTCGGCAAGGTCCCCGAAGCGGACCTTCACCACGTCAAGCTGGAGAAAAGTAGCATCACCCTCGATGTGGGATCCTCCGTCAAAGTGAAAATATCCAATGACGCCGGGGACTCCCGGCAGATCATGCTGCTGGGACAACTCACCGGCATTGAAGCCAAACTCGAATCGAATACCATCAAAGGCGGCGAGTCGACAGTCCTGGACGTGAAAGCCACCGCGGGTGCTAAGTCCGCCTCCCTGAACATGGTGGTGGTCACCACCGGCGAACTGCTCTCGCTCTCCATCGCCATCAACTGAGCGGACCGCGAAACCCGCATGGGCCATCCGGCCGCCTTCCGGGAACAACTGTTCCAGGCCCTCCGCGACAAGCAGACTATTGCCCCGCCGGCGGCAGGGCGCTCGGGGACGCGCCGAAGGCCGGGTTGGGCCGGCTGCCCATTCTGAATACGATCGACCCGCCCTGGATCACCGCCGCGTGGCTGAACCACACCTTGCCGTAAGGCTTGCCGTTCAGCGTCACCGACTGAATGTACTGGTCCGCGGGGGAACTTCGTTTGGCCTCCACGGTTAGTTGACGATTCCCCACGTGCACCACCGCTTTATCGAAGAGCGGGCTGCCGAAGACGTAATTCCCCCCGGCCGGATTGACCGCGTAGAAGCCCAGGGCGCTGATCACGTACCAGGCCGACATCTGCCCGCAGTCCTCATTCCCCGCCAGGCCATCCGGCTGATTGTCATACTGGCGATCCAGCAGGTCCCGCACCCGCTGCTGCGTTTTGTACGCCGCCCCGGCGTAGTCGTACAGATAGGCTACGTGATGGCTCGGCTCGTTGCCGTGCGCGTACATGCCCACCAACCCGGTCATATCGGCGGGCACCTCGCCTTTGATCTCCACGTGCAGATTGAACAGGTCGTCCAGTTTCTTCACGAAGGCCTGCGCCGAGCCCAGCAGTTCAACGTAAGCTTCCGGTTCGTGCTGCGCCGCCCAGGTGCCCTGCCAGGAATTGGACTCCGTGAAGTCGCGCCATTTGGGAGTCGTGCCGGTGGCCGTGGGATCGAAAGACGGCGCCCATTCCCCGCTCTCCAGGCGCGGGCGAATGAAGCCCACACTCTTATCGAACAGATTCCGGTAGTTCCGCGATTGGGCCAGCAGCAGCTTGTAGTCATCCATCTTGCCCAGGTGGCGGGCGACCTGCGCCACTGCCCAGGCGTCGTAGCTGTACTCCAGCGTGCGCGTGGCCGATTCCGACACCATGTCGCTGGGAATGTAGCCCAGCTTCCGGAAGTAGCCCAGACCGCGGAAATCGTCTTCCAGCGCGCGCTTTCTCATGGGGCCGTATGCGCGTGCGAAATCGATGCCCTGGAAGCCCTTCACGGCCGCTTCCGCGATCACCGAAGCCGAGTGATACCCGGTCATGGTGCCGGTCTCCACACCTTGCAGCGGCCACACTGGCATTCCCGCCGGGCTCTCTTCGGACATGCGAATCAGGCAGTTCACCAGGTCCGGCACGCGCTCAGCCTCGGTCAGGGTGAACAGCGGATGGCCGGCGCGGTAAGTATCCCAGAGCGAAAACGTGCTGTAGTTGTGCGACCCCGCAGGCAACTGATGTACCTGGCCATCCATGCCGCGATACTTGCCGTCCACATCGTCGAACAGTGTGGGGGCTTCCAGAGTGTGGAACATCGCCGTGTAGAAAATCTCGCGCTGTTTCTTGTCCCCGCCTTCGATCAGGATTTTGGAGAGCTCGCGCTGCCAAGCCGCGTGGGCTGCCTGCCGCACCGCCGCAAAATCCCAGCCCGGAATCTCGCGATCCAGGTTCTGCACGGCGCCTTCGATGCTGACCCCGGAGATCCCCACCTTCACGTAGATCACCTCGCCGGCCTTGGTAGCGTAGTGGATCAGGGCCTGCTGCGCGGTGCCGCTGGTTTCCTTCACGCCGGCGTCCAGAACCTGGTGCTGGGTGACAAGTTCCGCGGACTGGAACGGTTTGGAGAATTTCATGGCGAAGAAAATCCGCCGGCCCCGCGCCCACCCGTTGACCGTTCTTCCGCCCACAATGGTGGTGGAATCCACGATGCGCAACTCGGCGGCGCGCACGCGCGAAGGCTGGCCGTATCCGTGGATCAGATCGACGATGAAATGGCTGCTGTCGCTCTGCGGGAACGTGTACCGGTGAATGCCGGCGCGCTCGGTGGCGCTGAGTTCCGCCTGAATGCCGTAATCCTTGAGCATCACCGAGTAGTAGCCGGGCTCGGCTTTCTCCTCTGCATGCGAGAAGCGCGAGCGGTAGCCTTCTTCGGGCTTCTCGCGAGTTCCGGGCACCAGTTTCGTTGGACCCGTCCCCGGCATCACCAGAACATCCAGCATGTCTCCGATGCCGGTGCCGCTCAGATGGGTGTGGCTGAATCCCATGATGGAGCTGTCCGAATAGTGGTAGCCGGAACACCAGTCCCACCCGTCGTTGAATGTATCGGGGCCGAGGGCGACCATGCCGAACGGCACGGTGGCGCCGGGGTGCGTGTGGCCGTGGCCGCCGGTTCCGATGAATTCATTCACCAACTGCGTGACATCCAATGAAGCGCCGCGGGCTCCGGAAACCGCGAGGGCAGACGCGAGAAGCAGGGAGAATCTGAATGAAGCGTGCATGAGTAAGCTCGTCACCAACGTCGAATCGATCAGCGCGTCATGGAAGGGGGCGCGGCATCGGGCGCACTGCCCCACGCGGTATTCGGCTTCGGCCCCATCACCAGAATCAGGGTGCCGCCTCCCGCCAGGTCGGAGTGCGCGAACCACGCCTTGTCCCAGGGCTTGCCGTTCAGGGTGGCGGACTGAATGTATTTGTTCTGCGCGGAAACGCCCCTGGCGATAATCGTGAATACCTTGCCCTTGTCGAGCGCGATGCGCGTCTCGGCGAACAGCGGGCTGCCGATCTCGTACGCGGGCTGTCCCGGACTCACCGGGTAAAAGCCCATGGCGCTGAGCACGTACCACGAGGACATGGCGCCGCCGTCCTCATCCCCGCAGATGCCCAGGGGACCGTCACCATACCACACGTCCATAATCTGGCGCACGCGGCGCTGCGTCTTCCAGGGCTGGCCGCAATAATCATACAGATAAGGAATGTGGAACGCCGGCTCGTTGCCCTGCGGGTACATGCCGATGAGTCCGGTCATATCGGGGAACTGGCCCAGGAAGGCGAATTTCGAAGTCGCGGGCTGCTCCACGAACAACTGGTCGAGCTTGGCGGTAAATCTCTCGCGGCCGCCCATCAGGGCCATCAAGCCGGCGGGGTCGTGCTGCACGTGCCATGTGTACACCCACGAGTTGCACTCGGCGAACCAGGCGCGGCCGCCCTGTCCGCCGCCCAGTTTCGGGTCGAAGCCGTCCACCCAATTGCCGTCGGCGGTCTTCGGCGCCATGAAGCCGGAGCGCACATCGAACACATTGGCATAATTGTGCGCCCGCTTCATGAAGTAAGCGTAGTCGTCGTCCTTGCCGAGCCCTTTGGCAACCTGTGCGAGGCACCAATCGTCGTAGCAATTCTCGAGCGTGACCGAGACCGCCTGGCGATGCTCCGAGGGATGCACCTCGCGCACGCTTTCGGCTTCGCCCTTGGCCAGCGCCGGGAAGAAGCCCTTCTCCAGGTACACCAGATCCAGGCCGGTCAGAGGCCCGCGGCGCCAGGGCAGCATCGTCGCCTCCGTGGCGTTCTTCTTCATGCCCGCGTACGCCTGCGCCACGTCGAAATCGCGATAGCCCTTGGTGTACGCGTCCGCGATCAGCGCCGTGGAATGATGGCCGATCATCACCGCGCGGTCTCCGCCGAGTGACGGGAAGGAGGGCATCCAGCCGCTCTGCTCGTACATCCGGATGTAGGATCGCACCATGTCCATCTGCCGCGGCGTCTCGATCAATAGCGAAAGCGGATGCGCGCTGCGGTAGGTGTCCCAAAGCCCGTCGTCCACGTAGAAATCGTGGCCATCCGCCTGGTGCACCTGGTGATCGTAGCCGCTGTAATACTTTCCGTCCTCGGTGATATCGGTCATGCGGCTAAGCGTGCGGTAGAGCGCGGTATAGAAAATGGTCCGCTGGCGTTCGGTTCCGCCTTTCACCAGGATGGCGCTGAGCGCCTGGTTCCAGGCTGCGCGCGTTTTGGCTTTCACTTCATCGAAGGTGAACCTGGGGATCTCGCGCTCCAGGTTTTTTTTCGCCTGTTCCACGCTGATGTACGAAATGCCAAGGCGAACGTCGATCTGCTCCCCGGCGTGCGTCGCAAAATCGCTGGCGAAGCTCAGCCCGCCCCCGGCGCGCTCGACGTGCCCTGCGATTGGCTTGGAGAATTCGGCGTAGAAATAGGAGCGCACGCCTGTGTCATTTCGCCCGCCGGCCGCGGAACCCGAGACCGCAGCCGGTCCCGCGACTTCGATCTCGCCATTCCGCACGCTCATGGAAATATGCGCGTGCGGCGCGGCGGGCAGCGTGAACCGGTAGTAGGCGGCCGATTGCGTGGCCGTGAACTCGGCCGCGATGTCCGAATCATCCAGCCGGACTTTGTACCAGTAGGGCGTCGCGATTTCGAAATCGTGGTCGTAGCGGGAAGCCATCCTGGCCGGATCGGTGGTCAATTCGCCGGTATAGGCCATCAGGGTCGCGGGACCCGCCGGGAAGCCGTAGATCTTATCGGCCAGATACCGGTCCTGGGTTCCGGGAGTGGTCACGGGCGCCAGCCGGGCCATCCCGTGTGGCACCTGGACATAAGGCACTGTCGCGGTCAGCAGATGTCCGATAGTGCCGATGTTGGGATTGACCGAATCCACCGGCTCTTTGACGCGGGCCGGCTGCGCGGCGAGTGTCAGGCAAACGCAGAATGAAAGCGCGAGTTTCCTAGTGAACATGGGGAACCTTGGGGTCGGGTTGAATTTCTCCGTGAAACATTTTCGTAACATCGCCCGCGAGCTTCAGATACCAGTCGGTGGGCAAATCGGCGCCGTCCGCATCCAGCGTCAGCCAGAAACCTTGATCGGGCGCGTCCTGGCGGTGGGACGCCACCTTGAAGATGGCGGTTCCTTCGTCCACTTCGTCGAACATCGCGATCTTCAGAACCTTCGCGCCGGCCATTTTGGCGTTATATGCCTGCCGCCAGAAAAACTCGCCGCCCAGCCGGGGAATTTGATTCTTCCTGGCGCTGGCTTTGAGATTGCTCCAGGAAAAGCCCGGAAAAATCACGGGCATGTATAGCTGACGATTCTTAGCCGCCAGTTTCACATCGGGCATCAGCACATCGGTCTTCCACCGGTCTACGGCCTCCAGCGTGCCATAGCGTCCCACATTCCACGGCTGCACCACATCCATCGCCGCGTAAACGCCTGCCCATGCCGGATCGCTCCGCGCATCGTCCGTCAGCGTGCCCCAATGGGCCGGCGTGCCGCCCATATAAGTGGCCCGCGACTGGAACCATGCGATCAGATTCGCCGCCGCCTGAGGGTCCGCGGGCGGGTGGGCGTTGCCGTCGCTCAATCCCATGCCCCAAACGGAAACCAGCGGCTTTCCATTGTGGCGCTGGTAATCGGGATGCGAGGTCACCTTCAATTCGTCCACCAGGTAGGTCCAGTCGTCCTTCAGGGTCTGCGCGAACGTCTCGGGATTCCCGCCGGAGATGTCGTACTCGATGGCGAAAGTGCGGCCGGATTCTCTAGCGGCGGCCATGATGTTCTTCAGCACCACGTCGCCGCCGGCACGCTTCCGCGGGATCTCTCCGACGAAGCGCTGCACCAGAACGCCATCCAGCCCGTACTGCTTCATCCACGCGAAATGGCGGGCCACCGTCTTCGCGTTGCGCGACGAAAACAGGTACGCGGGTTTGCCGTCGATGGTCATGCCGGGGACGGCGCACCGCTCATCGGCATCGAGTTCGCGCAGATCGGGAAACAGTTCCACGGTCAATGTCGCGGCAGCGGGTACGCCGCGCGACCAGTGGGTCCAGCGGCCGGAGCCGTCGTCGGGACAAGTGAACCAGCCCTGGTAGCCGATCAGCACTTTGCCGTCGAGCGTGGCCGGGTCGACCGCCGGAACCGCGCGGCAGCAGATGAGGAATAGCGCCACGCGAGCGCTCATTTCGAATCCGCCAGCCAGATTGCCTTGATGGTTTCTTCCTGGCTGGACCCCTGCGGGCACGCCGGACTATTCGTGTTGGCGAAGTACCACTTGCTTTTTCCGTTGGTCAACATGCGGCCGCCGGGCATCTCCAGAAAGCCGTTGCGATCGTGCTCCTTGAGCCAGTTCCACGCATACCGGAGCCACTCGTTGCGATATGGCTCGGGCTGCTGCGCGAACCAGGTGATCTCGTCGTAGCCCCACGTGAAGATGGAGCGGCCTTGCGCCTGCGATGCCTGACCGGGCGTGCGCGTGCCTCCGAAATTATCGAACTCCACCAGGTACGGCAAGTGCTCGCACTTCCAGCCGCTGGGGGCGATGCCTCCGTTACTCCTTCCATACAGCGCGTCGGAATGGCCCACCTCCAGAACGGCTTTCTGGGGGGAGTCCGCCACCTCTTTGGGGCGCAGCGGAAACGAGTGGAAATCCAGCAGGAGTTTTCCGTCCACCACCGGGCCCGCCTTGGGAACGTGAGCATCGCAGAGGATGAAGTGGCGGCGGGCCTTCCGTGCCGCATGCCCACGCACATGCCGCAGCAGGTCGGCCCAGTTCCGGTACTCCGGATCGTTCCGGCCCATCAGATCGAGCTGGCCGAAGTGAATGGCTTCGATCCCGGCATCGATATATGAGGCAGCCAGGAAGAAGAACCACATCTTCGTCTCGATCTTGCAGATGTCGGGCACCGAAGAGCCGCGCCGCCAGTGGTCGGCGAAGCGCTTGTCTTCCGGAACAAACATTTGGGAGTAGTCGAAATTGCGCGTCTGCGGAGCCTGCGCGAATTCCTGAAACACCCAGGCGGGAACTGGAACTTCGCTGACGCCCTGTTGGGTCACGATCTCGAAGATGGCCGCCTGCAGCACCACGTCGGGGTCGTCGCGGTGGATACGGTCCGACATTTCCCTGCCCTGCGCGAGGAATTTCGGGTCGGCAATCCTGGCCTCGCCGCCCCACAAATAGAGGGTCCGGCCCAGAAATTTGGCGCCGGTATTCCGCACCATGCGAAGGTCGTCGTCCAGGTTTCCGGGCGAACGGTACAACTCGGTCATGGTGATGGAGCGGGAAAGGTAGTTTTCCAATACCGGACGGGAGATTTTACCGTCGAAGCGATAGTCGCGCCTGGCGAGCAACCCCTGAAAGTGACCGGACACCAGCAGCACGCAAAGGCCGAAGCCAATCCGTCCGCGCTTGGGATTCATGCTTTCAGAGTGATTTGTCGCGAGTTGGATGTCAACCGTGCTCCGCTCCCCGCCGCCGCGGTTGCCTGCCGGAATCCGGTGCGACAGCCAGTCACTTCCCGGGCACGAACAGGACGCACGCCAGGCTCGGCACGTGCAAGCCAACGGCCGTGGTGGGTTGCAGTTGGCCCGTCCGCGGATGTACGCGAAACACCGCGATGTTCCCGGAATCCTCATTGGCGACGAACAGAAACCGGCCGCTCGGATCGATCGCAAATCCGCGCGGATTGTGCCCCATGGCGGGCGGGTAATCCATGGCGGTCAGTGTGAATTTCTCGGGATCGATGGCGAACTGTGCGAACCCGTCCAGCCCCCGGTTGGAAACGTACAGCACGGTCCCGGCGCGATTCACCACGAGTTCCAGCGCGGCACTGGTGCCGTTGAATCCCATCGGCCAGGTCAGCACGTTCTGGAAATCGTCCAGTGCGCCCTTGTCCGCATCCCAATGGTAGGCGGTGACACTGGATGTTTTTTCATTCACCACGTACAGCGCCTTGCCGCCAGGGTGGAATGCCAGGTGCCGGGGTCCGGATTCCGGTTTGGCTTCCGCGAAAGCCGGGTCGTTGACAGTCAGCGCGCCGTTGGCCGCATCGAAGCGGTACACCAGAATGCGATCCAGCCCCTGGTCTGCCGCCAGCAGGAAGTGGTTGTCGGGCGAGAACGCAACGCCGGTGGGACGCGATTTTTCAGGCTGCTTCTCATAGGCAACGGCCTCGCCCACCCTGCCGTCCGGTTGAACCGGCAACACCGCGATGCTGCCGCCCGTGCCGTTGGCTACCGCGAGCCACTTGCCGGTGCTGTCCATGGCCAGGTGGCGCGGTCCGCTGCCCCGGGACGAGGCGCGATTGAGCAACACCAGTTTTCCGTTCTTGGGATTGATGGCGAACGCACTTACCGTGCCCGGCGCCTGGTCGACATTCTCGTTCACCGCATAGATGACCTTGTGATTGGGGTTCTCCACCAGAAAGGTCGGATTGGGGGTCTCCGCCACCGGTCCTTCCGGCGTGAGCTTCCCGGTAGCCGTTTGGAAGCGGTAAAGGTAGATTCCCTTGCCGCCGCGATTGGTATAAGTGCCGGCGTAGACCAGATATTCGACCGCCCGGCCGGGCAGCGCTGCCAGCAGGCAGGCCGCAACGAGGAAAGATGTTCGCCAGTGTCGCAAGACCCATTAAATCGCGGACTTTGCCCGGGCGCAACGGCAAATGGGCTGCCATCTGCAAGAAAATGCCGCGGTGTTAGTCTAACTGATTATGTTACGTACAGGAATCCTACTGCTAATCGGAGCGATCGCAGCGTCGGCCCAGAGCCAGCCGAAGCTCGAAGGCGACTGGAGCGGTACGCTCTTCGCCGGGAGCGCCAGCCTGCGCCTGTCGCTGCAGATCGAAAAGGCTCCGGACGGCCTGTATACCGGCAAGCTGAACAGCCTGGACCAGGGTGCGGTGCTGCCGTTCGACGCGATCGACCTGAGGGGCGACCAGGTGCGCTTCGAAATCAAAGCGGCACAAGCGCACTACGAAGGGACCCTCGCCGGCGACAAGATGACCGGCGCCTGGACACAGGGCGTGCCCTACCCGCTGGAATTCTCGCGAGGACTGAACGCGGCGCCCGCCAAACCGCCCGAGCGGCCGCATTTGACCACCGCCCAGATGACGCCGTTTGGCATTCCTGTGGACCTGTACGTACCCACGCCGCCCACGCCGGTCCTGCTGGACGGGAAAACGCACCTGATGTACGAACTCCACATCATCAACGGCGGCGGTAGCGCCATCGATTTGAAACGCGTCCAAATTCTGGGCGGTGGCAAAGTGCTGGCCGGGTACGAAGGACAGGAACTCAACGCCCTGCTCTACCGCGTGGATGTGAGCGCGGCGGCGGACAAACGCTACCTGCCGAGCGGCGTCCATGCGGCGGCGTTTCTGGACGTGGCTCTCGACGCGGGAGCACCGGTACCCGCGGAACTGCGGCATCGCATTGCGGTTGAGGACCTTACTACCGAAGGTGGCGCCGTCGTTGTCTCCCAAGCGAAGTTGCTGACGCTGGGGCCGCCCCTGCACGGGGACAACTGGATGGCGGCGAACGGCCCTTCCAATATCTCGGGCCACCGGCGCGCGATGTTGCCGGTCGAGGGACGGTATCACATCGTGCAGCGCTTTGCCATCGACTGGCTGCGCCTCGGCGCCGACGGTAAATCGTACACTGGCGATCCCAAGGACAACAAGAGCTATCACGCTTACGGCAGCGACGTGCTGGCCGTCGCCGATGGCACGGTGGCCGACGTGAAAGACGGCATTCCCGAAAACGTGCCTGGACTCACCTCGCGCGCCGTGCCGATCACGCTCGAAACCGTGGGCGGCAATCACATTGTTCTCGACCTGGGCGGCGGCCACTTCGCCTTCTATGCGCACCTGCAGCCGGGCAAGATGCGTGTCCACACCGGCGACAAAGTGAAGCGCGGCCAGGTTCTCGCCCTGGTCGGGAACTCCGGCAACAGCACCGAGCCGCATCTGCACTTTCACCTGAGCGACGGCATTTCGACGCTCGGGTCCGAGGGACTGCCGTACCTGCTCGACTCATTGAAAGCGCTGCCTGCCATGAACGCCAAGGTGAAGTTCGACGGGCAATAGGGGCTGCCGTCCTTCTTCTTGACGGCCCGGGCACTTTCCTCTATTCTGTAGTAGAAATGTCCGCTGCCCATTCGTTAGGAGAGTTCGAGCAGGTCGTGCTGCTGGCAATTCTGCGTTTGGGCGAAAACGCTTATGGCGTGACGATTAGCGCGGAAATTACGGAATGTACCCGCCGCCGGCCGGCTCCGGGCGCGCTCTACACCACTCTGGACCGCCTGGAGGACAAGGGGTTGCTCTCTTCGCGAATGGGCGATCCGACTCCCCAGCGCGGCGGACGGGCCAAGCGCTACTTTACGCTCAACTCGAAGGGCCTTCGCGAGATCACGCGCGCGCAACAATCGTATCGCCGGTTACTCAGGGGTTGCGAACTCCCGGGACTTAGTTATGCATAGCATTCACATCGCAGAACGGATACTTGCTGTCGTCACCAGCCGGGACCGCGCCGCATCCATCGCCGGCGATCTTACCGAAGAGGCGGCGGCTCGCGGCGCGGTTTGGTTCTGGTCCGGCGTCATACGAACGGCGGCCTCACTCCTTTGGCGTGAGGTTGCGGACAACCCGGTGCGCGTCTGCGGCGTGGCATTGGTCGGGTTCGCCGGGTACATCGTGCTCGACCTGCTCTTTGCCGGGCTCAGCGGAGTCGCGTTTTTCGTGGTCGCGTACAGAAGCGGACATTCTTTTCAACTGAGCTCCTTGCCGTGGAGAATCTGGTTCCTCGCGCCGGTGCTCCTCATCCCGCTGGCGACCGGCCGGATGCTGGCTCGCTTTGCGCCCGGCCGCGAGGCGGCGGTGTGCCTGGGGTATGCGATTGCGGCGTTGGCGTTCGGCTGCGTCTCCATGATGGTGGCTCCCGGGAGCATCGGCTTTCTGAGCGACGCCCCGCAGATATTGGTTCTCGCAGGGGCAGCGTGGGGACGTCACCGCAGGCTAGGCCGAGGGGCATGTTCGTAGGCTGGAGACGGCTCTCCGAGCGGCGCGTAATACGGTCTGAATCGGTAAACGCGACCAGGCAGGACCTGTCGCTCAGACTGTCGGCCTAGGGGGCCCGGCTGTGCCAAAGTCCGAGTCGGCGACTACGCTACACGTTCGTGGGGGAGACGGATTCTGGCACCCCGCGGATCGATCCTTGTCTGAAGGGTTGCGGGATTGTCGCGAATCAAAACTCGAGTCGTGCCTGAAACGCCGTCATCCGCGGCGAGCTGTCGCCGCCGAGTCCCACGCCGAGCAGACCGGTCGGCGGCGCGGTGGTGTATGTGAGCGCTCCGAAACCCGTCTGCGTCGAGGGTCTCCCGGGGACACCCGCGTACACCACCGCCGGAAGCCCGAAGTTCGGATGATTCAAAACATTGAAGACCTGCGCATCCACGCGAAGCTTCAAGTGCTCTTTCAAGCTGAACCATTTCGTCAGATAAAAATCGCCCCACACGAAATCGGGCCCTCGCAGGGCGTTTCTGCCGAGATTGCCGAACTGGCACTTTTGAGGATTGTCGCCACCGGCGCACGCCCCGGTGCTGGGGTCGACCGCCGAAACGAAAGCGTCCGGATTGAGCCATTGCACCGTGCCCGCCGGCGTGACACCCGCAATGGGACGATGCGCATAGACCGGCACGCCCGCCACCACGCTGGCAAATTGCGGACCGCTTCCTTGCACAATGCCGTCACCGTTGGCCGAATAGGGCGTACTCAACACGGAGAAAGGCACGCCGCTGTGCCAGAACATGGTGCCCGACACCTGCCACCCATTCAGCACGGCGCCCAGCTTTTTGTTCCGCACCTTCACTGGCAATTGATACACATATTGCGCCGTCAGGTTGTCGCGGATATCGTAATCGCAAGGCCCGTATTGGCGGGCTAACTCGCCCGGCAACGGCGTCAGAATTCCACCCGCTGAGAACGGCAAGAAACCTCCATTCGAAACTGTATCCATACAGTGGCTCCAAGTGTAATTCACGAGCACCTGCAGCCCGCGCGCGAGGCGCTTGTCGGCCGTCAATTGAAGCCCGTTGTAGTGACTGTTGGCACCGGTGCTAAGCTGCGTGACCGCTCCAAATCGCGGGTCGGACGGCTGGCCGTAGGGAAACGGCGCAAAGCAGCCCTGGCACACGGTCTGATAGCCGTTCACCTGCGTCTGGTACGGCTGGTTCACCGCGCGTGTGCCCACATACTGCGCCCGCAGATTGACGGTGGTGCCGATCTGCCGCTCCAGAGCGAAACTCCATTGCATGAAGTAGGGTGCGTGAAGCTTGCCATCCGGAACTGCTGTCATCGCCACCGGCTGCAGGCATGTGGCGGGATTCGAGGAGGTCGACGCGCACGATAGCTGCCCCCGCGTGAAGCCGGAGGTGAACGTCTGGTTCGCGGCGACCGTCGCGGCGATGGCACTGTCGATTCCGCTTCCGCCGGCGGTGCCGAGCAGCCCTCCTTGAAATGTCTTGGAATACGGCGGATTGACGCCGACCAAATCCACCACGCTTCCCGGCAGAATATCGCTGAACAGACCGAACCCGCTTCGCAGCACTGTCTTCGGTGTGATCTGCCAAGCAATAGCGGTCCGGGGCTGCAGAATCTCCATCGGCGTCCCTGCGAAGATATTGCCCAGGTGGGTTTGGATCGATGCATCGAGCGGCTGGTTGACGTTGTGGGAAATGGCGTCCCAGGAACCGGGCAGACGCGCCACGGCATCGTGCGGATTCACGGGATTGGAATTGTGGGTCGCGCGCAGACCGAAGGTCCAGGTGAAAGTTTTGGTTACTCGCCACGCATCCTGCGCGTAAACATCCAGGTTCAGGAAATTGTACGGCTGGGAATCGGATTGCGGAAAAGTCTCCGAAGCCGTCGACGCCACGCCGTAAATGAACTGTGGCAGAGTCGCATACGAGACCGTAGGCACCACGCCCTCGCCGAAATCGTAATCGTTCAGCCGGAAGACGCGGATGTTGGTGCCAAACCTCAGTTCATGGGCGCCCGTGGTCCACGCCAGGTTGTCGTTGATGAAGAACCGCGAAGCGCGCCTGCCCTGCACCCACGTGTTGTCGAGGCCGCCGATAGTCGTGAACGGGCTGCCTTCGAGCACCATGGGCCAAGCTGCGAGCGTCTTGGCGAGGTCGTTGGGGCCGAACAGGCTCTCGTACCAGGAAAATGCGGGATTGAAATAATTCACGAGGCCCGGCGAAAACACGTGTGTGTAGCCGGTGGCCAAAGAGTAGAGCGGCTGGGGCGAAGCGGCGTCAAACAGAGGATTGATCGGGTCGGTATATGCCGCCTGAAGACCAGTATCGGCTTGAATGCGAAACCAAGCCGTGTTCCGCTCGTTTACGTTGTAATCGATCCGCGCGGTCTGCACCTGCTCGCTATCGTCGCTCGAATGCGAAATGCTCTGCCGATTGGCGCATCCATTGCCGTTCGGCGGACTGCCGGCTGCAGCGCCACCATCGCTGTTGAACGGGCAGCCCAGCACGGCAAGCGGCGCGCCCGCCGTACCTCCATACAGCGAAAATAACTTCTCGTAAAGAGGCACCAACTGCGGAGACGGCTGATAGGTGGATCCGGTGATGGAATCGGTTCCTCCGCGGGGAAGCTGGTGTAGGACGTAATTCTGAAACGCAGGGGTCGGCACCGTGGTCGCCGACACGATGGGAAGGGCGATGCGGACCCACTCGCTATCGAAAAAGAAAAATAGCTTGTTACGCCGGATGGGTCCGCCCAGGCTGGCGCCGAAATGGTTCACGGTGGAGCGGGGCTTTTGATTTCCGGGTGTCGAGTTAGTGAAAAAATCGGTCGCGTTGAATCGCGACCCGTTCCACCGTTCGTACAGGTTGCCGTGAAACCGATTGGTGCCGGACTTGGTGACGTAGTTCACCTGCGCCGCTCCGTATCGTCCCTGATCGACCGCGTAAGAGAGGGTATTCACGGTAACCTCGGCAATCGAGTTGAGCCCCAGAACGAGATTGGTGGACAACCCGCTATTCAGATTGGTCAGCGGATCGTTGGTTTCCAGGCCGTCCACGATGTAGCCATTCGATAGCGAGGGCAGGCCGTTGAACTGGACGTTTCCATAGCCGTTGGTGCCGCCCACGAAATCGTTCCCGCTGCCGGCCGTGTTGATCAGCGCGCCGGCGGCGAATTGTAGCGGATAGGTCAGGTCGCCGCCGGGATTCGGCAGATCTTCGAGCGCGCGCGCCGAAATCGTGGTGGAGGTATTGGCGTTTTGTGGATTGACTAGCGGCGCGCCCTCGGTCACCGTGATGGTCTGGTTTTTGGCGGCGAGTTCCAGGATGAGGTCGACGGTTTGCTTTTGGCCGAGGCCGGCCATGACGGAGCGGTTCTCGCGCGGCTCAAACTGGTCGGCCTCCGCCTTGACCGCATAGGGACCCGGTTTGAGTTGCGGGAAGTTGAAGCGCCCGTCGGCATCAGTGCGGAGGGAGCGTTTCGAGCCGTTGTCCGTATTGATAATCGTCACCGTGGCGCCGGCAATCGCCGCGCCCGTTCGATCCGTTACCGTGCCGACGATGGCGCTGGTGGTCTCGCCTTGCCCCCAGAGGGAGGCGGTCAAAAGGGCCAGGCATGACAACCGGCCGAAATTAGGCATGCCTAAATCATACACGAGGTGGCCTCATCGCCTATACTCTTTTTAGTGACCGCGAAAACCACCGAGGCCGTGGACGATTACCTGAAGGCGATCCTGGAACTGAGCGGACCCGCGGCCGAACGGGTCACCAGCAACGCACTGGCGGCACATTTGGACGTACGGCCAGCCTCGGTTACCGGCATGCTCCAGAAGCTTGCTGAGCAACAGCCATCGTTTGTGAAGTATGAGAAGCATTACGGGGTGCGCTTGAGCGAACTGGGGAAACGCCGGGCGCTGGAGGTGCAGCGGCATCATCGCCTTATCGAACGATTCCTGCACGATGTGTTGGATTTTGCCTGGGACGAAGTGCACGAAGAGGCCGAACGCCTGGAGCATTATATCTCCGAACGTCTGGAGGACCGGATTGCGGCTAAATTAGGCTTCCCTGAAACGGACCCACACGGGCACATCATCCCGGAAAAGGACGGAGAGGTAGCGGAGCGCAAGGAAATCGCCCTGTCCCAGTGGCCGTGTGCGGTGCCGGCTGTGATATCGAGCGTTTCCGATCGTGATCCCAATGCTCTGCGTGAAATGAAGCGAATGGGGCTGGTGCCGGGTACCGGCCTGATCGTCAAGCCGGGAACGCGGTACGCGTCGCTGCTGGTGCGCATCGGCGCACAAGCGCCCACGCGTCTAAGCCGGGAACTGGCATCTGGAATTAAGGTGGTCGAACGTCGCACCCTGACGGGAAACGCGCGCGGCTGACCTGGAACGCGTAATAATACATTCAGGCCTGAAAGTGTAGGCCGGGGTGGTTATCATGCGACTCGATACGCCGATCAAGCTGGCAGTCTGCCTGCTGAGCGGAGTGCTGGCCCTGGCTGCATTCCAAACGTCCGGCTCCGATAAGGAGAAGGCCAAAGACAATAACAACGCCTCGCTCGAAGGCAAAATATCCCACGCGATCACCGGCGAACCCGTGAAGAAGGTCAGCGTGATCCTCTCCAGCCGCGGCAAGAACATTACCGCCGAGACCGATGACAAGGGAGTATTCTCTTTCGAAAATCTGGAACCCGGGCGCTATACCCTGATGGCGCAGAAGAACGGCTTCGCCCCCGGCGCTTACGGAGCGCGCGGCAACTCCATGGCCGGCACACCCCTGAACCTGTCCGCAGGCATGCAGATGAAGGAGTTGAACTGGAAGCTTCTGCCCAATGCGGTGATCACCGGCAAAGTGCTGGACGCCGACGGCGAGCCCATCCAGAATGCCATGGTGATGCCCATGATTGCGGCCTATGACAAAGGCAGGAAGATGTGGGCGCCAGCGGGACAAGCCATGACCAACGATCAGGGCGAATACCGGGTCGCCAACCTGAAGGCCGGCAAGTACATCGTGATGGCATCGAACCTGGTGAACAATCTCACCGGCAGCATGACCGGCGCGGCCGCCCGGCCCACCGCGGACAAACCGGAGCCAGCCTACATCACCACCTACTATCCCAGTGTTGCCGACCAGGAGACCGCGTCGCCGGTGGAAGTCGGCGTTGGCGGCGAAGTCGGCCGTATCGATGTCCACCTGGTGAAAGTGGATTCGTTCCGCGTCAAAGGCCGCTGGGACAACGCGCCAACGCAGGGCAAGATGACCCTGGTGGTGCTCACGCCCAAGGGCTCGGGCATCCTGGGCATGCTCTCCGCCAACCGGGCGCAACTGAATCCCGACGGCAGCTTCGAATTTCGTGGTGTGCCGCCGGGCGAATATATGCTCAGCGCCACTCAGGATTTCCTCTCGCCCATGGGCGCGCAGATGCCGGTGCAGGTGAAGGATCGCCACATCGGCGGTCTCATTATGCAGACCGTGGCGCCGATCGATCTTGCAGGCAGCCTCGTGGTGGAAGGGAAGGGAGGCGACAAGATCGATCTGAAGCAGTTGGGCGCCCGGCTGAATCCGGCGGATTTCATCCTGCTGAACCTGCCGAAAGCTACCCCCGATGAAGCCGGCAAGTTCACCTTCAAGGGCGTGTCTCCGGCGCGCTACGAGGTGAGCACCGACAACGGGTCCGCGCAGCTTTACATCAAGAGCGTGAAGTACGTGGATCATGAGGTGGATGACGACGGCATCGATCTTTCGGCCGGCGCGTTGGGGCCTGTCCAGATTACGCTCAGCACCGAAGGCGCTGAAGTGAAGGGGGCCGTTACGGGAGAAGACGGCAACGCGATGCCCGGCGTGAGCGTGGTGCTGGTGCCGGACTCGCGGCGGATCTCGCAGTTCCACAATACCGTGAGCGATCAGAAGGGCGCCTTCGAGTTTAAGAATCTGCCGCCTGGCGATTACAAGCTGCTGGCCTGGGAAGAACTGGAACCGAACCAGTTCCAGAATCCGGAATTTCTGGCCAAATACATCGCCAGGGCGGAAACCGTCCGCCTGATGGCCAACGACAGGAAGTCGTTTTCGCTGCCGGCCATCCCGGCCGCGGTCAGCGGACGGAAGTAGAAGGTTTCGTCGTATGATATTCCGTTAGGTGCAGCCCGGCGGACGGATCGGTAAGTACGAGTTGGAGGAATTCCTCGGCGGGGGAATGTCTCATGTCTACCGGGCGCGGGATACGGTGCTCGGCCGCACCGTGGCCGTCAAGATCCTCACCGAAGCCGCCTGCGCCCAACCGGACGCCAAGGTTCGTTTCCTGGCCGAAGCGCGCCTGGCCAGCAACCTCACCCACGATAATGTCCTGAGCATTTACGACTTCGGGGAAGACCAGCAGAACCGCCCGTTCATGGTGATGGAGTTCCTGCGCGGTCAGAATTTGAGCAACGCCATCCGCAACGGAGAGACGGGCGATACTGACGGTAAGATCCGCACCGCCTTGCAGGTGGCTCGGGCCATTGAGTACATCCACAGCCAGAAAGTGATTCACCGCGACATCAAGCCCGAGAACGTTCACATCACGCGCGCGGGCGTTGCCAAACTGATGGATTTCGGCATCGCCAAGACTGAGGGCCTCAGTATGACCCGCACGGGTTATGTCCTGGGGACGCCCTACTACATGGCGCCGGAGCAGGTGACGGGCAAGGCCGTCACCGAACAGGCGGACGTCTACGCATTCGGTGTGCTGCTCTTCGAACTGATGACGGGAGTGAAGCCGATCTCGGGGGATACGGTCGAACGCATTTTCTATATCATCCTGAATGAGCCGCTCGATCTTTCGCCGCTCATTGCCTCGGGCGCGCCCCCGGAACTCTGCGACTTGGTGGCCCGCTGCACGGCGAAGAGTCCAGCCGGCCGGCCGCCGGGCTTTGCTCCGGTCTGCGCCGTGCTGGAACAACTGGCGGGAGAGAGCAGTCCGCCGGTTGCCGCGCCGCGCCGGACGGTTGGTGTCACGCGCCGCTTCCTGGCGATTTGGGCCTCGGTTGCGTTTCTGGCGCTCTCGCTCGGCGTCGGTTTTGGTTTGGCCTGGGCGGGATACCACCGGCTGGATACCCAGGTGCGCGCCACGGCGGAGGCGATTTCAGCGGCGGGAATTGCCTCCGACGGATTGATCGGCGCCGAGGGTCTGAAGCAGTTCGATATCCTGCGAGAACACCTTGACACGATCGACCGCTATCACCGGCAGGGCGCTCCGTTGGGTTATCGCCTGGGGTCGATGCTCTGGGGTGACCTGTACCGGCCCGCCCGCCGCCTGTATTTCGACCGCCTCCGCACTTTTTTCCTGGGACCCGCGCAAAATAATCAACTGCAATTTCTGCGCGGCCTGCCCGCGGCCCCCGGGCCGGCTTACAGCTCGGTCTACGAAACCCTGAAGGCGTATCTCTGCACTACCTCGCAACCGGACAAGAGCGATGCGAGCTTTCTGGTTCCCGTGCTGCTGCACTGGTGGGACGCCGGTCTGAATCCCGGCGCGGATCGCGAATCCGGGGCCAGCCGGCAAATCGAATTCTACGCGCAGGAACTGACGAAGGACGATCCGTTCCCGCCAGACGCCGACGTCGCCGCCGTTACCCAGGCGCGACGGTACCTGGACCAGTTTCCGGGCTTGGAGAGGGTGTACGCCTTCGTAATGGCGGAAGCCGCCAAGCGCGACCGGCCGCTCAGCTTTAACCGCCGGTTTCCGGAGTCCGGACAGGTGCTCACGGAATCGTACGAGGTTCCCGCGCAGTTTACCAGAGGCGGTTGGGACTTCGTACACGGCGCGATCCTGCCCGGAGAGCGCTACCTCGCCGGTGAAGTCTGGGTGGTGGGGGACCACGCGGCGCCGGACGTGGACCGGTCGCGCCTGGCCGGAGATCTTTCCGAGCGTTACCGCGCGGACTTTGCACAAGCCTGGCGCGAATACCTGCATGGCGGCATGCTGGCGCGGTTCACCAGCCTGAAAGACGCGGCGGCAAAACTCGCGTCGCTGGCAGGCGAGAAATCGCCGCTGCAGGAGTGGCTGAATCTGGCGGCACAAAATACGGCGGTGGACGATCCCGGGATCCGCGCGACATTCCAGCCCGTGGAAGCCGCTCTGGCGGCCAGCCGGCGCTATCGGGATGCCCTGGCCGCTTTGAGCACTGCCGCGAACCGGGTGCTCGGCCGCCATGCGACGGACGCGGACACAGCGGCCGTAGTGGACCGGACCGAACAGACGGCCAAAGCGATTGAGGCAGCGTTTCATGCCGACTCCGCCGGTCATCTGGAAGTCCAGGTGTCGCGCGTTCTCGACGAGCCTATCGCCGGCGCCAAACACCTGATGCTGCGCTGAGTGCCCGGAGGTTTACGGTTTGAGGCCCGCCAACTGCCTTTCCAAAAAGCGCCGCTCCGGCGCGGAGCATTCGCAGGTGAGCGCCTTTTTCAGGTAAGCCACCGCTTTTTGTGTATCGCCCAGTTCCTGCCAGAGGCGCCCGAGCGTGGCCGGGAGCAGGTGGTAGCGTTGCAGGGCGGGATGGTTCTCGATGGATTCGGCGGCGCGCAATCCAGCCTCCGCGCCGCGGCATCGCGATAGCGCCACCGCGCGATTCAGGGCGATGACCGGCGATGGATTCAGCGCATAGAGCTGATCGTACTGGTCCGCGATGTAATCCCAGGGAGTCGATTCGAAATCGGGCGCGGTGGCGTGGGCCGCCGCAATGCCGGCTTCCAGGTGCCAGGCGGTCAGCCGCTCGCCGGCAGCCGAGCGATCCAGATGGCGCAGCCCTTCGGCGATGCGCTCCCGATTCCAGAGCGACCGGTCCTGACCGGCGAGCAACAGCAGGTCGCCTTGGGCATCGAGGCGCGCCGGTCCGCGGGCCGATTGCAGCAGGAACAGGGCCAGCAGGGCGTCCACGTGCGGTGCGCCGGTTGCGGGGTGACTCGCCAGCAGGCGCGCCAGCCGGATCGCCTCCCCGGCGAATTCGCCCGCTCCGCTATAGCCTTCGTTGAACATCAGGTAAAGCGTCTCGATCACCGAATCCAGCCGTTCCCGCGGCAGTCCCTCCAGTTCGAAGGTCAGGTCGAGGTCGCGAATCAACCGCTTGGCCCGTACGATGCGCTGCGCCGCGGCGCTTTCCTGAATCAGAAACGCGCGTGCGATTTCGCCGGTCCCGAAGCCGCCCACCGTCTTCAGCGTCAGCGCCACGCGGGCTTCGCGTGGAATTTCGGGGTGGCAGCAGAGGAACATCATGGCGAGCTGGTCGTCCACCTCTTCCGCCGGCGAAGGAGGACGCGAGATGGCGCGCGCGATCTCGGGAGCCTTGGCCGCAAACGATGCCTGCCGGCGCAGCACGTCCAGCGCCCGGTTGCGGGCTACCTGGATGAGCCACGCCGAAGGGTTCGCCGGCACACCGCTGTGCGGCCACTGCTGCAAGGCCTTCACCAGCGCTTCCTGGACCACGTCTTCCGCCAATGAAAGATGGCGCGGGCCCAGGATGCGGGTGAGGGTCGAAACCAGCAGACCTGCCTGACGGCGGAACAGATGGTCGACCAGATCGTTCATATCTTCTGGATGCGCCGGACTTCGATGGCGCCGAAGTCCAGGTGAGGGCAGTCGCGGCAGAGGTCCACGGCGTCTTCGTAGCTTTCGGCGGAAACCAGGAAATAGCCGCCCAGCACGTCTTTGGTTTCGGTGAAGGGGCCGTCGGTGATGCGCAGGTCGCCCGTCTTGCCGCGGAGCACACGGCCGCTGCCATCCTCCAGTTTGTTGCTGCCCAGGATGCGGCCGGCGTCGCGCAGCTTCTGGCTCCAGGCGCGGTAGCGGCCGAAAATCGCCTGCATCTCCTCCGGGCTCAGAGGCGCGTACTCATTGCATTCGTGAAGTAGAAGTAAGTAGCTTTCCATATTCGTCTCCTGTGAGAAGGCGTGAGCCGCCGTCTCACAGGATAAACGAACGAAGGGCCGTGAAATCGACGAAGCTAATCCGTGGCCAGGTGGAAAGTTCCCAGGAATCCGGAGCGCCGCGGTCCGTTCTTCCAGGTTTCGCCGAGTCCGCTGCCTTGAAACTCGTCTTCCAGCGCATAGGCGGGCATGGCGTGATCCAAATCGTTCAGCGGCGGATAATAAGCGTCTTCGTTGCCGCAGGTGTGATCGGCCGCCATGATGGCGCGCGTGCGGATGGCCGCCAGCGACCCGGCCGACAGATGGGCCACGGCGCTGTGGATGTTGTCGTTCTGGATGGTGAACTCGATCGGCGCGGTGTCCACCTGCACGATGTCCTTAAACAGGTCGCCGCCCGCTTTCACGGCGAAGCTGCGCAGCGCGGCCCGCTGTTCGGCGTTCGCGCGGCTGTCCACAATCAGCACGGCGCGCATCTCGTTGACGGGCTCATACACGTTGCCCAAGGTATGCTCGGCGCGCACCACGCCCACTACCGAAAGGCCCTGCAAGTCCACGCCCTGCCACTTACCGGTGTTGATCTTCCAGCCGAATACGGCCTCTTTGCCGGCCATCTCCACTTCGCCGTTGGCGAAGCAGGGGCCGGTGAAGACATCGGCGGTGCGGGCTTCAATGTAGGTGCCGGTCACACTGTGAGGCGGAATGCCTTCAGCGAAAGACAACGTCGAAAACACAACGGCGGCTAAACACACAGACTTCAGCATCCCAGATTTCTCCCTGCATTGATTATACCGTGCACAAATCCCGGTACGCGGGCAACGGTGGGTTAAAAGACCGCTTACTAACGTGCGCGGCTCTGCAGATTCAGTGTGTTACAGAGCCGCGACCGTCAGGGAGCGGGTTTTATTTCGCTTTAGACCATCTCCATTTTTTCCGGATCCCAGTTGCAGACGCGCTTTTCGAAATAGCTGATGTTGGCCAGCAGCGCGGGGCCGGCGGCGCGGAAGCCGAAAGCCGCATCCTCCACCACGGGCTTGCGGGTTCGCACCGCCTGGATGAAGTTGCGGACGTGCTCGAAGTGATCGCTGTAGCCGTGCGGCGGCTCGAACTTTTCCTCGGTCGCGAGCGACCCGGTGCTCAGCTTGGGGCGCTGCGGATATTTCTGGCGATACTCCTTGAGGTACTGCTCCTGCACTGCTTTGGGGAAGGTATCGATGGTGTAGCCCGGCTCGCTTTCGCGCGGAGTGCGGGCGAGCGTGACTCCGCTGTCGATGGTCAACATACCCTCGCTGCCGACGAAGCGGAATTCGCTGGTCTCCACCACCGCGCCATCGATCAGGTTGACGCGCAGGGAAAAAGTGAAAGCCGGCCGCGACCCGGCGGCGGGGTAATCGTACAGGCCGGCCAGCACGTCCGGCACGTCGCGGCCGTCCTTCCAGTAGCGCAGGCCGCCGGTGGAGAACACGCGCGTGGGTCCGTTGCTGCCGGTAGCGAAATGCAGGCCGCTGAACAGGTGGACGAACAGGTCGCCGCCCACACCGGTGCCGTAGTCGCGATAGTTGCGCCAGCGGAACAGGCGGACCGGCTCGAAGGGCACTTTGGGGGCGCGGCCCAGGAAGCGGTCCCAATCCACCGTGGATGGCGACGCATCCGGTGGAATGGAATATTGCCAGGCGCCCAGCGCGGTGCCGCGGTCGATCCAGGCTTCCACGAAATTCAGCTCGCCGATAGCGCCGGAGGCCAGCAGGTCCCTGGCCTTCTGGTAGACAATGGAGCTCACCCGCTGGCTGCCCACCTGAAGGATACGGCCGGTGCGTTTCTGCGCGTCGACCACGGCTTTGCCATCTTCGACAAGCTGCACCATGGGCTTTTCGCAATAGACGTCCTTGCCGGCGCTGAGGGCGTCCACCGTAATCTTCTGGTGCCAGTGGTCGGGCGTGGCGACGATGACCGCATCCACGTCGCGGCGCGCCAGCACTTCGCGGTAATCGCGTGTGGTGAACAGGCGGTCGCCCCACACTTCGCGCGCGCGCGAAGTGTGGGGCGGCCGTCGTAGATGTCGCTGACAGCGACCAGTTCCACACCGCCCACCAACAGGGCGTTCCGCGTATCGCCGCTACCCTGCCCGCCGACGCCGATGAGGGCGATGCGAAGCCTGTCGTTGGGCGAAACAGTCTGTGCCTGCGCAGCGGCCTGCGCGGCCAATCCGGCACCGGCGGCGCCCAGAAAATGCCGTCTGGTAATAGCCATTAGGAACTCTCTCAGCCTTCATTCTACAGAGCCGCTTGCGGGAGGGGGAGCGCGGGCACAGTGTATCCCCGGAATCACACTGGAAACCTTGTTTCCACGGGCACCGTCGATATGTGTTATTCGTGGGAAAAACATGTTGATCCACTCTTCTCGTCGGGCCATCTTGCGTCTAGCCGGAATCTCCTGCTTTTGTATCGCGGCGGCCTTCGCTCAAACCACCACGTACACCATCACGACCCTTGCGGGCAACGGCACGGTACCCGGAGGCTGGACCGGCGACGCGGGGCCGGCCACTTCCGCCGAGCTCAACGTGCCCACGGCCGCGGTCATCGATAGCAAGGGGAACCTGTACATTGCCGATTCGGCCAATCACCGGGTGCGCTACGTGACCGGCGGAACCATCACTACCGCCGCGGGTATCGGGATTGCGGGCTTCTTCGGCGATACCGGCACCGCCGGCGCGGACGGAAAGGCGGGCGATGCCGAGTTGAACACGCCGTCGGGCGTCGTGCTCGATTCGAGCGGGAATTTGTACATCGCCGATACCGTCAACAACGTCATCCGCATGGTGACCCCTGGCGGAGTCATCTCCACAGTCGTGGGCGTCAACGGCTACACCGGAAACTCCTTCAACGGCGATGGCGGGCCGGCCACGCTGGCCTCGTTGAGCAAGCCGTCGGCCATGCTTTACGATTCGGCGGGCAATTTCTATATCGTGGACACGAATAATAACGCAATTCGCAAGGTCACGGCGAAGACCGGCATCATCACTACGGTGGCCGGCACGGGCGACCCGACCGGCTTGTACAATGGCGACAACGGCCCGGCTGTGAAGGCGACTCTGAATCATCCGGTAGGTATTGCGCTGGATGCTTCGGGCAATCTCTACATTGCGGACACCGGCAATCACGTCATTCGCAAAGTCACCTACCCGAGCGGCACCATCACAACCGTCGTGGGGAACGGCACGCCGGGGTATGCGGGCGATGGTAAAAAGGTATCGTCCGCGACTGAGCTCAACAGTCCCAAGGGCGTCGCCGTGGACAGCGCCGGCAATATCTATATCGCCGATACCACCAACAGCCGGATTCGCATGATCGGTACCGACAACACCATCACCACCATCGCCGGCACCGGCGGGTTCGGGTATAGTGGCGACAATGGTCCCGCCACCAGCGCCTTTCTGAACTTCCCCTCCCAGATTTCCATTGACTCCAAGGGTAATATCTACGTCGCCGACACCAACAACAACGTGATCCGGCTTCTGACGCCTTCGAGCCCGAGTGGCGGAGGAGGAGGGGTGCTTCCGGCCATCCGGGCGACGCAGGGCGTGATCACCGCCGGCGCATTCGGCGCTTCCTCTTCGGTGGCCCCCGGCACGTGG
Source organism: Candidatus Sulfopaludibacter sp. (assembly GCA_031292755.1). Taxonomy (GTDB): domain Bacteria; phylum Acidobacteriota; class Terriglobia; order Bryobacterales; family Bryobacteraceae; genus Sulfopaludibacter. The sequence goes on from JARLGM010000003.1 coordinate 56,128, forward strand.
GTTGAGATCTACGGTTCTAACCTGGCTGCCGATACGCGCAGTTGGAGCGGCGACGACTTCCTTAATGGCGGACAAAACGCACCGGTATCCCTGGACCGCACCAGCGTGACCATCTCGGGCCAGCAGACCTATATCGACTACATCAGCCCCACGCAGGTGAATGCGTTGCTGCCGCTGGTCAGTTCGGGAAGCCAGCAGTTGACCATCACCACCGCCGCGGGCAACAGCGCGTCCTATCCCGTTAATGTGAGCGCGAACCAGTTCGCGGTTTATGCGCCGCCGCAGTTTGTGGTGGGCGGCAATCAGTATGTAGGCGCTATCTTTAACGACGCCACCTACGTCATGCCTCCTAACGCCGTGTCCGGCTTCACGTCGCGCCAGGCGCACCCCGGCGAAACCATCACCATCTTCGGCATCGGTTTCGGCCCGGCCAGCAACGGCCTGCAACCGGGGCAGCTTTCCGCGGGCCAGGTCGCGATAAAGGGAACCATCCAGGTGCTCTTCGGCACCGCACCGGCGGTGGTTAGCTTTGCGGGCCTGGCGCCGGGAACGTTCGGCTTATATCAGCTCAACGTGGTGGTGCCGGCCATCCCCAGCAGCGACCAGGTGCCCCTCACCATCACCCTGAATGGAGCCAAGGGCACGCAGACTCTCTACACCGCGGTGCAGTAGCGCGCTTATTGCTGGATGCAAGCGCCTTTGCCGCCGTTGGCGGCGTTGCTCCATTCCATCTGCAACTGCCAGCTACTGCCGTTCTTCAGATTGACGCACGAGGCGAATTGCCAGGCGCACTTATCGCCGATCTCGCTGCCGCTCTGGTCGTACCACGCGCTGCCGTCGGCATCGGTGATCGACTCGGAGAATTCGTGCGAGAGAACGTTGGCGATGCTTTGGGTTCCCTGGCTGTATGTGCCGCAGGTCAGCACGGGATCGACGCAGCCCTGGACACCCGCGGTGTTCGGCATATAGGCAACCTGGATTTCCGTCGTACTGTTGGCGCATTTTCCCCAGGCATGCCACGCGCAATAATTAACGTTCGAGGGGAAGTTCGACGTCAAGACGACGTATAGGGCCGAAGGATCCACGGCGCCAGAGCCAATCACCTTACACGCTTCATTGATGATGGCGGAGGTCGAGGGATTCTTCGCCGGGGGCGCGCTGGTATCGGCAAACGAGGCGACGAGCGAGGTTGTGGGGGTGCCGGCGCCTCGCATGTATTGCGGGAAGATGTCGCTCATGAACGCCGACCCGGTCAGGCCGGTGGCCAGGGCGGTCAGCCCGGATTTCGCGTCGGACGGCCACCCGCCCGGGCCCCACCAGATGTAGTAGATCTTGGACACGGGCAGGATTCGGCCTCCATGATCGATCAGGTTTACCGAGCCGCCGCCGTGGTGGGAGGCGCCGGGCAGATTGCTCGCGGGTACGCCCCGCATGAGTGTTCCACCGGTCGCGTCGGGCGGCATCGTCTCGGGAAAACCAGGGAGAAATGGCGGTTGGGCGTAAGCCGCCGCGGCGCACAGCGATCCTAAAATCAACAACCAGCTTTTCACGTGTATCCCCTCCTTCTGAAATGCACGGGCAGTTCAGATTAGGGGTAGTATACACGACCGCAGCCGTTCAGAATCGCAGGGTGGCCTTGAGGCGGGCGGTTTCGATCAACAGGTCCAGGGCATTCTCGATGCCGGTAGTGAACAGGTTGGCGTGTTGCAGCGTCTCCACGGCGCAACCCTCGCCGTTATCCACCGCGATGGCAAGACCGCCGGCCTTCTTTACCGCGCCCAGCAGCAACCGGTCGTTGTTGCCGTTGCCGAACGCGGCGATACGGGCCGGGCCCATTGCGGCGGCGAAGCTCTCCTTCTGCACGTCCTGTTGTGGCGACTCCAGGCGGTGGATGGTGACCGGCAGGTGGCCCAGTTCGCGGGCGGCGGTGCCGAATGTATCGGCAGTCAGGATGTGAATATCCACGACTTTCGCCAGGTGAAGCAAGCGCCGTTCGGTGGCGGCGCTCAACTTGCCGCCGCGGGAGAGAGTCCCGGTATAGTCGCTCAGCAGAAGTTCCAGCGCGAGCCGGCCGAATCCTGGAATATCCACCGCGATCCCGGGTTTCATCCGCTACGCCCCGCGAATCAGTTGCAATTGCGAGTGGACCAGTTGCGTGCACCGATCGTCCCCGCATGACTGGAAGGCCGCTTCGGCGGATTGCAGGCATTCCACTGCCTGGCGCGGATCCAAACGCAAATAGGCTTGGGCGCGGTTGTACTGAGCGATGGCCAGCGCGCGTCCGCGGGAATCGCGCAAGGCGCGGTCGAAATGGCGAAGCGCGCGGCGGGCGTTGCGGGCGGCTGTCCGCTCGTCCGGTTCGGGGAGCGAGAGAATCGCATTGCCCAGATTGTTTTCCAGCGTGGCTCGCTTTTCGGGATTCGAGCGGGTCGCCTGGAAGCGCAAGGCGCGGCGATAGCAATTAATGCACAGGTCCAGGTTGTGGACGCGGCGGTAAGCCGTGCCCAGGTTGATCAGGACCGCCGCGTCGCGGGCCGCGTGCTTCTCCCTGGTCTGGATCTCCAGCGACGTCAGGTAGTGAGCGATGGCTTCGCGCCAGTGCTCCTCTGCGGTGCGTTCGGAGAGGTCGCAGCAGGAGTTTCCCAGGTTGTATTCGGTCCGGCTCCAGTCTTCGGCCATGCCCAGGGTGCGATAGAGCCGGGCCGCTTCCAGGTGGCAGTCGATGGCTTCCCGCAGGGCGGTATCGCCGGGTATACGCAGCAGCGTTCCGGCGAGTTGATCCAGGATTGCGGCGCGGACGCCGGTCGGTTCGGGAACGAGGCGCAGGGCCTGCCGCAGGTAAGCCGCGGCGGTGTCCGGATGGACCAGGGGATGACTCCGGCACAGGCCTCCGTAGCACACGCCCAGTTTGTAATGCAGGGCGTAGTTATGCGGCTGGCGGCAAACAGACTGCTCCAGCACGGCGATGGATGCTTCGCAATCGCCGAGGGCGCAAGCCGGATTCTGTGCGGAGGACATTCCAGGTACCAGGCTGCTGCCGGCGGGAAGGACATCCCCGCCGGCATTTAGGAGGCAATAGCAGGCAATCCGCTACTTCTTGGCGGATGTGCCGGTGGCCGCGCCGTGCAGTTTGACTTCGACCTTCTCCTCCAGGCTGTCGTAGTACTCCTTGAGAATGGCAATGACTTCGGGCTTGGAGAACTCCGCCGGTACCGGCTTGCCTTCGCTCATCAGTTTGCGGAGGAGCGTGCCGGAAAGCAGGAGACGGGCGCCGCCTTTGTAGTTGCCCGCTTCATCGATCACCGCTTTGCTGGAATGCGGGCAGGTCTTCATGGAGGCCATGGTGCCGCATTCGTAGCAGTAGAAGGTCCAATCCATGCAGAGCGGCTGGAGCAGCAACGCACCGGCCGGTATCTCGTTGAAGATCTTCTGCGCGTCGAACGGGCCGTAGTAATCGCCGACTCCGGCATGATCGCGGCCCACGATGAGGTGCGTGCATCCGTAGTTCTGGCGGAATAACGCGTGCAGCAGGGCTTCGCGCGGGCCGGCGTAGCGCATTTCCATGGGGTAGCCGCCCTGAATCACGCGATCCTTGCGGAAGTACTTGTTGACCAGCGCGTCGATCGCCTTGACTCGGGTTTCGGCGGGGATGTCGCCGGGCTTCAGCTTGCCCACCAGTTGATGGATGTAGACGCCGTCGCAGACTTCAATCGCGATCCAGGCCAGGTAGGCGTGGGAATTGTGCATCGGATTGCGAAGCTGCAGGGCGGCCACGGTGCTCCAGCCTCGCTCGGCGAATGCCTTGCGGGCTTCGGCCGGCCGCTGGTAGATGCCCTGGAACATTTCGGGGTAGAAGGATTCGGAAACCACCTTGACGGGACCGGCGATATTGACCGCGCCCTGTTCCATCACCTTCTGCACGCCGGGGTGCGCCGGGTCATTGGTCCGGAACACCTGCTTGCACTCGTACTCCTTGTCGATCGCATATTTTTCAGCGATCTTCATGGTGCCCATGATGGACTCGGTCTCGACGTCCCACAGCGCCACTTCCTCGCCCACCGCGATCGATTTCGCATAGTCCTCTTCGGCCGACAGTGTAATGGGAATCGGCCAGAACAGCCCGTTCTTACTGGGCATGAGGTAAGACTCGCAGCAGCCGTGCCAGTCATCCCGCCCCATAAAACCGTCCAGGGGCGTAAACGCGCCAATGCCCATCATGATGAGGTCGCCGGTTTCCCGGCTGGTCATCGGCAATTTTTTCAGATGCTCCGCTCTGAGGGTCTCTTCCCGTGCGGCTTCACCTTCCAGCAGCAAGGGCCGCAGTTCTCCGCCGCCGTGCGGCAGAATCAGCTTACTCATCGATAGCCTCCTATTGCCTGAAAAACCCTTTACCACGTCGATATTTAAGTTTTGCAGGTATTAAACAACTCAATAATAGAGCTAGAAAAGGAAATTGTCACCGGATTTCTTGGCCTCGCGATGTTGTTTAAGTCCCCAATAATATTGGAGTTAGGCTTGTCTTCAGCGGCAAACGCAGAAACCGCTGCCCCTTCCCGCCTCCCTCCCCGAAATCCAGAAATCGGGTATTCAGACCATTGATTCCCGGATCAGGAGTGTGGATAATATAAGCAGTAGAATTCGAGGTGCATCGTCCATGGGTAGCCCATTGTTGACCACCGGCAAGGCCGCACGGATGTGCTCGGTCAAGCCGGATACCGTACTGAAATGGATCAAGAAGGGCGTGCTTCCAGCAACCCGCACCATGGGAGGCCACTACCGGGTCGAAGAGCAGGACCTGCTCCAGGTGCTTGCCCCGGAAGATGGCAGCGAGGGCTGCGGCGAAGACAACACCCTCTGTTCCCGCCCCATGCGTTGCTGGGAGTACTTGAGCAACAGTCCCGGCGTGGAGTGCCAGGAATGCGTGGTGTACAAGACGCACGCTACGTGGTGCTTCCGGCTGGTGGGCGTGGTAAAGGGCGCGGGTCATACCAGGCGATTCTGCAGCGGTCTTTGCCAGGAATGCCCCTATTACCGGCGGGTTCACTGCTTACCGGCGAACGTGCTGGTGGTCAGTCAGGATGAGGCCCTGATCCGCGAGTTGGCGAAGAAGGAAAACGATGCCGTAGCCTTCCGCTTCGCGCGCCGCGGCTACGATGCCTCGGCCACCATCGCGGTGTTCCGGCCGGCATTCGTAGTGATCGACCAGGCCATTCTGGAAGATCTGGGCATGGCGTTGCTGGATGCGCTGGCTTCGGACCCCAGGGCGCGCGGGACACGGATCATCGTGGCGGTCCGCAAAGGCTCCATGGGTCTGCGCACACATAACCGCGCGGTTTACGCAATGATCGAGGAACCGTTCCATGCCGACGACCTGGTGGCCATCGTGAACCGGATTCCGGTGGAGACGCTGGCTGACGAGGCCTAGTCTCGCCGGCCTATACCAAGGCGGCGGAGCGGGCGGCTTGCAGCATACCGCGGGCCCATTCCGGTGTGGCCAGGGCGTGGAGGTGGGTGTAGGCGGCCCAGATGTTGCCGGTAACGACCGCATCGCGGCCCTGGCAACAGCCCGTTCCGCGGAGCACCGCGCAGGCGGTGTCCAGTGTGCCGGAGGGCCCGCAAATTCTCGAATAGTGGAATTCGTGGCCGCGCAACCGGGTGCCCGGGGCGAAGAACGCGTTGGGCCGGTCCACCAGAAGCTCCACATAGCCATGCCCCTGCGGAGAGTCGCACAGATCCACTTCGAACGGCAGAGCGCCGGCCATGGGATAGCGGCGTCCCCGCCAGGTGAGGGCGCGCGACAGGTACATCAGGCCGCCGCATTCGGCATAGATGGGAAGGCCGCGGCGGGCGGCCTCGCGGACCGAAGCGAGCAGGCTGGAATTCGCGGATAACGCTTCGGCGTGCGTCTCCGGAAACCCTCCGCCGATGTAGAGGGCGTCCAAACCCGCGGGAAGCTGCGGGGCGGCGAGACTGGAGATGGCCACCAGGCCGGCGCCGGTGGCGCGCAGGGCCTCGAGATTCTCCGGGTAATAAAAACAAAATGCCGCGTCGCTGAGGAAGCCGATTTTGACTCCGCTGCCGTCGATCTGCTCCGGCGCCCAGGCGTACGGCACGGCGAGCGGCGCCGCCTGGCGTGAGATCGCGAGCAGGCGGTCGAAGTCCAGATAGGCGCCCACCGCTTCCCTCAACTGCCGGGCCAGCAGTCCGCGGTCCGGATGCTCGTGAGGCGTCACCAGACCGAGGTGGCGGGAAGGCAGCAGCACATCGGCTTTGGCACGGGGAATCGCGCCCAGCACCGGAACGCCGCAGGTGGATTCGATGGCTTCCCGGAGGATGCGCTCGTGACGGGCGCCGCTGACCTGGTTGACTACCACGCCCGCGATTTCGACCTCCGGATCCAGGTGCCGGCAGCCCAGCACCAGCGCCGCCGCCGTACGTGTGATCTTAGTGGCGTTCACCACCAGCACCACCGGGGCGCGCAGAGTCTTGGCCAGTTCCGCGGTGCTGTGCGTGCCGCGGGCGTCGGCGCCATCGTAGAGGCCGCGGTTGCCTTCGATCACGTTGCACCCGCCCGGCACGGCGTGGCGCGCGAAGCTCGCGGCGGCGCGCTCGAAGCCCATCAGGTAAGGATCCAGATTGCGGGCGGGACGGCCGGAAGCCCATTCGAGCCAGGCCGAATCGATGTAATCGGGCCCTTTCTTGAACGCCTGGGCGGTAATGCCTCTCCGCCCGGCTTCCAGCAGCAATGCCAGTGAGACGAGAGTCTTACCAGACTCTCCGGAAAGGCCGGCGACCACCAGACGCGGCAAGCCGGCCGTGGCCGCGGCACTTTCCATACTCATCAGTTGCCCGGCGTACCCTCTTTGGGCGGAAGCGTGATATACGAGCCGCCCAGGTAGCTGTAGACACAGCGTCCGGAATCCATGAGTGCGCGAATGGCCTGCTTACAATCATCCTTGCTGCAGGCTGCATCGCCGTGCCGGGCGATCATTTCCTTGGTCAGGTCGCCGGCTTTCAAATTTCTCTTTCCGGCGTACTGCGTTACCAGAGCAAGCATTTCGTCGGCCAGAGCGTCAATTGTGACGGGCATGAAGCCCTCCATTCCAGATATTCGGATCTACTTACATGCTATGACCAGTACAGCGGCAGGTCAAGGAGGAAAGTCGGCCCGCGTTCGAAAGCGCGGCCCTACTTTGCTTCGAAGGCGTAGTTGCCTTCCAGAAACTGCTGCACGAACCAGTTCATCGTTTCCTGGCTGGTCATGTACATATCGAGCTGGCTGGAGCAGGCCAGCAGCCGTCCCAAAATATCCAGGCGCGAAGCGATCTGATCCGCGGGAGCCTTGCGGAACCAGGCGTTGACCAGGTCCGTGCGGCGGTCCGTCTGGTAGCCGTGCCGCAGCAGGCAGGTCTCCAGAAACCGCGCGCGCAGGCTGCGGCGCTGGCGCGTGGCTCCGCCGCCTTCGAAGCGAAACGAGATGTAATTGTCGGCGGGCGTGTCGGAGAGGCAGGCGTCCACCAGCGAGTAATGGTAGGCCAGGCGGGTATTCAGGTTCATGTACTCGTGCGCCACCAGCAGATAGCTCTTCTCGCCCAGGGGGCGCATGGTATCTTCCCGGGGGCCGATCGAATTACCCAGCACGGAGGCCAGATCGCTGAGGCTGGCGGGCATCTTGCGCGTCCAGGAGACGCTGGGGTTCGCGATGCCGCCCCAGATTGCCTGAAAGGGCCGGGACAGAATTTCCGCAGGGACCACGCCGCGCGGGTCCGCGAGATCGGGCGCCAGCCCGCCGCCCAGGTCCAGCACCTGCAAGTGCAGCGGCAACGGCGTGAGCAGCTTATGGCAGCCGCCGGCCCCGCGCTCGAACTCGTAGTCGTTCACGGCGAACATGGCCTCAATGGCCTTCTCGTGGCAATATCGGAGAACGTCGTGCGCGGACTTGCAGCCGGAGGGCCGGAAGTTCGTGGCGTTGGGATCGGTCAGGTTCAGCGTCAGCAGACGCGTGGCAATCGGATCGCCGCCCGAGCGCGCCCCGTACCGCTCGGGAAGAGGCGCTTCCCGCCTCCCCGAGGGCCATAGAATGCCGGGGTACAGGCGCGCCTGTACGGCATCCAGGCTGACCGGTTCGCCGGAAGTCACCGCTTCGAACACACCGGCCATCTGGAACACCGAGGGCACCTGGAATTCGCGCAGCAAAGAGGCGGCGTGTCCGGTCACGTTGCCCCACTCGGCCACCAGGCCGGCAATCCGCGGGAAGACTTCGCAAATCTCCGGAGAGGGCTTGCGAACAAACACGACCGAGCCGGGAGGGACTTCGCCAATCCGTTGGATTTCGTTCACCAGGAAGGCGTTGCCCGAGGTCTGGCCGGGATAGACCGTGCGGCCGCCGTGCGCGCGCGGTTCTACCTTGGGCCGCGGACGCGACTTCGCGCCGGCCATCTCGACATTCGCCAGCGCGCGCGACTGAACGATCCACAGGCCGTCGTTCTGGTCCAGTACCCACTCGACATCCTGAGGCGTCCGGTAGTGGTCTTCCAGGCGCAACCCCCATTCGGCGAGGGTCTGTACATGCGTGTCCGCCACGCTGGGTTCTTCCCGGGCGTCCGCGGCGAGGGGAACGCTGGCCACTCCTCCACCTGCCTGGGCGACCAGTTGCTCGTCCTTGGCGACGATGGCGCGGCTCAGGATGGAGTGCGGGCGCGCGCGGGAGACCACGAACATGTCGGCCGGCGTGCGGCCGCTGGCGATTTCCGCCCCCAGGCCGCGCGTCGCCGTAACCCACAGGGTCTTGCTTTTGGGGTCGCCCGGGTCGCGTGTATACATGATGCCGGCGGCGCGAGCCGGCAGCATCAGCAGAAACAGCACGGCCATGGGGCTGTCCACTTCGAGCATGCCGGTGGAGAGACGGTAGAACAGGGCGGTCTCGCTGAACCGGCTGGCTACCACCTGCCGGTAGGCATCCAGGGCGCCTTCGCGGGGAACGTTCAGAACGCTCAGAAACTGGCCGGCGAAGGTTTTGGCGCCGCCTTCGCCTTTGGCGCTGGACCGCACCGCCACCGATCCTCCATTCTTCAACAACGTTTCCACCCGGGCGGCGATGGCCACCTCCACGGCGCGCGGCACGGCGCAGTTCAGGGCCTTGTCGCGGAGTCCGGCGGCCACGCCGCGCAGGGCGTCCAGATCGTTCAAATCCAGGTTGTGAGTGGCATCGCGAATCTCCTGCCAGAGAGGCAGCCCGCAGTATCGCGAGTAGGCTTCGGTCGTGAGCACAAAGCCATCGGGTACCGGCAGACCCAGCTTATTGCGAATCTCCCCGAGGGCCGAGGCCTTGCTGCCTACCTCCTGTTCCGACCCGGCGTTCACTTCCGACAGCCATGCCGCCAGGCGGGTCCGCACGGTCTCCTGGAGCGCCGCGGCAAAACGCTCGATTTCATGTTGCTGCGATGCCAGGGATTCCGCGAGAATCCGTTCCGTGGTTCCGGTGAGTTTTTCCAGCGCGCCGACCACGCCGCGAACGCGCTCGAAAATGCCGGCGATCGGATCCGCGATCACGTCCCGGCGAGGAGGGACGTGCTGCAGATCCTCCTGGAGCCGCGCCATCAGTTCCAGACTTTCGTTGTTGGCCGTGAGCAGTTCCCGAAAGCTGGCGTACTTGGTGCGGAAGCGGTTTGCCGCCTCGGCGGGCGCCGCCGGCGCGGGTCTTTGGCGATGCCAGAAGCTCATAGGACAAAGTCCGACAAGTCCACTATATGGCAGCCAGGTTCCTGAAGGCACCGCGATTTTGCGGTGGATGCCTGCATCAACCAATAATTCCCATAGCCTTGTCGAGCTTCGAAGACTCGGCTTTATGGATTCCCGGACCTGGTTCCCCTTCTCTGTGGAGCCTATAGACACCGTTCGGATTTCAGAGTTTTTACTCTTGAATAGAGACGGTCTTGGCGGTAGAGTTATCTCAAATACTCTTGTAGATGCACTGGTTAGCATGGGACTGCGCCAAGCAGGCGAGCACAGCCGGATGAGACTACCGCAAACGCAACAGCAGGTAGCGCATCCAACGAAGCTTCCCGAATCGAAGCTCGACAGCGTTCCGCGCGGCTCGACCGCGAGAACGGCACGATCTCGCCTGGAGGCCCTCCCCCGGGAGCTACAAATTGAAGCGCCAACGCAGTATCTTCCAAATCCTCCTAATCCCCATTCTTCTTTTTACCGCTCGGGACAAACTGGCGGCCCTTTCAACGGACCCGATCCAGGATAATAGTGTCGGCCAACAATCGGCGGCGGCTACCCCGGGCACGACCAACAACAACGACAGGACATCCGCTTCGCAGCCGGCCGATGCACAAACTACCGATCAGAAGCTCCAGCACCTGCAGGACCAGGTTGCCCAACTGAGCGCGCAGGTTCAGACCGCGGATGAAAAAAACAAAAGCGCCGCCAAGGTCAGCGCCGATCTCAGCGGCTTCACTATTCAGTCCAGCGATCGCAACTTCCTGCTGAAGATCGGCGCCGACCTGCAGGCTGACAGCCGCACGATGTTGAGCGAGGGAAGCGGATCCGTCGTCGATTCGATCGTTCTCCGGCGCATTCGTCCCACCTTTTCCGGGACCGTCTTCCAGTACGTCGATTACTTCTTCCGGCCGGACTTCGGCATGGGTTCCACCATCATTTACGACGCGTACGTGGAGCTCAAATATTTTTCGCACTTCAAAGTGCGAGCGGGCAAGTTCAAGCCGGGAGTGGGACTGGAGCGGTTGCAGTCGGACGACGACACCACCTTCGTGGAGCGCGGCTTTCCGACTCTCCTGGTTCCCAGCCGCGACATCGGATATCAGCTCTCCGGCGATATCGTGAACGACCGCCTCAACTACTCGGTGGGGGTAGTCAATGGAGTGCCGGATAACGGCCTTAGCGACGCCGCCGTCAGCAACCACCGGGATTACACAGCCAGGCTGTTCTTGACGCCGTTCCAGCCGGACGAGAACGCGCTCAGCGGTCTGGGATTCGGACTCGGTTCCTCATTTGGCAACGTGGATGGCGAGGGTCTGCCTGCATACAAGACCTTCGACCAGAACACGTTTTTCTCTTTCGCTTCGGGAGTGACCGAAGCCGGCCACCGTACCCGGCTGGCGCCGGGCGCCTATTACTATCTTGGTCCTGCCGGTTTGTTTGCCGAGTACGGCGTCACCGAGGAAGGTCTGCAAAAGAGCAACGTGCGGCACGACGTTGCGTTCCGCGCGTGGCAGGTGGCGGGCAGCTACATTCTGACCGGCGAGAGGAAGAAGTTCACCAGCCCCACGCCGAAGACTAATTTCGACCCGGCGAATCATGGTTGGGGAGCGGTGGAAGTGGCGTTTCGCGTGGGAGAGTTCAGCGCCGAGCAGGGCATTTACAACTTTGGCTACGCTTCCGCCACAACCACGCCGCGGGTGGCTCACGAGTGTGTCGGCGGCGTCAACTGGTATCTGAACCGGTTGTTCCGGATCTCAGCGGACTACGGCCGGACGAACTTCGGCGGTGGCGCCACGCTCGCGACCGGCGGGAACCGGCCCACTGAAAAAGCGCTGATCCTGCGCTTCCAGATCAATTTCATTTAGCAGGGCTTGGAGAGGATTGAAGATGCCTTTAAAGAAACGCCAGTCATTCGGCTGGAAACCTGTTTTGCTCTTTCTGTCGGCCGCACCGTTGTTGTCGGCGGCGGAAACGGCGCAGGCCATCGTGATTGTCGCCGATTCCCGCAAGTTTCAGGGCGTGAGACTGCTATGGGCCAATTTCTATAATGAGAGCCATTTTCATTTTGCATTGATGACGACTCTACTGATCCCGCTGGCGGGCGTGCTTCTGGGATCCTTGGCCGATCTGGTGATGTCGCGGATCGGCATCAATCTGAAATCCCGGTCGCTGAGAGAGGGATAGTTCGCGCAAGAGCGGGACGGAGACTACTTATGGACTGGTTATACGTATTAATGCCCATCGTCGGCGTTAAGGTATTTTGGCCCGGCCTGGTGATACTGGGGCTAGGCGTAGGAATTATAGGCGGGTTTTTCGGTATGGGTGGCGCCTGGATGGTGACTCCGGGCCTCAACATTTTGGGATTTCCGATGGCCTTCGCCATCGGCACCGATATCGCGCACATGTCGGGCAAGTCACTCATCTCGACCATGCGGCACGCCAAGTTCGGCAATGTCGATTACAAACTCGGCTCCGTGATGGTGCTCGGCACGGTGTGCGGAGTGGAATGCGGCTCTCGCATTGTAATGTGGCTGGAGCGGATGGGAAGCGTGGCGCTCTATGTGCGGTACGGTTACATGATTCTGCTGACGGTGATCGCCTGGGTGGTATTTTCGGATGTTCGCCAGAAACAGAAGAAGGACCAGGAGGCAAGAGCGGCCGGAAGAAGCGTGGAGGCGCTTTCCACCGGACTGGAGTGGCACAAGAAACTGCAGCAGCTCAACATTCCGCCGATTGTCTATTTTCCCAAGTCGGGGGTGCGGTGCTCGGTATGGCTGCCGGTGACAATCGCCCTGTTCACCGGACTGCTGGCCGGTTTCCTCGGCATCGGCGGCGGTCTGATCTGCATGCCGGCATTGATTTACCTGGTGGGCTGCCCCACTCATGTGGCGGTGGGCACGGACCTGTTCGGGGTCATGATCTCGGGCCTGTACGGAGCCGCTACTTACAGCTACAAGGGGCGCGTGGACCTGGTGGCGGTCTTCATCATGCTGGTGGGCGCGGCGGTGGGCGCGCAGATCGGCACGGTGGCCACAAAGTATGTGAAGGGGTATGCCATCCGCGTATACTTCGGCCTTGCCGTGGTGGGCTGCGGCATATCGGTCCTGCTGAAACTGCTGGGCGCGGCGTACCTGCCGGTGAAGCCGGCATTGGACGTGGCTGCCACGATTCTGATACTGGGCCTGGTCACGGCACTGTCGCTATTCATTCTGTTGAATTTTCTGAAAGGCGTGGCGGAAGAGCGAAAAGCCAGGAAGGAGGCGTACGCCCATGTGTGACCGGAGAGTTTTCCTGGTAGGCGCCGCGGCCCTCTGGATTGCCGGCTGCAACGGTATGGGGAGTGTAGAGCAGGGACGAGTCATCGGCTACGATCGAACCAGCGGGCAGGTGACTCTGATCCGGGATTCCACCGGCGGGAAGGCGCCGCAGGCGCTCTACGACGCCTTGCCTCCCGTGTCGGTCAAGTCTCCGGGCGACCCTCAAGAGATGGGTCCCGAACCGCAGGCCGGCAAGCTCATGGGCTTGGACCTGAACAATCGCCTGATCACCATCTACGACAGCGCCGCCAAGCAGTTCCGAACCATACCGTATACGCCGCTCGAAGTGCGCCATAACGTGGCGAGGGGCACCGGTTTTCCGCTGATCGATAAAGAGAAACGGACGGTCAGCCTGTTCTGGCGGGACGAGCATACGGTGATCACCTTCCCGGCGTCCGACGACCTGCTGGCCCTGCCGGCCGATACCTGGAAAGGCGGAGACGTCGTCCGCTATTACTTCAAGAGTCCCGGCCAGGCGCTGCGCATGATGAATGTGACGCGGACAGACCTGAGTAAGTCGTAGCTCGAAGGCTCCGCAAAAGCGATATGGGCCGCGGATGAACGCGGATGGGGTGAGCTAACCTGCGGCATGGTCGGCGGGGAGGTCCTGGCCGGTCCAGATGCGCTGGGGCGTCCAGGGTTCGGCGGGGGCGGTCCAGAAGGGGTGAGAGGGCGGGAGGCCCAGCGGCAGAAGGGCCGTGGCGCACAAGTAGAGACTGCCGGTGGAGATGTAGGGCTCGCCGAGGTGGGGTTGATGGCCGCAGAGGCCGATGGTGAGCCAGCCGCGGTCGAAGGTGCCGGGGGCATCGAGGGTTTTGCGGATCACGGCGGTGAGGGCGGCGCGGATTTGCGGGGTGGCGAGTTCGCCGAGGAATGCCATCTGCGCCAGCAGATGGAAAGCTCCGCAGCGGTAGGTGATGGACCGGCCTACGGCGGGGAAGGTGCCGTCCGGCGCGATGAGGCGCTCCTGGATGGCGGCGTAGCGGCGGGCGCGGGCGAGCGCTTCGCCGGCGAAAGGTTCCCAGGTGCGCGCGTACGGACGGATGGCCCGCAGCACGTCCACCAGCATGGGTTGGATGACGTAGCTGTTGTAGTAATCGAAGTGGAAGTGCGGGCCATCGCCATAGACGCCGTCGCCGAGGTACCACTCGCGGTGCTGGCGGATGGCGTAATCGATGCGCATGGTGTCCCAACGCTCTCCCATCACGGCGAGGGCGGCTTCCACGGTGGCGGCGAACAGGAGCCAGTTGTTGAAGGGGGGCTGGATGACGCGGCAAGAGATGAGGGCGGCGGCCAGATTCTTCTGCGTGGAGGGGTCGAGGCGGGTCCAGAGTTCGGCGGGCGCGCGGAGGATGGCTTGCGCGAGGAAACCGCAATCGACCAGGGGCTGGCCGCCTTCGTGGAAATTGAGGAAGTCGGGGGAGGCGGGGTCGGTGGCGCTGCGCACGGCGTCGCGGGCGAGCGTGCGGTAGCGCTGCTGGATGTCCCGCTCGGGGCCGGGGTCGAGGTCTACGTGGAGCCACGGAGCGATGCCGGCGAGGAGCCGGCCGAAGGCCTCGAGGTGGGTGTATTTGCGGCGGTCGGCGACATTGCCGGTGAGGGACTCGACGGGCATTTCGCGCTTCAGGGTTCCGGCGGCGAGGTGACTCAGGACCGGGCCGGCGAGCCGGTCGAGGACCTCGAGCCAGTATTGGCGGGCGGTTTGCGATTGGGGAGCGGCTTGTGCGGCGGCGGCGAACCGCAGTGCGGCGGCCGATTGGAAAAAAGTACGCCTGTTTGTCACGGAGACAAGTGTATCGCGGGGTGCAGTTGTGAAAGGAAGCGGCGTGAGGGGACATTCCACAGTGACGGACGGGAACAATCGGCGCATTGGCGCGGTCCAAGTCTTCGTGCGTCCAGGAGCTCGAAATGAAATACCGGTTCGCGTGGACTCTCATTTTTCTGGCGGCATTACTGGCCGCGATCGCAGTTAGAGTGCAAGGGCTGCCGGAGGCGGAATCCGAAGCAGGCGCTACTTACACAAACGGAACTCTGCGAGTAAGTATTCCTAACCGCGGTACTCAGGCAGGCGCGGGGCAACTTACGGTGGAAGTGCTAAGTCCCGAAGATGAGGTACTGGGGCGGGTAGAGCTGCGGGTGGAAGCGGGCGCCGCTCCGGGCACGTGGAGCGTGGAAGTGCCGCTGAGCAAGGCGTTGCCGGTGGAGGACCTGGTTTGGCACCGGGTGCGGTATTGCTTCACGTATAGCGGGCAGAAGGAGCCGGCGCTGGAGGGCACGGATTCGATTTCGAGCATTCTGCGCAGGCCGGTGGTGCATATTCTGGGGCAGCAGACGTACCTCGCGGGCGGCAACGCGGCGGTGCGGGTGATTCTGACGGATTCCAAGAACCAGCCGGTTGCGGGCGGCTCGACGCTGCGGATTGAAGGAGCGAAGGGGCAGCTTTTGTTCTCGGGGCGGCTGAATGCGCGCGGGACGGCCGAGGCGCAGTTCCGGCTGCCGGTGGGGGTAACGGGCGCCTATACGCTGCGGTACGCGGTGGAAACGCCGATTGGCGCGGCCGAGTATAGCGAGCAGGTGCGGCTGGAGGACAAAGCTTCGATCCTGCTGACCACGGAGAAGCCCATTTACCAGCCGGGGCAGACGATGCATGTGAGGGCGCTGGCGCTGGACCGGTCGCGGCACGAGGCCACGGCGAACCGCGCGCTGACGTTCGAAGTGGAAGATTCGCGCGGCAACAAGGTGTTCCGGAAGGCGGCGCAGACGGACCGGTTCGGGATCGCGTCGGCGGAATTCGGACTGGCGGACGAGGTCAACCTGGGCACCTACCACCTGCGCGCCCTGATGGGCGAGAATCGCGCGGAGCTGGCGCTGCAGGTGGAGCGGTATGTTCTGCCGAAGTTCAAGGTGGCGGTGGAGTTTGCGAAAGCGGCGCACGGCTACCGCCCGGGCGGCCACGTGACGGGGACGGTGCGCGCTAATTATTTCTTCGGCAAGCCAGTGGACCTGGCCGAAGTTACGGTGAAGGCTTCGGGGATGGACGTGGAGAGGTTCGAGGCCGGGCAAGTGGGCGGTAAGACGGATGCGGACGGCGCGTATCGATTCGACTTGCGGCTGCCGGCTTATTTCGCCGGTCGTGCGCACACGCAGGGCGCGGCACGAGTGTTGATTGAAGCGACGGTGAAGGATTCGGCAGGACACGCGGAGACGCGCGGCGAGCCGGTGACGGTGAGCGAGTCGCCGCTGCTGATTACGGCGGTGCCGGAGGGTGGAACGATGGCGCCGCACTTGGAAAACCAGGTGTTTGTGCTGGCGTCCTACGCGGACGGTGCCCCGGCGGCGGCCGATCTGACGGTGCACGCGCAGGGGAATGCGGATCAGAAGGTGAAGACGGATGCGGGCGGGGTGGCGGTGGTCCGGGTGAAAGACGCGGGCGGCATTCGCGTGGAGGCGAGCGACGCGGAGGGCAACCGGCTAACTGCCACGGTGCCGCTGGAATTGCGGCAGGGCGAGGACCAGGTGCTGCTGCGCGCGGAGCGGGCGGTGTACCGCGCGGGCGACGCGATGCGGCTGCGCATCTTTTCGACGAAGCAGGGCGGGGCGGTGTACGTGGACATCGTGAAGGAAGGGCAGACCGTGCTGACGCGCGATCTGGACCTGGTGAACGGACAGGCGGAACTGACGATGACGGCCACTCCGGATTTGGCGGGAACGCTCGATTGCAACGCATACCTGTTCGGCCGGGACGCGAGGACAGTGGGCGACCACAGGCTGCTGTTCGTGCAGCCGGCGGACGAACTGAAGGTGGAGACGGCGGTGGAGTCCGCCAGTTATAGACCGGGAGAGGATGCGCGGATCCGCTTCCGCGTGACGAATTCGCGAGGGCAGGGCGTGCAGGCGGCGCTGGGGCTGCAGGTGGTGGACGAGGCGGTATTCGCGCTGGCGGAGAAGCAGCCGGGCTTTGCGAAGGTGTTCTTCTACCTGGAGCAGGAGGCGATGAAGCCGCGGTACGAGATCCACTCGATCGGGATGCCGGAAGTTGTGGGGGCGCAGGGGGCGCCGCGAGAGCTGGCGGCGCGGGCGCTGTTCGCGGCCACGGAGATGAACGCGGGCAACCGGTTCGAGACCGAGGTGGGGCGGGCGGCGCCGATGGCGAAAGCGGCGGAGTACACGGGGCGCTACCGGACGGCACTGATCCGGAAGGTGTCTGCCTCGGGCAAAGAGGTCACCGACGCATGGGGCACCAAGGTGCAGTTGACTCGCCAGCCGTGGACGCAGCAGACGTACTTCGTGCTGCGCAGCGCGGGGCCGGACAAGCAGTTCAATACCGCGGACGATGTGGTGGCCGGGTTGATGGCGCGGAGGCAGATTGTAGGGCGGCCCAGCGCGGGGGCGAGCGCCGTGGATGTGAGTGTGGAACACGATCGCGGGGCTTTCAACGGCCGCGCGGAAGTGGCCGGAGTCGTGGTGGACCAGCAGGGCGGCGCGGTGGAGGGAGCTACGGTGACGCTGACCGCCGCGGACGGCGAGCAGCGGATGGCGCATGCCAATAGCGACGGAAGGTTCACGCTGGCGGGGATTCCGCCGGGCGAATACGAACTGGCGGTATCCGGTGGCGCCGAGAGGGTTTCGCGGAAGCTCGCGCTGAGCGCGCGGGATCGGGCGGTGATATCGGCGGCACTGCGGCATCAGGATGGCGGCAGACTGGTTGAGGTGGCGGTAATGTCTCAGGCCGGATTCGCGCGGGGCGGATTCGGAGGAGGCGGCGGAGTCATGGGTGGGATCCTGGGCGGCGTGGCGACTGGCGCGCCGGCTGGGGCGATGCCGATGGCTGCTCCCATGATGATGCGCAGGGAGTTTGCCGAAAATGCGGCTTTCAAAGTGGCGGACGGCGTCGGCGTCAAGAAACTGGACGGCGCGGCGGCGCCGCGGACGCGCTCATACTTTCCCGAAGCGCTGTACATCAATCCGGAGATCATTACCGATGGGAACGGCGATGCCAGCATCTCCATTCCGCTGGCCGATTCCATCACGACGTGGCGCATGGCGCTGATGGCCTCGACGCCGCGGGGGGCGTTGGGCAGCGCCACGGGCAGCATCAAAGTGTTTCAGGATTTCTTCACGGACCTGGATCTGCCGGTGACGCTGACGCAGGGCGACCGGGTTTCGATTCCGGTGGCGGTCTATAACTACTCGGGGACGAAGGGCGCGGTGGAGTTGCAATTGAAGGCAGCCGACTGGTATGCGCTGGTGGAGGATACGGCCGATAAAAGGCTCGACGTGGAATCCGGCCGCGTGGGCGGCGCGCAGTTTACCGTGGAGGCCAAGCGGATCGGCAAATTCAAACTGACGCTTTCGGCGCGGATGGGCGGACGGGCGGACATTGTGGTGCGCGAAATCGAAGTCGTGCCGAACGGGCGCGAGCAGAGTGTAGTGTTCAACGGGCGGCTGGAGAGCGCGGTGCAGCACGCGGTGAATTTCCCGGGCACGGCGATTCCGGATGCGAGCGCGGTGCTGGTGCGGCTGTATCCGGGGCCATTGAGCCAGGTGATCGAAGGGATGGACAGCATTCTGCGGATGCCGGGTGGGTGTTTCGAGCAGACCTCTTCCAGCACGTATCCCAATGTGCTGGCGCTGGCTTACATGAAGCGCATGAAAAAGCTGACGCCGGAGGTTCATGCCAAGGCGGAAGGTTTCATCGCCAACGGGTATCAGCGGCTGTTGACGTTCGAGGTGCCGGGCGGCGGATTTTCGTGGTTTGGAAATCCGCCGGCGAACAAGATTCTGACGGCGTACGGGCTGATGGAGTTTTCGGACATGAGCAAGGTGTACGATGTGGATCCGAAACTGATCGAACGGACGCAGCAGTGGCTGGCGGGGCAGCAGCAGGCGGACGGCAGTTGGAAGCCGGATGCATCGTTCATCAATGAGGGCGCCACGAACCGGTATAACAGCGATGTGACGCGGATTACGGCGTACCTGGGGTGGGCGCTGCAGAATACCGGGTATCGTGGCGCGGCGGTGGACCGCGCGCGCGAGTACGTGGGCCGTCACATGGACGGGAAGATGGATGCGTACACGCTGGCGGTGGTGGCCAATTTTGCGGTGGATTACGCCAGGGATCGGGCGTTCACCGGCGAAGCCATGCGGTTGCTGCTGGATGCGCGCACGGAAAAAAACGATCAGGCGTGGTGGGCGTCGCAGGAGACCGGCGTGTATTCCACGGGCGCCAGCGCGGCGGTAGAGACTACCGGACTGGCGGTGCAGGCGCTGCTGAAATGGGGCGAGGCTTCCGAAGCGGCTCGCAAGGCGCTGGCGTATCTGGCATCGAAGAAGGATGCCACGGGTGCGTGGGGGACAACGCAGGCCACCATCATGGCACTGCGGGCGCTGCTGCTCTCGACGGAAAAAGGCGCGGCGGACGTGCGGGGGACGGTGGAGATCTCGCTCAACGGCAGGACGGTGCAGACCTTGGCGTTGACGCCGGCGAATAACGACCTGCTGCATCAGTTCGTATTTAAGGGCGTGGATGGCAAGGCGGCGCAGAACGTGGAGATCCGGTTCAACGGCAAAGGCGGGCTGGCGTACCAGGTGGCCGGGCGATATTTTATTCCATGGACGGAGAAGCCCGCGAACGAACCGCTTTCGATTACGGTGACGTACGACCGGACGCGGCTCGCGCAGGACGATGTGGCGACGGCGACCGCGACGGTGCGGAATAACCTGGGGAAAGCGGCCAACATGGTGATGGTGGACCTGGGGATTCCGCCGGGGTTCGAGTTGCTGAGCGAAGACCTGCAGGCGTACCAGGAGAAGAGCGCGGGACGGAACAGCGGGCGTCTGGAGAAATTCACGCAGACTGCCACGCAGGCGATTCTGTATTTCGATTCGCTGGCGGCGGGGGATAGCGTGGCGCTGCATTACCGGCTGCGGGCGAAGTACCCGATTCGGGCGCGCACGTTCCAATCGCGTGTGTACGAGTATTACGACCCGGCGGTGGGGTCGGCGGCCCGGCCGGTGGTGTTAGAGGTGGGGAAGCGATAGGTTTCACGAAGATCGCTCACTCACGTTCGCGGCTCCGATCCGAGCCGCGCGCGTCAGCAAGCGGTGTTTTTGATACGTCGGTGAACGACCTGCGAGCGCCGCGGACCGGAGGGCCGCGCTTACCGGGGCACCGGCACTTCGTGGAGAATGCGGTCGAGGACTTCGCTGGCGCGCACTCCTTCCAGTTCCGATTCCGGCCGCAGGAGCAGGCGATGTTCCAGTGCCGGCACGGCCACGGCGCGGATGTCGTCGGGACTAACGAAATCGCGGCCGGAGAGTGCCGCCCAGGCGCGCGCGGCGCGTAACAGCGATTGCGTGGCGCGCGGTCCGGCGCCCACCAGGATGTTATCGTCGGTGCGCGTGCGGCGGACTACCTGGACGGCGTAGTCGATCAACTGCGGGCTCACCAGCAGCGCCTCCAGCGCGGTCCGCAGGCCGGCCAGTTCCGCTTCCGAGAGGCAGGGACTCACTTCGCCGCGCAGCAGCACGGACTCCGGCGCGGCGTCGCCGAGGCTGCGCGAGGCCAGGGAGAACTCGTCATCGCCGGTGGGCCACGTCATGGAAATCTTCAGCATGAAACGGTCCTTCTGCGCTTCCGGCAGTGGATAGGTGCCTTCGGACTCGATGGGGTTCTGGGTGGCGAACACGGTGAAGTGGGGCGACAGGCGATGGGTTTCGCGATCGATGGTGACGGTGCGCTCCTGCATGGCTTCGAGCAGCGCCGATTGCGTTTTCGCGGGTGCGCGGTTGATTTCGTCGGCCAGCAGGAAGGTGGTGAAAAGCGGCCCTTTCACCAGCGAAAATTCGTTGCGCTGGAGATTGAAGATGTTGGTGCCCGTGATGTCCGCGGGCATCAGATCCGGGGTGAACTGAATGCGTTTGAATTCGGAGCCGAGCACGGCGGCCAGGGTGCGCGCGAGCAGCGTCTTGCCCAGTCCGGGGACACCCTCAATGAGCGCGTGCTGGTTGCACAACACCACCACCAGCGAATACCGGATGGCGTCATCCTGCCCGATGATGACCTTGCGGATTCCGGCAAGCGCGGACTCTATGGCGGATTGAAACTGGTCGAGGTTCAAAGGTCTCCTTTCGCGTGCAGCACGGCTTGAATTTCGCGCAGGGCCTCCACGGGCCGGTCGGCGGCGCCGGTGAGGATGGATTCGGCCTTCTGTAAACGGGCGGGCGTCAGGGCGCCGCGATTGCCACTGAGCCATTGCTGCCAGCAGGCGGAGGCCAGGGCGCGCGGAGGAATGTGGCGGCGCAGCAGCGTGACCAGGCCCGCGTGAGAGGTGCGGCCGGCCAAGCGGGTGACGGCGGGGGCGCGGGCGGGCGGCGGGAAATCCACGCCGTGGCGCCAGAGGAGCAGGGCGGCACAGAGGGCCAGCCCGAATCCCACGCCCAAAAGGTGAAAGCGGCGGGCCAGAGCCACTACGCTGCCCGATTCGGCGATGCCGAGATGCTGCTCGTCGAAA
Source organism: Candidatus Sulfopaludibacter sp. (assembly GCA_031292755.1). Lineage (GTDB taxonomy): Bacteria > Acidobacteriota > Terriglobia > Bryobacterales > Bryobacteraceae > Sulfopaludibacter. The sequence continues at coordinate 77,687 of JARLGM010000003.1, forward strand.
ACGATGTGGGCGTTGGGACCGATCGCGAGCGTAACCAGGTTCAGCCGGTCGGACGCCACCGTGGCCATGTTGGTGAAGTCGTCGCTGCCGGCGAACAGCACCACGCTGCCTTTGCCGAAGGCGCGCTCGATCATCATCTGTTTGGCGCCGAGGCGATACAGGGAGGTCCATTCCCTGGCATTGGTGAAATAAAGAGAATGGCGGCGAACCTTATCGTCAAGGGCGAGTTGCACGTTCCACCGTTTGGCGAGTTCCTCGAACTTGGGGAGCTTGCCGTCCGGCGGCAGAGTGAGTGCCGCCACCATGCGGTTGCCGCGGCGCGCGGATTGCTCCAGGACGCGGAGGTAGGGTTCGGAACTGTCGCCGAAATCTTCCGCGGGAATGGCCAGCAGGAACACGGTGACGCCATCGGGCAGAAACTCGAGGGCGCGATAGTTGCGCTCCACGGCGATGCCGGGCAGCGCCGCAAGACTGTCGTAGAGCAGGCGCGCGCCCTTGGGGTCGGTGCGCAGGGTGGAGTATTCCGGGTACACTTCGCCGGCGGCGAACTGAAGGTTGAACAGGTACAGGGCGGCATAGACGAGGCCGCCGGCAAGGATCAGGGCCAGGATCCAGGACTTCATGCCGCGGTCTCCCGGGCGGCCGGCGCGAGGATGCGCTTCATGCCGTCGCTGTGCTCGCGCAGTTCTTCTACCTGCCGGCGCGAGACTTCGTGCTGCCCGTACCAGGCGCGTTCGAAGCCGGCCACATTGCCGGAGAACAATTCGCGCGCCTCGGGAAATGGGCGGGCGCGGCGGCGCAGTTCCAACTCGAATTCGCGATTGGTCTTGGCGGCGTCGAGCGACAGGAACTCCAGGCGGCCGAGCCACGCCAGGTTCGCCAGGAAGAAGGCACGCAGGGCCAGACGCAGTTTCTCTTCGCGCAGACACTCTGCGGCAAGCTCCAGCCACGCCTCTTCCGGCAGACGGCCGGCGGAGAGCCCTTCTTCTTCCAGGCGCACCACTGGGACCGGTTCCGCCTGCGCGGAGTGCGCCCGGCGGCGCTGGAACAAACGGCGCCGGTAAATGGCCCACGCCAGCACCGCGAGAATGATGGCCATCAGAACGTAGAGGCTCCAGTGGAGCCCGGTGGAAGGAAGCGGGCCGCCCTGCGGATTCGGCTGCACGCCGAGACGGTCGAAAATCCATTCCAGGACCTTCATGATGAGCCTGCCGAGTTCTTTCAACCCGTTCTTCAGGCCGTTGACCATGCGGTCGGTGATGGTGACGATCCAAGGCGTCGGGCCAGTAGTTTTGGCGGCGGGCGGCGGAATGCGCCAGGCGTAGCCGGGGGCCTGCATGGCGTGCCGGACGCTCTGTTGCAGATCGACGGCAGACACCGCGTCGGCCGCGCGCGCGCAGAACACGCCGGCGGCGAGCAAAAGCGCGGCGGTAGGAATCGGCGCACGCAACAGGCGCAAGCCCACACGAATGTCCTCGCCCGTCTCGCGGGATTCACCGTAGAAACAACGTACGCAGTAGACCGCTTGCACAAACGGATCGAAAGCCAGCCAGGTTAGCACCAGCACGACCACGAAGAACAGGGGATTCTGGAAGAAATACTGGCCGCTGCGGCTCAAGGCGGATTCGTACCCGGTCAGAATGCGGACCAGTTGGGGCAGCATCGCCACCGTCAAAGTAATGTTGGCGAATACGGCTAACAGCAGCAGCAGGAGCAGCGGCAACAGCTTCCATGTCTGGCCGAAATCCAGGCTGGCGAGGCGGCGCGCGTGTTGCACGATCTGGCGCGGGTCCAGGTCCGGACGATCGCCGAGCGCGGCGGCAGAGCGGTAGAAGGCGACCACACGAGCGAACGGGAAGAGTACGAGAAGTCCGATGAAAAGCGCCAGCGGCTTGGTGGCGGCGAGAGATGCCTGGAGGGCGGTGAAACGCCAGGCGCGGGCGAAAGTCCAGGGCACCGCGGGCGCGCCGCTCAGGTGCCGCATCAAACGCCCGGCGAACACGGCGCGCCGGCAGTGCATCCACACCAGCAGCAGCGCCAGTGCCAGAGATCCGCCGACGCATTGGACATCGGTGGCGATCCCGCCGGTCACGCTGTTCCAGCAGACCAGAAACGCCACGGCCAAGGGAACGCTGCCGGTCCAGTGGCGGACCAGGGAAGTGAAGCCCGCTTCGCGCAGCAGGTGGACGGCTTCTTCCAGCAGGGAGAGAGCGTCAGATTGCATTACCCCCGCCCCGCAAGAGCCAGAATGCCCTCCCCCGCGCCGAAGAAGAGCAGCCAGGCAAGAACGACTCCGCCGAACAGCATAGCTGCCGCCAGCAGATTCCGGCGGCCCTGAGTCCGCGGCTCTGTTTGGCGCGCCAGCCGTGCCAGGCAGGCGGCGCAGAGCAGGCGCCGGTGGTGCTCGGTGACGCACTCGCGGCAAAAAGAGCGGCCGCATTCGGGGCAGCGGCACACGGCTTCCCGGCCTTCGTGATTCCAGCAGCGTTGATGAAGGGCAGCAGCCGTCATTGGGGTCTCTTGTGCAGGAAGATGATGCCCGCTCCTACAAGCCCCAGTATGAGGCAAACGCCGGCGCCGATGCCGCGCGTCAGTGCGTCGCCGGCATAGAAAGTGGGGATCCTCAGGTCGGCATTCGGCTGTTTGGCGGCCGCGCTAAAACTGAAAATCATCTGCCTGACATAATACATGGCGCCCACGGCCACCAGGTTCGCGATGGCCAGTCTCTGCATGGGACGGCGGAGCAGACCGCGATGGTACTCGACAAACAGAATCACAGTTTCGGCGAGCAGGGCGAGACCAAAGAAAATCTGCGTCCAACTGGCGGCCGCGGTATTCGAATGGAGCACCAGCAGGTTGGCGAGGGCATTGGCCCACAGCGTGGCAACGAAGATGCCGGCAGCCGCGGTATGGACGCGCGCATCCGGGTGCAGCACGTCCCGGTCCGGCGGCACAATCGCGGATTGCGCGGAAGGGCCGGGAGTCAGCGCTTCGGCGGACTCGGCCCAATCGTCCGGCAGAGCGCCCTGCACTTCAGCGATGCGCGGCGTGACCTGGTCGAGGAACTTCCGGGCGGTCCAGATGCGATCGATGGAGGGCAGCTCTTCGCGGCTGACGGCGGTATAGATGCGGCAGCGGCAGCTCCAGCGGGCGGAAATCAGAACCCACGCCAGCAACAGCGCCGCGGCGAGACCCCACAAAATCCACGTAGCGTGCGGCCGCAGATTGACAGCGGCCAGGTACGCGGCGAGCCAGAGAAGGGCGACCGTCAGATCGCGCGTGGACAAGTGAAAGCGCGGTGCCCGCGCCACCACGATGGCCTGCACATCGCGAAAGTGAAAACGCTTATATTCTTCGCGAATCCGAAGGGACTTGACCGAGAGCAGGTGGTCGGGCCCCATCCACAGCGAGGCGCCTTTGAACAAGCCGCGCCGGCGGCCGGGCAATTTGCGATAGCGGTCGCCGTTGGTCATGAATTCCCCATTTTGGAGCGCGCCACAAAATACAGAATGCCCCAGATCCACGCGCCGAGTTCGCCCAGTCCGATGGCGATGGCCACCACGAATCGCCAGCGAAAGCGGCGCACCAGACTCAAGGGCCGACGCCACTTCATGAGCGAGAAGACCACGGTGGCCGGGCCTGTGAGCGCCGTCAGCGGCCAGAAGACCAGCGACGCCAGCGGCAGGATGAGCGCCACCGAATCGTACAAGATGCGGGACGTATCGGTGTTGACGGCGTTGGCCGGTCCGCTGCCCGCGGCCACACAGGAAGGGCAGCAGGTATCCGCGCCAAACTGGATGGCGCAGAGCTGGCACACAAAGCGCCCGCACTGCCGGCAGGAGGCCACGGCTCGTTTGCCGGGATGATCGAAGCAGGCGGCTTCCCCTTCCGCGGCGGCATCGGGGCGCACGGGCCGTTCCGCCGCCAGCAACGCGGGAAAGACGCGTACGCGATTCGGCGAGCCGCAACCCGTACATACCGCGCGATCGCCGGAGACAAGCTCCCACTGGGGCAGCGGCGTTTGGCAGCGGGCGCAGGGCAGGGGCATCGGTCCGGGTCAGGCTGGCGCGGTCAGCTCCGGGTCCGAATTACCCTGGTGTCGCAGATCATGTCGTGCAGAGCCTTCTTTTCGGAATCGAAGCCGGCCATGATGTAGCCGATATAGAGAATAATACCGCTGAGCATCTTGCCGAAGTAACGGCCCACCGCGCGCCCCAGGTCGATCGGGCCGCCGTTGGGCCGCACCACTTTGAGACTCAGGGCCATTTTTCCGGGTGTGGCGCCGAACTTGTAAACGAAGAACGATTCGTAGGCGCAACCGATTGCGATACTCACCACGGAGAGCACTCCCAACATGCCGAGCATCGGGGCAATCATCAGTTCCGGACGGGTTCCGGGGTCGAAATGGGGAAAGCTGATAAAGCTGCCCAGGATAGCGAACTGAACGATGCCCATCGCCACCGCGAGGATGATGGCGTCGATCATGTAGGCCACGAAGCGGATCCAGAAGCCGGCATAGGAGATCGCCGCCACGGGCGCCACCCCCTCCCGCAACTTCTGGGTGTAGGCGTCTTTGCAGTAGGGGCAAATGAGGCGATCGCCGAAATGCGCCAGTTCGTCGGCGGGCGTGGCGCGGCCGCATTCCGAGCAATATCGAGTAGCTTCGGGTGCCATATGATTGAGCAGATTGTACCAACTTGTAGGATGGCGCGCTCTGGCGCAACCGCTTACATCATCGACACAGGGTACCAATTTCAGTACCATAGACAACGAGGCCGCCACTTGGGCTCCGCATCCCCATGCCAAATATTCCCACCGCGCCGGTTCGCCTGAAAGATATCGCCAAAGATCTCAACGTGTCTGTCATGACCGTGTCCAAGGTGGTGCGCAATTGCGCCGATGTGGGCGCGGAGACGCGCAGCCGGGTGCTGGCGCGCATCAAGGAACTGAACTATCAGCCGAACTGGGTGGCCCGCAGCCTGGCCGCGCGGCGCACGTTCATGATCGGGGTGATTGTGCCCGACCTGATGCATTCGTTCTTCGCCGAAATTGCCAAAGGCATCGGCACGTCGATCCGGCCCCTGGGTTATGACGTGGTGATCTGTAACTCGGAAGAAGATTCGGTGCTGGAGGCGAGCGAGATCGACCGGCTTTTGGGACGGCAGGTGGACGGGCTGATTCTGGCGTCGGCGCAGTCTCCTTCCGCGGCCGATGTATTCGACCGCATTGAGGCGCGCGGTGTGCCTTATGTCCTGATCGACCGGCGGTTTCCCGAGCGCCAGGCCTCGTACGTGGGGGCGGACGATGAGGCCATCGGAAAACTGGCGACAGACCACCTGATCGAGCGCGGCTGCCGGAGAATTGCGCACATCGCCGGGCCGCAGCCGAATCCCGGCAGCGGCCGGCTGAAGGGATACCGGGCGGCCCTGGCAGCGGCGGGAATTCCGGTGAACGAATCGTACATTCTGCCGGCCACCGACGACGCCAGCGGCTATGAAGCCACCCGGCGACTGCTGTCGCTGGAGCCGCGGCCGGATGCGATCTTCGGATACAACGATCCGACGGCGGCGGGCGCGATGAAGGCAATTCTGGAAGCGGGCATCCGTATTCCGGAGGAGATCAAGGTGATTGGCGCGGGCAATGTCCATTATTCGGACTTACTCCGCGTGCCGCTCTCCACGGTGGATCAGGCCAGCACCAGAATCGGCCAGCAGGCCGCGGAGATTCTGGTGAAGGCCATCGGGGCGAAACGGAAGAAGCCGGTGACCACGCTGTGGATCGAGCCCACCCTGGTAGCGCGGGAATCGACAAGATAAGAACAGCGATTGCTTTCACCTCCTAATCGAACGCATCCAGTTTGTCGGTGATGCGCGCTTTCATGGTGACCGGGTCGGGATCGAAACGATATTGCGCCTCGTGGGGGAGCAGGGCCCGGATCTCCTGCATGGTGTGAGGCGGCGCGGCCACGTCGAAGCCGAGCACGCCGGTCAGCAGCACGCCGGTTTGGACCAGCTTTTCCAGATCGACAGCGGCCGGGGCCGGCGGATTGTGATGGGTGGCGGCCACCCGTTTCACTTCCTCGGGGAGCCCCCACTTGGCGGCCAGCCACGCGCCGGCCTGGCAGTGATCGATACCAAACACCTGCCGCTCCTGCTCTAGCGGATCACTGCCGGCTACCGGCTTGGTGAGAAGTTCCGAGTAGCGGCGCGGGTGCACCACGAACAGGCCCAGGCGGCCGATATCGGCGAGCAGTCCGGTGGTATAGGCGCGGTCGTCACGGCCTTCCGACGCGGAACACGCGATGGATAGCTCTTCACACACGATGGCGCAGGCCAGGCTGTGACGCCAGATGCCGCGTAGCAGATCCATCCGCATGGCGGTGCGGAAGAAAGACTTCATGGACGCCGCGAGGACGAAGCGGCGGGTTTCGTCGAACCCCAGGAATACCAGGGCCTGCTGAATGCCGCTGATGCGCGACGGTACGGCGTAAAGCGGCGAATTGACGATGCGGAGCAATTCGGACGACAGGGCGGCATCGGCGCGGATCAGCCCCGCGATCTCGGCCATGCGGGCATCGTCGCGCGACAACACGCGCAATACCTTGGTGGCAATCCCGGGAAACTGCGGGAGTTGCTCCAGATCTTGAAAATGATCGTCGGGGAGCATGGTTCAGTTGACCTGCACTCTATATCGGCGGAGAAGGCGGTTAACGGTAGGGTGACTCTGTTCGTCTATCCACCGAACAAGGAGCGGACCCAATGCCGCTTTCCCAATGCGCCGCCGCCCTGGCGGCGGGCGACGGGCTGGGTTCGCGTGTGGAAGCGATCGAACCGCCTGGCCTGCGGGAGCGGGCTACGGCGGAAATTGAGGCGTCGTTTCGACTTGCTGGACCTGCGTCTTCAACTGATCGAAGGCCGAGTCGGTAACGGGTCCGTGGAATTTCCAATGGATGACGCCGGACTTGTCGAGTACCAGGATGTAGGCGTCATCGGGCGTGGAGAAACCGGCGGCCTGCTTGAGTTCCTTTTCGTTGCGGTAGACCAGGAGGAAATGCTCGCGCTGGTTTTCGGGAGTGCCGCTCTTGATGCCGTGCGAGGCCATGCCGCGGACGAGGCGCGGAGCGTCTTCCAGCACGGCGATGGAGTAAAGGGGCAACTGGGTTCCGATGCGCTGGGCCCAAGCCTTGGTCTGATTCTGCGAAGCATGAGTGAATCCCATGACGACGACGGCGGGATGGCCGTTCGGGAATTTCACCTTTTGGTCGAGCAGGTTCTGGCCTTCAATGGCGGGGAACTGTTGTGCCAGGAGGGGCAGGGCCAGCAGGAACGGGAGCAGCCTCATGGCGCCCATCCCGGCATCACGTAGGCGTAGAACACCACGATGAGGCCGATGACGGAGGCGAGGAAGACGCTGTGCTTCAGGGTGAAGCGGAAGAGGAGGGATTCGTCCTCGCGCTTCATGTTGGTGGCGCAGGCGGCTACCGCGATACTGGTGAGGCTGATCATTTTGCCCATCACGCCGCCGGCGGAATTGGCCGATGCCATGAGCACCGCGTTCATGCCGAGCTTATGGGCCGTCACTACCTGTAGGGTACCGAATAGGGCGTTGGCGGAGGTATCGCTGCCTGTGAGAAAAACCCCAAGCCATCCCAGGAGCGCGCTGAAGAAAGGGAAAAATACGCCGGTGGCGGCGAAGGCCAGGCCGAGCGTGGCGGTGGCTCCCGAGTAGTTCATCAGGAAGGCCAGGGCCAGGACGGCGGCCAGCGTCAGTTCGGCGAGGGCCAGTTGGCGGGCGGTCTGGCCGAGCACTATGACAAACCGGGCCGGGCTCAAGCCAACAACGATCGCGCCTAAAATGGCGGCGAACAGGCAGGCGGTGCCGGAAGCGGAGAGCCACGAGAATTTGAAGACGGCGGGATAGGGCGAAGGTTGGGCGACCACCGGCGGCATACGCAGAATGGTGTTGTGCAATCCGGACCAGTTGATGGAGTGAGTGACGGCGTCGAGTTGGGTCTGGATGGGTTTGTATCCCCACAGCAGCACGAAGATCACCAGCAGGGCGTAGGGCGCCCAGGCGAGGGCCACCTCTAGTTTATCGCCGGAGGACCGGCCGGTAGACCGGCCCCACAGGCGAATCCACAGCAGGAGGGAGAGCATGGATGCGAGTGCGGCCAGAATATCGGTGAGCTGGGCGTTGACGAAGTTGGAGACCAGGAACTGCGTGCCGGCGAAGGTGACGCCGCACAGGGCGGCGGCGGGCAGCACGCTGCGCAGGCCTTTCCAGCCGGACATGACGAGAATCAGGTAGGCCGGCACGAAGAGGGAGACGGGCGCGCAGATGCGGCCGACGCCGGCGCTGAGACGGTCGAGTGGCAGTCCGGTGGTGCCGGCGAGGGTGGTGATGGGGATGGCGATGGAGCCGAAGGCCACGGGCGCGGTATTGGCCAGCAGGCAAATGGCGGCGGCATAGAAGGGGGTGAAGCCCAGGCCGGCGAGCATGGCGCCGGCGACCGCGACGGGGGTGCCGAATCCGGCGGCACCTTCGACAAAGGCACCGAAGGAGAAAGCGATGAGCAGGGCTTGCAGGTGCCGGTCGCCGGTGAGATTGCCGATGGAGTTCTTGAGCAGTTCAAACTTGCCGCTCTCCACGGTGATGCGATAGAGCAGGATGGCGGAGAAGACCACCCATCCGATGGGGAAGAGTCCGAAGGCCGCGCCGTAAGTCACGGCGGCGGTGAGCTGGCCGGTGGGCATGCCATACGCTACGGCGGACACGATGACCGCCGTGGCCAGCCCGATGAGGGAAGCCAACCAGGCCGGTTTGCGCAGAATGCCGAGCAGGAAGAGCATGGCGAAGATGGGCAGGCCGGCGACCAGCGCCGACCACGCCAGGCTGCCGGCGATGGGTGTGTAGTTTTGCTGCCACATGGAGTCTATCCTTGGATTCTGAGGTCCTTCCCGACCCAAAGGCCTTCGCGCAACTGGCGCTTGATGATTTTGCCGGTGCCGGTTTTGGGCAGGGGAAGTTCGCTGAACTGGAAGCACCGGGGCATTTTGAAGCGGGCGATGCGGCCTTGCAGGAATTCGCAGAGCTGTTTTTCGGAGAGTTCGTGGCCGGGCTTGAGGACGACGAAGGCGGCGGGCACCTCGCCCCACTGCGGGTCGGGTGAAGAGACGACGGCGCACTCGAGAACGGCGGGATGGGCGAAGATGGCGCGCTCGACCTCGATGGAGGAGATATTTTCGCCGCCGCTGATGATGATGTCCTTCTTGCGATCGACGATCTGGAGATAGGTCTCTTCGTCCCACACGGCCATATCGCCGGTGTGGAACCAGCCGTCGCTCATGACGGCTTCGGTGGCTTTTGGCTCCTTGAAGTAGCCGTCCATGACCAGGTCGCCGCGGATGACGATTTCGCCGACGGACTGCATGTCGCGGGGGACGTCGTGCATGTGCGGATCGACGACGCGGACTTCGCAGCCGGGGAGGGGCCATCCGGTGGAGGCGAGGCGGGCGAGGCGGTCTTCGTCACTGGCGTAGGCGATGGTACTTTTGGTGCGGGCGCCGGTGGCTACCGGGGAGGTTTCGGTGAGCCCGTAGCCGGCGGCGGCGTTGCAGTGGAAGGCCTGTTCCAGGCGGGCGATGAGTTCGGGCGACGAGGCCGCGCCGCCGAGTACGATCTCGCGCATGGAGGAGGTGTCGAATTTGCCGAGGTCGGGACAGTTCAGGAGGGCATTGGCCATGGTGGGGACCAGGGACATGCCGGTGCATTTTTCTTCCTGGATGAGGCGGAGGACGTGGGAGGGATCGAAGCGCCGCACCATCACCTGCTTGAGTCCGATGAAGGCGCAGGACTGGGGGCGGCCCCAGCCGTTGGCGTGGAAGAGCGGGATGGTGTGCAGTTCCACGGCGCTGTCGCTGTAGGTGTAAGTGGCGGCTACGGCGAAGCAGTGCAGATAGAGCGTGCGGTGGGAGAGCATGACGCCTTTAGGCGTGCCGGTGGAGCCGCTGGTGTAGAAGAGCTCGCAGATGGCGGATTCGTCGAAGGAGCGGATGTCGGGCCGTGCGATGCGTCCGGCGGCGAGGAGCGCTTCGTACTCCGGGCCGATGGCGATGAAACGTTCGACGGAGGGGCAGGCGGCGCGGAGGTGGTCGGCGAGGGGCGCGAAATCGGTCTCGTAGATGAGGATACGGGGTTCGGCGTGGTTGATGATACAGGTGAGCTCGGCGGGGGTCAGGCGCACGTTCAGCGGCATGACGATGGCGCGGGCGAGGGGGGCGCCGTAGTAGCCCTCGAGGAGCTGGTTGTTATTGAAGCTGAGGTAGGCGACACGGTCGCCGGGCTGTATGCCGGCGGCGAGCAGTCCCGCAGCGAGGCGTTCGCAGCGTTCGCCGAACTCGGCGTAAGTGAAGCGGTTATCGCCGGAAACGATGGCAGTCTTCCTGGCGTAGAGGTCGACTCCGCGGTAGAGGCAGCGGATCGGCGTCAGGGGAATGTGCATGACTTTTGGATTGTACAACGGCGCCCCAAAAAAGGGGTCAGGAGCAAAAAAGGGGACAGGAGCAAAAAAGGGGACAGGAGCAAAAAAGGGGACAGACGAGTTTTTCGCAAAGGCGGCGAAAAAAACGTCTGTCCCCTGTTTTTGCTAAAAAACGTCTGTCCCCTGTTTTTGCTCCTGTTTTTGCTATTTGCTTTCGATGCGCATGCCGTAGAAAGAGCGGTACACGAAAACGAGAGCGATCAGGAAGAAGACAGCCGACAGGACGGTAGTGAAGTTATTCCCTTGCGACGCGCTCAGGCTGACGGCCAGGGAGACGGCCAGGAGTCCGAACAGGGTGGTGAATTTAATGATGGGGTTGAGGGCCACGGAACTGGTGTCCTTGAACGGATCGCCGACGGTATCGCCCACCACGCAGGCATCGTGCAGTGCGGTGCCTTTGGCGTGGAGTTCGGTCTCGACCACCTTCTTGGCGTTGTCCCATGCGCCGCCGGCATTGGCCATGAAGATGGCCTGGTACAAGCCGAACAGAGCAATGGAAATCAGATAGCCGACGAAGAAGAAGGGTTCGAGGAAGGCGAACGACAAGGCGGCGAAGAAGACCACCAGAAAGATGTTGAGCATGCCCTTTTGGGCGTACTGGGTGCAAATCTCGACTACCTTCTTGGAGTCGGCGACCGAGGCCTTTTCGGCGCTATCCAGCTTGATGTTCTTCTTGATGAATTCCACCGCGCGGTAGGCGCCGGTGGTGACGGCCTGAGCGCTGGCGCCGGTGAACCAGTAGATGATCCCGCCGCCGGCGATGAGGCCCAGCAGGAAGGGCGCGTGCATAATGGAGATCTTGTCCATATTGTCGGTCAGGTGATGGGTGAGCGCGACAATGGTGGCAAAGATCATGGTGGTGGCGCCCACTACGGCGGTACCGATGAGCACGGGTTTGGAAGTGGCTTTGAAGGTGTTGCCGGCGCCATCGTTCTCTTCCAGATTCTCCTTGGCTTTTTCGAAATCCGGTTTGAAACCGTACTGCTTCTGGATTTCGGCGGAGATATTGGGCAGGGTCTCGATCATGGACAGTTCGTAGACGGACTGGGCATTATCGGTGACAGGGCCGTAGCTATCGACCGCGATGGTGACCGGGCCCATGCCGAGGAACCCGAAGGCCACCAAACCGAAGGCGAATACCGCCGGCGCGACCATCAGGCCGGCAAAACCCATGGTGCTCATGAAATAGCCAATGCTCATCAGGAAGAGCATGGCGAAGCCCAGCCAGAAGGCGCTGAAGTTGCCCGCCACGAAACCGGAAAGGATATTGAGCGAAGCGCCGCCTTCCCGCGAACTGGTGACAATTTCACGGACGTGGCGCGAATTGGTGGAGGTAAACACCTTGACGAATTCGGGAATGAGCGCGCCCGCCAGGGTGCCGCAACTGATGACCGTGGCGAGTTTCCACCACAAGGTGTTGTCGCCGCCCAGGGTGGGAATCATCAGCGCGCTGATGATGTAGGTGAGTACGATGGAAAGAATCGAGGTGAGCCAGACCAGGGTGGTGAGGGGGGCTTCGAAGTTCATCTTGTCGACGTTGGCGTAGCGCGCTTTGGCGAGAGCGCCGTTGACGAAGTAGCCGACGGCCGAAGAGATCACCATCATGATGCGCATGATGAAGATCCAGACGAGGAGTTGCACCTGCACGATGGGGTCTTTGACGGCGAGCAGAATAAAGGTGATGAGGGCGACGCCGGTGACGCCGTAGGTTTCGAAACCATCGGCGGAAGGTCCGACGGAGTCGCCTGCGTTATCGCCGGTGCAATCGGCGATCACGCCGGGATTGCGGGCGTCGTCTTCCTTGATTTTGAAGACGATTTTCATGAGGTCGCTGCCGATATCGGCGATTTTGGTGAAGATGCCGCCGGCCACGCGGAGGGCCGCTGCGCCGAGCGATTCGCCGATGGCGAAGCCGATGAAGCAGGCCCCGGCCAAGTCACCCGGAACGAACAGCAGGATGCACAGCATGATGAACAGCTCGACGGCCACCAGCAACATGCCGATGCTCATGCCCGCTTGCAGGGGGATGTCGTAGCACGGATACGGCTTGCCGCGCAGGGCGGCGAACGAGGTGCGGGAATTGGCAAACGTATTCACGCGCATACCGAAGGCCGCGACACAAAAACTGCCGCTGATGCCGATCACGCTGAAGGCCAGAATGATAGCGACTTTGTAGAACGCGAAGCCTTGCAGGAAGCCGAAATAGAACACGATGATTACGGCAATGAAGCACTCCAGGATCATCAGGAATTTGCCCTGGGTGGCGAGGTAAGTTTTGCAGGTTTCGTAGATAAGCTCAGAGACTTCGAGCATGGACGAATGGACCGGCATGTTGCGAAGCCGGACGAAAATGATCAGGCCGAAGACAAGCCCGAGGGCGCTGACGACGAGGCCTCCCATCAACAGCGTGCCGCCATTGATGCCGCCTAGAAAGGAAGCGGAGTTGAGATCGGGGAGTTTCAGATTGGCTTCGCCTCCCGCGTTTTCCTGCGCCATGAGCGGGCAGCAGAGAGCCGCCAGGATGAGGAAAGCGAGAAGGATGCGCAGAATCGACGTAGGCCGCGCGACACCGTTAGTGCCCTTTAGCGATAGCATGGGAAGAAATTCCTCCAGAATTACGGAAATAGCGAGAACTGAGTCGCGTTCACCCGAAGGGGACCGACCACACAGTATAAGAGATATGCAGGTCGGATTACAAATAAGATTCAAAAGGTCCGGATTCCGTGTTGGGACTCACAAAGAAGAGTGGGGAAGCCTAGAGACGGCGGGGCATCTGGTTTTCTTTGTGGCAGTTACGGGCGGGGGCCATGGTCTCTGACGAGGCTCGCGCGGACGCCGGACTGTGCGCGGACTGCCGGTTCGTGCGATTGGTGCGCAGCGAACGGGGGGCGGTGTTTTATCAATGCGGGAAGTCCTTTGAGGACGCCCGGTTTGCGAAATACCCGCGGCTGCCGGTTTTGGAGTGTCCCGGGTACCGAAAAGCGGGGGTTGGGGGTGGGGGTTAGGGGTTGGGGGCCAGGGGCCAGGGGCCGGGGGATTAAGCGTTGAAGGCGCGTTTGTCGCGCGGCTTGGGAGTTTCGGGATTCGTTTCTGGAGACATATAGTTACCTTCTGGCGAACTGCGCTCGCCCCTGGACAGGCCTGGAGGCCTATCCTACTAATAGCATGGCGACTTACGGGAGTCTTTGTAAGTTGATGATAGGATTTGGTGAGTATGGCGTGAAGGGATGCTCACGCGGAGCGCCTTTGCTCGGTTGGCAAAAGTCGCCGCGGTAGCCTTAGTAAGTCGAATCAAACCGGCTCCGCCTCTGGAGCCCAGTTAGGCACCAAACAAGTTTCCTGTTGAACTGGTTCGAATTCCCGCATATACTCAAAACCTGTTTTTATATGAAACTTGCGCTGACTCTGCTCTCCGTTGCACTGTGTGCGAACTCGCTGTTGGCGCAATCCGATATTCTGCCGGGCTCCGGAGCCGAGCCACCGTGCGGCCCGGGCACCACTTCGACCATTCTTTACCGCACGGTGCTCCGTCCTTCTAACGTGGTTCCGCCGGTCAGCGGACTGACCGCTTCGGCGGGCGTGACCATCCGCGTGCACACCACTACTTCGCCGGGACCAAACGCGATCGATTTCGTGGCGAACTATAACTTTGGCGGTCCGGTCACCATCACCGGACTCCAGATTCGCAGCGGCGCCGCCGGACAGAACGGCGCAGTGCTGCTCGATTCGGGCATCTCCGCGGCGGCTCCCGTGCAGAGCCAGACCGGCAGCGGGACAATCAATATTCAACTCGCCGATCCAGCCGACAACAAGCCGACCGGCACCGTGACTTCGGCAGCCAAACAATTCGCCGGCGATCCCACCCAGTTCTACGTGGAGATCGATACGACCGCCAATCCGGCGGGTGCGCTTCGCGGGCAACTGGCGGTAGCGCAACAGTCCGTGGCGATGGCGCTGATGAGCCCATTCAACGAGACCGCCATCCTGGGCGGGGCCGCGACAGGCACGGGAACCGTGGTGGCGACGATCACCCGCGGAGCGTCCGGAGCGATTTCGAGCGCGGAAGTGGTGCTGGACTTGAACTACCAGTTCCCGTCCGTGGCAACCATGACGGCCCTACAGGTGCAGCAGGGGGCCGAGAGGACCGACGGCCCGGCCGTAATCCACATCGACCTGGGCAACATTGTAGTGGCGATTGGCAGCGGTAATGTGCGGCAAGTGCTTGAAGCGGACGTTACCAACCCGGCAGTCGTAGCCATGCTGGAGGCTCTGTTCATCGACCCGTCCAACTATTACTTGAACCTTCTGACCAACGCGAACCCCACCGGCGCCATGAGGGGCCAACTGCTGCGCGCCAGCCGGAGCGATATTCAGTCCACGATGTGCGTGGGAACGGCGACCGGTCAGAATCTGGCAGGCGCCAAAGTGACCGTGGACGTGCTGCGCAGCTCGACGGGCGACCTTCAGGCGGGTTTGGTGACTTACGATATCGATTACCAGGTGCCGCCGAATACCATGCTGGTGTCCGCGGGCATCTCCGGCGTGCTGACCGGTTTGAGCACTGCGAATCCGCTGACCAGCACCACCGGCGCCGGTAACGTTTATGAACTGGTCTCGGTGTCGTCGTTCGTGGGACTACAGCAGTTGGGACAGATTCTTGCCGGCAACCGCCAGACGCTGAATCTGGTCACGTCGACGCAAGTGAATATCTCCGGCACAGTGCCGCTCTTCAGCGTGAGCGGCACCCTGCAAATTACGAGCATCCAGAACGGGTCGGGAGATTCATCGGCCGAGACCGCCGCGCCGGGCGGACTGATCTCCCTGTTCGGAAATTTTCCCGGCGGTCTTCCGGATTTCGCCAATGTGGATGTCACCGGCCTGTTCAACCGGGCGTGGCCCACTTCACTCAACGGGACATGGGTGACCATCGGCGATCGCAATATTCCCCTTGGCTTCCACTCGCTGACGCAGATTGACGCGCAGATTCCGCCGGACCTTCCGCCGGGACCCTATCAAGTGCGGTATTGGGCGTCGCGCGACCTGCCGAGTCTTTTTGTGCTGCCGGAAGACCAGCCCGATTACCGGAGCGATCCGTATATCCTCACGGTCTCCGCGCAGGCGCCGGGGATTTTCGTTTCGGCCGCGGGTCCCGCGATCACGCACGCCTCCACGGGGGCGGCGGTTTCCGCCACTGCGCCGGCAGCCGCGGGAGAGACGCTCTACGTCTATGCGACGGGGATTGCGGGCCAACCCACGGTCACCGCAACCATCGGCGGCGCCACCGCGACGGCATCGCTGGTGGCCGTACCGTACATACTTCCGGGTGTCGAAATCTACACGCTGACTGTTCCGGCGGGACTGTCCGGGTCGCAGACACTAACGTTGACGGCAGGCGGGACAGTGTCTAACAGCGTTCCGCTTGCGCTCCAGTAAGGTTGCCGCCGCTCAGGCCGGGCCAATCAGTTTCACCAGGTGCTGAAACCGCGGATTGGCCCGCAGAGCGTCGAATTTCGGTTCCACGGACGAATAGACCACCCACCCGGAGCGGTCTTCCGCGGCTTTCTCCAGGCAGTCGAGCGCGCGCTCCTCTTCGCCTAATCCCAGGTAGGGCGAGGCGAGGAGATACGGCGACACATAGGACTGCTTCGCAAGCTTTTCGATGATCGCGATAGCTTCCCTGGCCTTGTCGCGATTGCCGGCGCGCGCGTAAGCCATCCCCTGGTCGGCGATGGCGCCGCCGTTGCCGGGGCTGAGTTTCAGGCCCGCGTCGAAATCGGCGATGGCCCGATCGAATCGCGCTACGGCAATGTTGGCGGTGCCGCGATAGAAGTAGGCCTGCGGCGATCTGCCATCGGCGGCGAGAGCCTTTCCCAGTTGCGCAATGGCGCGGTCGAACTGCCTCGCCTGGTAGTAAACGTATCCCAGGGTGGCCGGATGCACGGAAGACAGCGGATCCAGTTCTGCGCCGCGGTTCACTTCCACGATTGCCTGCTCAAAACGCTTCCCGCAGGTGAGCAGCAGAGCGTAGTTGGCGTGCGCTCCGGCGTAGTTCGGATTCAGTTCGATGGCGCGGGTGAGGGCCTCTTCCGAGCCGCCCCAGTCCCATTGGCGGTACAGGCGGATCAATCCCAGGGCGTTGTGGGCCTCGGCCAGGTGTGGGTCCAGATCGAGCGCCCGCTCGGCCGAAGCCTGCGCTTCCGGAAATACGTCCTTGGGTGTGGTGTAGCTGGTGCGAAAAACAAGAGCGACCGCCATTTGCGCATAGGCGGGAGCGTACGTGGGATCGTGATCCAGCGCTTCCTTGAATTGCTCCATGGACGCCTCAATGCCGGCACGCGTGTGTTTATTCAATTGGTAGCGGCCGCGTAAGTAGGCGCGATAGGCATCGGCATCGACAGGACGGACAGATTCGCCGGGACGGCCCTGCGGCGTCAGTCCGATGGCTTCGAGTGCCTGCCGCGCCAGTTCCGCGGCGGCCAGTTCCAGCTCCCCGACAGCTCTCTCGATTCTCTTGCCCCAGAGTTGGCGGCCGTCGCTGGAAGCGATCAGGTTCAGAGTCAGGACCAGTTGCGCGGGACCGGGATCCAGCCTGCCCGCCAGCACAACGGCAACGCCAAGTTTGCGGCCGGCGGCCTGCGGATTGTTGACCGGCACCTGGTTGTTGTAAACGGTGCTGCGCGCCAGCACCCGCAGGCGGCTTACCTGCGCGAACTGATTGATCAACGTCTCGGTAAGTCCATCGCTCAGATACGCGGACTCCGGCGGGCCGGAATTCGCCAGGGGCAGCACTGCCAGCGAGCGGATGCGGGGGAACAGAGACTGCCAGGCCCACGAACCAATTCCTCCGGCCACTATCGTGCCGGCGGCCGCCGTCAGCAAGGCGCGTCGATTCAGGCGCGGCGGGCGCGCAGCCGGAGCGGGGACGGCCGAACCTGTAATGGTGGCGGTCTGCTTCAGGTTGCGAAGGTCGATGCAGATCTCGCGGGCCGATTGATAGCGGTTCTCGGGCGATTTTTCCAGGCACTTCCGAACGATCCGTTCGTACTCCACCGGCGCTTCGTAATTCCAGCGGGCAATCGGCTCGGGGGGAGTTTGCAAGATGTTGGCCAGTGTCGCCGCGGTGTTCGGCGCCCGGAACGGGCGCATTCCCGTGGCCATCTGGTAAAAAACCACGCCGGTGGAGAAGATATCTGAGCGGTGATCGGCCTCGCGCCCCAGCACCTGCTCGGGACTCATGTAATCGGGCGTCCCGAGGATCGCACCGAGCGGGGTGGCCGCGGTTACCGTGGAATCGTCCTGCGAAACTTCCCGCGAATGAATCCGGGCCAGACCAAAATCCAGCAGCTCCAACTGACCGGCGGGCGTTACGATGATGTTGCCGGGCTTGATGTCGCGGTGGACAATACCGCGCTCGTGGGCCGCCAGTAATACGCCGGCAAGCTGCGAAGACAGTTCCAGAAGCTCGGCGAGAGGCAGAGGTCCGTTGCGCAGGCGCTGATTCAGAGATTCGCCCTCGACGAACTCCATGGCCAGAAAATCCGCGTCGCCGGACTGGCCGACTTCGTAGATCACCGCCGCGTTAGGATGAACCAGGCGGGAAGCCAGTTTCGCCTCTCGGGCGAACCGAATGCGCCGCTCAGCGTCCGCCAGCAGTTCGGCGGGCAGCATCTTGAGGGCAACATCCCGGTCAAGGCGCAAATCGCGCGCCAGGTACACCTCACCCATGCCGCCCTTGCCGAGCAGAGAAACGACCTGGTAAGGACCGATTCGAGCTCCGGGTGCAAGTGGCACAATGAGTTTCCTGATGCTAACACACTGGAGCGGTTCCGCCCTCCCGGAGTCTTGTATAAGGCAGATCGTCAGTATGAAAGACGGAGAGCGGCTGATGGGGCCGGCAGGGAGATGAGAAAAGCTACTCGCGGCAGATGCCGCGCTCACTGCGGCGGATGAAACGGACCAGGTGGAGGGTTTCGGGGGTGGGGATTTCGGCTTCGATTTTTGCCAGGGCTTCCTGGAGCTTCAGACCGGAGCGGTAGAGAATCTGGTAGGCCTGTTTGAGGATGGCCACGTCGGAGGCTTTGTAGCCGGCGCGCTTGAGCCCTACGATGTTGATGCCTTTGGCTACGACATCGTGGCCGGCGTAGAGGAAGAAAGGCGGGACATCGCTATTGATGCGGGTGTTGCCGCCAATCATGGCGAGGCGGCCGATTTTGGAGAACTGGTGGACCACGACGCCGCCGGAGATGAAGGCCTGGTCTTCGACTTCGACATAGCCGGCGACGAGGGCGCAACTGGCAATCACGGTGTGGCTGCCGATTTTGCAGTTATGGGCGATGTGACCGCTGGTCATGATGTAGTTGTCGTCGCCGATTTCGGTGACGGATTCCGGCGCGGTGCCGCGCGAGATGGTGTAGTGCTCGCGGATTTTGTTGCCGTTTCCGATGCGCAGGTAGCTGCGTTCCCCGCCGAAATTCTTGTCGAGCGGGTCGGTCGCGAGCACGGTGCCGGCGGAGATTTCGTTGCGCTCGCCGAGGGTGGTCCAGCGCTTGACGTAGACGTAGGGTTCGAGCAGGCAGCCTGCGCCGATGGAGACATCCGTTTCGATGACGCAGAATTCGCCGATGCGGGCGCCGGGGCCGATGACGGCATCGGGGTGGATGCGGGCGGTAGGCGCCACGAGGGCGGAGGGATCAACGGGCATGAAGTTCCATGGTAACTTGACGCCGGAAGGGGGCGAGATGTGCTCGCCTGGGGCGACGGTCTGGCAGAATTGGGGAGATGCCTTTGAAACTGGGATTCCTGGGAACGGGTGCGATTACTTCGGCGATGGTGAAGGGGCTGTGCTCCGCGGGCGGGGAGCGGTATGCGATCCGGCTCTCGCCGCGGAATGCAGAGACGGCCGCGGACCTGGCGGGCCGCTACCGGGAGGTTTCGGTGGCGACATCGAACCAGGCGGTGGTGGACGAGAGCGAAATGGTGGTGATTGCGGTGAGGCCGCAAATCGCCGAACACGTCCTTTCGGAGCTGCGGTTCCGGGAAGGACAGAACGCGATCAGCCTGGTGTCGGGATATTCGCTGCGGAGGGTCTCCGGCCTGGTGGCTCCGGCGGGCAGAGTGACGCGAGCGGTACCGCTGCCATCGGCGGCCCAACGGCGCAGCCCGACGGCCATGTATCCGCGGGACGAGGCGGCGGTGGAGCTGTTCGCTTTGTTGGGCACGGCGTTTGCGGTGGACACCGAGAGTGAGTTCGACGCGTTGTGTACGGCGACGGCGACGATGGCGGCGTACTTTGCCTATGCGGATGCCGCTGCAAGCTGGCTGGCGCGAAACGGGATTCCGCAGACGAAGGCGCGCGAGTACGTTGCCGGGATGTATGCGGGGCTGGCCGGGGCCGCGGTGGAAGCGCCGGAGCTCAGCTTCCACGAGCTGGCGGCGGACCATGCGACGCGGGGAGGAATCAACGAGCAGGTGCTCAACTACCTGGTGGAGCACGGCGTATTCCAGACCTTCTCGGAGGTGCTGGATGCGGTGATGCGACGGGTGTCGGCGGCGTCGCGATAGGCGGGACGCGCATGCCGCGCCAATGACCGCGCGTTAAAATCTACCCATGCGAGTGCGTGAACTGGCGGAGTGGCTGGGGGCAACCTTCGAAGGCGATGGCGAGAAGGAACTGACGGGGGTGGCTCCGCTGGACACGGCGGGCGCGGGCGAGGTGGCTTTCGTGGGCGGGCGGAAAGCCGCGGAGCAGGCGGACAGTTCGGCGGCGGGGTGCCTGCTGGTGCCGCACGACTGGAGCAGCGCCATTCACCGCACGGTGATCCGGGTGCCGGAACCGCGGACAGCGTTCGCGCGGGCGATGAGCCGATTCTATCCCACGGCGGAACTGGACCCGGGTGTGCACCCGACGGCGGTAATCGGCAGGGACGTGGAGATGGGCGCGCTGGTGTACGTGGGCCCGCACGCGGTGGTGGGGGACGGCACGCGGATCGGAGTGGCCAGCAGCATCGGAGCCGGCTGCGTGGTGGGGAAGCGGGTGGCGATAGGCGAGGGCTGCGTGCTGCACGCCAATGTGACGGTGTACGACAACGTGGATATTGGGCGGAGCGCGATTCTGCATTCGGGCGCGGTGATTGGGGCGGACGGGTTCGGGTATGTGATGGAGCACGAGCGCTGGCACAAGTTTCCGCAGGTGGGGCGGGTGGAGATTGGCGATTTTGTGGAGATCGGGGCGAACTCCTGCGTGGACCGGGCGGCGCTGGGGGTGACTTCGATTGGGGAAGGCACCAAGCTGGACAACATGGTGCACGTGGGGCACAATTGCCGCATCGGGCGGCACGTGGTGGTGGCGGCGCAGACGGGGTTTTCGGGCGGCGTGGTGGTGGAGGATTATGCGGTGATTGGGGGGCAGGTGGGGATCGGCGATAAGGCGCGGATCGAATCGCGGGCGGTTCTGGGATCGGGGTGCGGAGTGCTGACGTCGAAGATCGTGCGTTCGGGCGAGACGGTGTGGGGTACGCCGGCGCGACCGCTGCGGCAACACCTGGAGCAACTGGCCAACCTGGCGCGGCTGCCGGAGACGCGTCGCGAACTGACGGAGTTGAAGCGGCGGCTGGCGGAGTTGGAGGACAAGATCTGATGCTGGTGGTGGTGGGCGGGCATTCGCGCAACATCGGGAAGACGGCGGTGGTGGCGGGGCTGATCCGCAAACTGCGCGACCGCAAGTGGATTGCGGTGAAGGTGACGCAATACGGCCACGGCGTGTGCAGCGAGAATGGGAGCGCGTGCGAGTGTTCGGGCGGGATCGACGCGGATCATCCGTTTGCGCTGAGCGAGGAATACGAGCCGAGCGGCACCGATTCGGGACGATTTCTGGCGGCGGGGGCGGAGCGCTCGTTCTGGCTGCGAACTCCGGCGGGCGAGTTGGCGAAAGCCGCGGGGACGTTGCAGAAGCTGCTGCGGCAGGGCGACCACGTAATCATGGAATCGAACAGCGTGGTGGACGTGGTGCAGCCGGACGTGTTTCTGATGCTGCTGGATTTTTCGTGTGAGGACTTCAAACCGTCGAGCCTGCGGTTGATGGACCGGGCAGACGCCTTTTTGGTGATCGACCGCGGCCTCAACGCTCCGCTGTGGGAGGACGTTTCGCGCGGAGTGTGGGACCGGAAGCCGCGGTTTCTGGTGAAGCCGCCGAACTATGTAACGGCGGCGGTGGCTGCCTTTGTGAGAGATCGACTCTCGCCTGTGGGGCACGCTTGAAGCCGGTGGAGTTCGGCTACGGCTTGGGACAGTAGAGCGGCGGCGCGATCCACCTGGTGCTCAATGGTGCGCAGTTGCTCATGTGCCCGCGCAGGGGCGTCGCTCAACAGGAGGTTGAGGTAATACGTGCTGGTTTCGATCGTGCTCAACGGTTGACGCAGATCGTGTACGAGGTTTTTGAGAAGCAATTCGGTTTCGATCTCGGCTATGGAGCGCATTTTGTTTGTGCTCGGGGGTGGCTGTGTCAGTATAACGCAACTGTAATTCGGCAGAGAAGATATTTCTGAGAGTTTTTGAAAGATGGCGCACCGAATGGAGGAATGTTAGATTTCGCCCACAGGCGGCGCGGCATCGACGCAGTTGCGACCGCGGTCTTTGGCTCGATAGAGGGCGAGATCGGACTCTCGGATCAACTGGTCCGCATCGTGAACCGAAGGGGAGTTGCGCCAGGCGACTCCGATGCTACAGGTAACGGGGAGCGGTTCGCCGCCGGGGAGGAAGAGGGAGGAGGCAACGGCATCGCGAATGCGCTCCGCTTGCTGGCCGGCGGCGGGGCCGGAACAACCGGGGAGGACAACGAGAAACTCTTCGCCGCCGTAGCGGCCGACGGAATCGTAGCGGCGAATGGCGGCTTGGACGCGCTGCGTGGCTTCGCGCAGGACGGCATCGCCGGCGAGGTGGCCGCGAGTATCGTTGACCAGTTTGAAGCGATCGAGATCCATCAAGAGGACGGCGATGGGTTGATGTTCGCGCTGGGCGCGGGCCAGTTCGTTCTGCAAGGTTTCGAGGATGGAACCGCGATTGAGGACGCGGGTGAGACTATCGTGGGTGGCTTGTACGCGGAGGGCTTCGCGGGCGAGCAACAATTCTTCCTGGAGGTCGAGGATTCTTCTTCCGGCGCGCAGGCGCACACGCAGTTCGTGGGCGTTGAATGGTTTGGTGAGGTAATCATCGGCGCCGGCTTCCATGCCTTCGACGAGGTCGCGGGCATCGGTGCGGGCGGTCAGGAGGAGAATATAGATATAGGGCTCGCGGGGGGCGGAGCGGACGCGGCGGCAGAGTTCGACGCCATCGAGGCCGGGCATCATCCAATCGAGAATGGCCATGCGCGGGGCATCCTCGCCGCGCAGATGTTCCCAGGCTTCGTTGCCGTCCCGGGTGATCACGGCATCGTAGCCCCATTTGGTGAGCATGGTTCGGAGCATGGACTGAAATACCGGATTGTCTTCGGCGGCCAGGACTTTCATGCGCCGGCCGGCAGGCGGCTGGTGTTGGCCGGTATCCAATTCGTCAGCGAACTCGATCGTGGTTGATTCCACGTGCTTCTCTCCTGAGAGCTTATCGGCTGAATTGAAAAATGTATTAGCCGGGTGGAGGGGAGGATTCGCCGGTATCGGGCGGCTCAGGCAGGCGACCGGCGGCATCCAGCCAAGCCCAGGCGATGGCGGTGGCGGAACCGAGGGCGCCGGCGATGAGGGCGAGGGTGCGCGGTCCGGCATACTGGGAGGCGATTCCGGCGGCGGCCATGGAGACGATCATGACGGCATTGCGGAGAGCTTCCATGGTCGCGAAGACGCGGCCGCGATAGGCGGGGGCGGTGTGGCGCAGCAGTTGGGAATTATTGAGAATGCTGGTGACGGCCATGCCGACGCGGGAGAGCATCATGAGCAGGAGAGCGGCGGCGAAGGATCCGGTGCGACTGAAGAGCATGTACGCGGCGCCGTGCACCAGGTAGGAGACGGTGACGGCACGCTTATACGCGGGGAAGCCGGCGCGGCGGCCCACCACATGACCGAGGGTGCCGCCGAGCAACAGGCCGATGCCGGCGAATCCCCAGATGTCGCCGATACCGGTGGCGCCGCGGTGGAAGACCTGCTCGCCGAAGAGAGCGAAGAGGACTTGGGCGGCGCCGCCGCCGAGGGCCCATCCGAAGGAGATCATGGCGATGCCGGCGATTAAGGGCACAGAGGCGATGTAGCGCAGACCGTCGATGAAGTCGCGCGTGCCGGACGCACGGATGGCGGCGGGGGCGGGGGCGGCGCGCCAGGCGATCTTCCAGATGCACCAGGCGGAGAAGACGAAGGAGACGGCGTTGAGCAGGAAAGCGGCGTGGTAGCCGAGGGCGGCGGCGCCGAGTCCACCGAGCAGCGTGCCGGCGGTGAGGGTGGCCCAACTGGTGGTTTGGGTGAGGGAGTTAGCGGCGTGAATCTCCTCTTTGGAGGCGATGGAGGGCAGGATGGCGGCGCGTCCGGCGGTGAAGAACGGTGAGGCGAACATGAGGACAGCGCTGAGCAGATAGAGGAGCCAGGGGCGCTGCCGGTGAACGGTGAAGACGAAGGCGGCGGCCACGAGGGCGCGGAGGAGATCGCTGGCGATCATGATGCGGCGGCGGTCGAAGCGGTCGAGGAGGACGCCGGCGACGGGGCCAGCGAGAACGGCGGGAATAGCGCGGGAGAGAAAGACGCCGGAGACGACCATGCCGGAGCCGCTCTTCTCCATGACGAGGGCGAGGACGGCGACATTATTGAAATAATCGCCAATTTCGCTGACGACCTGGCCCATCCAGGTGTAGCGGTAGTTGCGATTTTGTCGCAGCAGGCCCGGGAGGGTGGTCATGGCGATCTCAATGATAACAATGCGACACTGCAAAACATGGAAATCGATGCGATGAGGGCGGCCGATTGGCCCGAGGTGCGGGCGATCTACCTGGAGGGCATCGCGACTGGGAATGCGACGTTCCAGAAGACGGTGCCGGAGTGGGAGGAGTGGGACGCGGGGCATCTGGCGGGGTGCCGGCTGGTGGCGCGAGGGGAGGGGCAGGTGGCCGGATGGGCGGCGTTGAGCGGGGTATCGGCGCGGGTGGTGTATGCGGGAGTGGCGGAAGTGAGCGTCTACGTGGCGGCGCGGGCGCGGGGTCAGGGAGTGGGACGGATGCTGCTGGGCGCGCTGGTGGCGGAATCGGAACGGCTAGGGGTGTGGACGCTGCAGGCGGGGATTTTCCCGGAGAATCAGGCTAGCAGGGCGCTGCACGAGTGGGCGGGGTTCCGGGTGGTGGGGGTCCGGGAGAGGCTGGGATGCATGGACGGGCGGTGGCGGGACGTGGTGCTGATGGAGCGGCGGAGCG
Source organism: Candidatus Sulfopaludibacter sp. (assembly GCA_031292755.1). Lineage (GTDB taxonomy): Bacteria > Acidobacteriota > Terriglobia > Bryobacterales > Bryobacteraceae > Sulfopaludibacter. The sequence goes on from JARLGM010000003.1 coordinate 102,607, forward strand.
GGATCGTGTAGGTCGAGGTGGTTTTTTCAACATTTAACTTCCTCCGGGTGGTGCTATGGCTTACAATCGGGGCATGAAGATGAATTTAGTAGTAAAAGCTCTGTTTTTCGGAATTACAGGGCTTGCCCTGGTTGGTCAAGCGCAGCAGGGTGTGAAGAAAGTGGCTGCCAAGCCCACCGTCGCCGTAGCCGGGAAGGATCTGTTCCGGGAGTACTGCGCGGTGTGCCACGGAACGGACGGCAAGGGGGGCGGGCCGGCAGCGGCGGCACTGAAGTCCGCGCCGACGGACCTGACGCAGATCAGCAAACGCAATAACGGCACATTTCCGGAAGAACGCATGATGCGGATGCTGCAAGGGCAGGAAGCGGTGACCGCGCACGGGTCGCAGGATATGCCGGTGTGGGGCGGCATCTTCAATAACATGACGCCGAGCCTGGCGATGAAACAGGCGCGGCTGCACGGGCTGATGCAGTATCTGGAGGATCTACAGGCAAAGTAGGGCCGTGAAAAAATCGCGCAGATCAGGCTGACGGATTTATTTTAGTGGGTCATGGAATAGGTGATGTAGTTGACGCCGATGCGGATGCCGAGGGCGGCGTAGTGTTCGGGGTATGACGGCGCGTCGGCCCATTCCCAGGAATCGCCGATATCGGATTGGTAGGTGATGGCCACCATGATGCGGCCGTGGTCGTCGAAGATGCCGCGCCAGTGATCGGCGCAGCCTTCGCATTTCCAACTGCGGCCGGCGCGGACGGAGCCCTGGCTGGCCACCTGGTAGCGATCGTTCAGGTCGTAGACGGTGTGAAAGATGGCTTCTTTATTATCCAGTTCGACCACTTCGCGGTTGGGGAAAACTTTCCTCATACTGGCCATGAAGACGTCCCACTCGTAATCGCCCCAGAAATCGTCGGCCATGAAAAACCCTCCGCGCAGCAGGTATTCGCGCATGCTCCTGGCCTGGGCGTCGGTGAGTTGCCAGTGTCCGGCTTGCACAGCGTAGAGCCAGGGCCAGTCATAAACGCTGCCGCTATCCAGATTGACAGGCTGCTCGACGGAGCGCACGTGGATGCGGGTGAGGCGGCGGAGGGCTTGCAGGAAATGGCGGTCGGCGCGCGGATAATCCTGGGTCCAGATGGAATCGCCCTCGCGCCAGTCGCCGCTGCCGCGGTAGCCGCGGAATCCGTAGCCGCGTCCATAGCGGCCGCCGGGCGCAGGGGGATACATGAGGCGGGCGAAGGCGAACTCGGTCTTCTCCTGCCAGTCGGGTGGAAGTGGAATTTCGCCCAAGCGATACTCCACGCCGGGATACTCGCGGAACGGCTGTTGGAAAGCGCAGAGCGTTCCCAGCAGGAGAGCGGCCGTACCCAGCGCGAAAACCCAGCGGGCGGTCATGGGAGTACCTTGCGTTGAGAATATCATGTGAGACATGCCCGAAGCCGAACTGGCGCGCCGGGGCTCGCGTGCCGGTGTTCTTGGTATGGCGGCGCATCCCTCAAAAGGGCTAAAACAGCCTTTCCTGGAAACGCGCTATTGGTTTCGAACGTCACGATACCAGTAAGCCTAAAAACGGAGATTAGGGATCGATCATGTCTGCAATCGCAGGCGTTACCGCGCTTGACCGCGTGTACGCCGACTGTGTGAACCCGCAATGGGTCCGCCTGCTGAACCTCCTTCAGATGAACGTGCGCTACGAACGTTGTACCGGCGCGGAACTGTTCACCGACGGCGGCCGCAGGATTCTGGATTTTCTCTCGGGCTATTGCGTTCATAACACCGGCCATAATCACCCGGCGATTGTGGAGGCACTGCGGGAGGAATTAAGCCGCGGCGGCCCGGCGATGCTGCAGAGCCACGTGCCGGAACTGGCGGCCGAACTGGCGCATCGTCTGACGGCGCGCGCCGGCGGGGGTCTGGAGCGGGCCTTCTTCACCAACTCAGGCAGCGAAGGTGTGGAGACGGCCATTAAGTTTGCGAGGGCTCACACACGCCGGGCGGGCCTACTGTGCGCGGAAGGAGCATTTCACGGGCTGACCTGCGGGGCTCTTTCGCTGATGAGCGATGCGCACTGGCGTGAAGGCTTCGGCCCCTTACTTGCAGATACACAGGCGGGGCCGTTCGGAAGCATAGGCGCGTTGGAAGAGCAACTCGCCACGAAGAAGTTCGCCGCGTTTATCGTGGAGCCGATCCAATCGGAAGGTGGAATCCGGGTGCCCGCGGCCGAGTATCTGGAAGCGGCGCAGACGCTGTGCCGACGCTACGGAACTTTATTTGTATTGGACGAAGTGCAGACCGGCATGTGGCGCACGGGAGATTTTCTGGCGGCCCACAAGTTCGGCGTGCAGCCCGATATGGTGGTACTGGCCAAGGCGCTGAGCGGCGGATTGGTGCCGGTGGGCGCGGTGCTGACCACTACGGCGATTTCGAATTCCGTTTTCAGTTCCATGCAGAGGGCCTTCGTACACGCGTCCACGTTCGGCGAAAACGCGCTGGCCATGCGCGCCGGGCTGGCTACGATGGATGTCCTGGAAAGCGAACGGCTGGGCGCCGCGGCCACCGGACTGGGCGCGCAACTGCGGGAGCAATTGCGCCACGCTTTGGCGCCATACGAAATGGTGAAGAACGTGCTTGGAGAGGGGTTGCTGTGCGGAATCGAATTCACCGCGCCGCAGACGCTTCGCCTGCGAGTGGCGTTCGAAGCGTTCCGCAGGATTCACAGTGGCATGTTCGGGCAGATCCTGGTGATGCGGCTGTTCCGCGATCACGATATGCTCACGCAGATCTGCGGCAATAACTTCATGGTGCTTAAGGTGGCGCCGCCGCTGGTGGCGAAGGAATCGCACCTGGAGCAATTCGTTTCCGCGGTACGGTGCGTGGTGGATCTGGCCCACAACTCCACCGGGTTCTGGGGCGAAGCCCTGGGGCTGGCACGCCGCGCAGTGCACATTTAAAGATCATCATGCAATTTCAAAACTGGGTCCTGGTTTTTGCGATAGGCTTTTCTTCCCTGCCGGCGGCAGCGGACGCGCCGCTGTTGGATAACGGCTACCGGCACATGTACGACCTGCAATTCAATGAGGCTCACGACAGCTTCCACGAGTTTGAGCGGAACCATCCGGCAGACCCGATGGGACCGGCCTCCGATGCCGCCGCGTATCTGTTCACGGAGTTCGACCGCATGCACATTTTGCAATCGGAATTCTTCGTGCAGGAGCAGCACTTCTACACCGACAAGAAGCTGGCTCCGGATCCGGAGTTGAAGCGCCGGTTCGAACAGGACCTGGCGACGGCGCGGCGCCTGGCCGGCTCGGCGCTGGCCGACGCGAATGCGCAATTCGCACTGCTGTTGGCGCGCGGTCTGGAATCGGATTACCTGGCGCTGGTGGAGAAGCGCTACGGAGCGAGCTTTCAGGAGATGAAAGCCGGGCGGCAGTTGGCCGAACAGCTTTTGTCCGCGCATCCGGAATACTACGACGCCTGGATTGCAGTGGGCGTTGAAAATTATATGCTGAGTGTCAAACCCGCACCGGTTCGCTGGCTGCTGCGCCTGGCCGGTGGAGAAACCGATCGCTCTCTCGGAATTGAAAAGCTGAGGATCACCGCGTCGAAGGGCCATTACCTGGCGCCGTTCGCGCGCCTGCTGCTGGCGGTGGCCGCCCTGCGGGACGGCAATCGCAAGGAAGCACACGATACCCTGGCGAGGCTGTGCCAGGAGTATCCGCACAATCCCTTATACGCTCAGGAACTGGCAAGGCTCCAAACGGCCGGGGGTGTCGCCCGGTAATGCCATTCCAATCTTCGACGGACGTCTTCGTAATCGGAGGCGGTCCGGCCGGTCTGGCTGCCGCCCTGGCCGCGCGTCGCCGCGGATTCTCTGTTACGGTAGCCGATTCTTCGGTGCCACCCATCGATAAGGCATGTGGCGAGGGCATCATGCCCGACGGGTTGACCGCAGCGCGCTCGCTGGGGCTCGACCTGGAGACGGGCGACGCGCAGCATTTCCGTGGAATCCGTTTTCGCGCGGGCGATCATGCGGTGGAAGCCTCGTTTCCGCAGGGCTACGGCCTGGGCATGCGGCGCACGGAACTGCATCAACTGATGGTGGATCGCGCGGCGGAGGCGGGCGTGCGCATGATGTGGGGCGCGCGCGTCGCCGGGATTGGCCCTGGAAGGGTCATGGTAAATGGCGGCGCGGCGCGCGCACGGTGGATCGTGGGCGCCGATGGCGGCCATTCGGCGGTGCGGCGCTGGGCGGGGCTGGATGGCTGCGAGCGAAACAGCCTGCGGTACGGCTTTCGCCGGCATTACCATCTGGCTCCCTGGAGCGAGTACATGGAACTGCACTGGGGCGATGGCTGCCAGCTTTACGTGACGCCGGTGAGCAGCCGGGAGGTGTGCGTGGTTCTGATATCCGGCAACCCGCGTCTGCGGCTGGACGCCGCGCTGCCGCAGTTCGGCGAATTACAGCGGCGCCTCGCCGGCCGCCAAGCGACACCGGAACGCGGCGGGATTTCGGCCTCGCGCCGTTTGCAATCCGTCTACCGCGGGGATGTGGCACTGCTGGGAGACGCCTCCGGTTCCGTGGATGCGATCACCGGAGAGGGCCTCTGCCTGCTGTTTCAACAGTCCGTCGCGCTGGCGGAGGCGTTGGAGGCCGGCGACCTTTCCCGGTACCAGGCGGAGCATCGCCGCATCGGCAAACGGCCGGAGTTGATGGCAGACCTGATGTTGTTCATGGACTCGCGCACGCGTTTACGGACGCGCACCATGCGCGCGCTGGAATCGAAACCGGCCCTGTTCCGCCGGATGCTGGCCCTGCACGTGGGAGAAGTAAACCCGCGGCAGATTCTTAAAAATGGAGTCGCTCTGGGATGGCAAATTCTCACCGTATGATCAAAATATCGCGTATTCTTTTGGCCCAATTGGCTTGCGCCGCGCTGCTCCCGGCTGCCACGCTGCCGGTTCTCCATCAGAGCCTGCAGTTGGACCCCACGGAGACGAAGGTGGAGTTCGCCCTGCCTTCGGTGCTGCACACCGTGCATGGAATCTTCGCGCTGAAGCGGGGCACCATTCAGTTCGACCCTGCCACGGGCAAAGCATCGGGGGAACTGGTGGTGGACGCAACCAGCGGCAACAGCGGCAATGGAGCGCGCGACCGCCGCATGAACAAAGAGATTCTGCAAAGCGACAAGTTTCCGGAGATCGTGTTCCGGCCCGATCGCGTGGAGGGGAAGGTGCTGCCGCAGGGCGCGTCGCAGGCACAAATGCACGGCATCTTTTCGATTCACGGTGAAGACCACGAAATCGAGATGACCATGGAGGTGCAAGCCTCCGAGGGCCAATACACCGCTACCGGCCATTTCAGTGTGCCGTACGTCAAATGGGGAATGAAGAACCCCAGCACGCTGATGCTGCGGGTGAACGACACGGTAGACATCCAGATCGAGACAGTGGCGAAGGTCGCGCATTAAAAACTAGATTGGCCGCAGATGAACGCAGATGAACGCAGCTGAACGCAGATAAGAAGAAAGCTCAGTGGCTATCGGCGTTCATCTGCGGCTATCGCCGTTTCTCGAAGAACTGCTGGAGGAGTTCCACGGACTCCACGGCGAGGAGGCCCTCCTCCACTTCCACACGGTGATTCAGGACGTCGGAATCGGCGAGGCGGAATTTGCTGCGCACGCCGCCGAAGCGGAGGTCGCGCGCAGCGAATACGAGGCGGCGAAGGCGCGCCGCGACCAGCGCACCCGCGCACATGACGCAAGGCTCCAGGGTGCAATAGAGCGTGGCGTCTTCCAGGCGATAATTGGCGAGGCGCTTCGCGGCTTCGCGCAGGGCGAGAATCTCGGCGTGAGCCGTGGGGTCATGTCGAGTGAGGGGCGCATTCCATCCGCGCCCAATGATTTCGGCATTGGCAACTACCACCGCGCCGACCGGCACCTCGCCGGCGGCGGCCGCCACACGCGCCAGGCGGAGCGCTTCGCGCATGTGCTGTTCGTCAGGGTCCACTCGTTTATAATACGGAAATCTTTATGGCTGAACTGGAAATCCACCACGAAGTCGAGCACGAATCCGACCCGATGGGAAGGACCGTAGGTATCCTGGCCGCTGTTTTGGCCGTTGTGCTGGCGGTTGTGACCATCGCATCGCACCGCACCCACACCGCCGCGATCATGCACAAATCCACCGCGAACGACCAGTGGTCGTACTATCAGGCGACGCGCGTGAAGTCTCACAACATCGAATTGGGGGAAAACCTGGTCAGTGTTTTTGGGGTCAAGAACGCGGCCGCGGACAAGATGCTGGCCGACTACGCGGCGCAAAAGGGAGAGTACGAACAGCGCTCCGCCGCCATTCAGAAAAAAGCTCAGGAATTTGACGAAATGGCGGAGGCCGACGAAAGCCGCGCGTTGCGTTTCGACATCGGCGAAGGGCTACTCGAAATCGGCCTGGTGCTGAGTTCCCTGTACTTCATTTCGAAGAAGAAGATGTTCCCCGCGATGGGCGTCATCGCCGGCGCCGGCGGCATTCTGATCGCGGCAACGGGGCTGGCGATGTAACTGGTTACGGGGGGACATCCAAATTCAAAGCAGATGGGCCGCAGATGAACGCAGATGAACGCCGATGAAGGTCACTGGGGCGCGAGATACAGCTCGATGGCTTCGCAGTCAATGCCGGAAATGGCGGACTCCGGTGAAGACCATGGCGACGCCCAGGCGATCCGCGGCCGCGATTACGTCCTCATCGCGAATGCTTCCGCCGGGCTGAATGAAAGCGGTGGCGCCGTGCCTGGCGGCTTCCTCGACACCGTCGGCAAACGGGAAGAAGGCATCGGATGCCACTACTGTCCCGGTGAGCGGCAGGATGGCTTTCATGGCGCCGAGCTTCACCGAATCGACGCGGCTCATCTGACCCGCGCCGACGCCAATGGTCTGTCCGGCACGCGCGTACACAATGGCATTGCTCTTTACGTGCTTGGCCACGCGCCAGCCGAAGTCCAGCGCGCGCCATTCGTCCGCGGTGGGTTCGCGCTTCGATTTCACCACTGCCTTGGCGGGATCCAACTGGGCGCTATCGACGGTCTGAGCGAGGTATCCGCCGGAAATGGATTTCACCACCAGAAGGTCCGCCGCCGCTTCCACCTGCATCACGCGCAGATTTTTGCGGGTCCGCAGAATGGCGAGCGCTTCCGGCGCATAGGCCGGCGCGGCGATGGCTTCCACGAACGTTTTGGCGATTTCGCGCGCGGTCTCTTCATCCACCGCGCGATTCACGGCGATGACGCCGCCATAGGCCGACACCGGGTCGCATGCGAGGGCCTGGCGGTAGGCTTCGGCCAGCGTCTGCTGCTCGGCGCATCCGCAGGGGTTGGTGTGCTTGATTATCGCCACGGCGGGCGATGGAAATTCGCAGGCCAGTTGCCAGGCTGCGTCGAGGTCCACCAGGTTGTTGTAGGAAAGCTCTTTGCCGTGAAGTTGCTCAGCGCCGGCGATCCCCTTGCCTCCCCTGGAATACATCGCCGCGGACTGGTGGGGATTCTCGCCGTAACGCAAGTCCATCACTTTGGGCACGCGCAGATTCAACTCCGGCGGCAGAGGACCGGCGGGCGCATCCACCTGCGCCAGGCGCGCGGCGATGGCGGCATCGTATTCGGCGGTGGTGCGAAACGCCTTGCGGGCCAGGTTCCATTTTGTCTCATGAGAGAGCTCGCCGGAATTCGCCTGCAATTCCGCAAGAATTGCCGGATACTCCAGCGGCGAGACTACCACGGCGACGTCCTGATGATTCTTGGCGGCGGCGCGGATCATCGTGGGACCGCCGATATCGATGTTTTCGATCAACTCTTCCAGCGTAGCTCCGGCTTTCGCGGCCACATCTTCAAAGCGGTAGAGGTTGACCACTACCATATCGATGGGCGCGATGGCGTGCTGCTGGAGGGCCTGCATATGGTCGGCGCGGCCTCGGATGGCGAGCATTCCGGCGGCGATTTTGGGATGGAGCGTCTTCACGCGGCCATCCAGCATTTCGGGAAAGCCGGTGACATCGGCGACATCGCGCACCGCAATTCCCGCCTCGCGCATCATGCGCGCCGTGCCGCCGGTGGAGATGATTTCCGCGCCCAGCGCGCTCAATTCGCGCGCGAAATCGAGAATGCCTGTTTTATCGGTGACACTAATCAGTACCCGCTGAATTTTGCTCATCTATTTGCAAGGTAGCAGAAATGCGGGCCTGGCCGTCCCGGCGGGCGCAGTTCATTGTCCCCTGCCTGCCGCCGCCGCTCCCCTGCCGGCGGGACGGGGCGGAGCCACGTAATCTACGAGCTCATCCACGGGCTTGTTCCCCGCCCATGCGATGCCGCGGAGCAGGGTGCGCTGAATCTGGTAATTGGCGAAATCGGCGTAGGTGTGGCCCTGCATACACACGAACGCCCGGGCGGGCTGACCGCCGGGCACGGTGTGTTCGTAGGTCCAGATCTGCGGCACCACTTCCCCTTTGTGATCGCCGGCGCTGCGGGTTGGCGCGATCCGCGCGGTTGCCAGCACGTGGATGCCGGGATCCTTCGCCCACGTCATCAGGAAAAAGGCTTCGTCAAAAATCGTGATGTCGGACATGTCCTTCATGATGGGGCTGGATTTGTCCACCACGGTATAGGGGACGGGCGCGTCCAGCGTGTAGTTCACCTCTCCATGTTTCTTTGCGCCGCCCACGAGGGTCGCAAAGTAGGCCGGATCGGGACCGCACAAGGAGTCATGAAGACTCACCAGGCCGCCGCCGCGTTTGACGAACGCCTCGATCAACTCCTTTTCGTTATCGCTGAGGTAGGCGGCGTCGCCTTTGTAGATCACGACCACGTCGGCATGTTCGAGGTCGGCGCTGCCGGGGGGATGCAAGGCGCCATCGACAACGGCTCCGTGCTCCGTCAACAGCTTGCTCCAGTCGGCCAGAAACTGCGGGTAGTCATGCTGGCCCGGGCCATGGGATTTGAGGCCAGCCCAGAGAAAGATGTGCATGCCATTGCGATTCTGGCCCGGCGGTAGAGGTGCGCCACCGCGGCCGCCCTGCGCCCAGGCAATCGGCTGCATTGCGAGGAACAGCAGAAGCAGGGTCCCAAGCGTCCTGTTGGAATTCTGTCGGTTTGTCACAAGTCACCACCTGGTCTTTGCATTTTTATCGGGGGCGTTCCAGCGCGAAGGCCATGACGCTGTCGCCGGTCACCGGGTTGCCAAAGAAGCCGCCGCCCGTGGCCGCGATCACGACATACTGTCTGCCGTCGCGGCCCTGGTAGGTAAGGGGTGTGGCTTCCGCCGCGCCGGGCAGTTGGAAGGTCCACAGCTCTTTGCCGGTCTTGGCGTCGAACGCGCGGAAACGGCCGTCGTCGGTGGCGCCGACGAACACCAACCCTCCGGCCGTCGCGATGGTGCCGCCGTTGCCCGGACGCCCGGTATTCTGTTTGCCGGCGGGCAGGCTGTCGGTGACGCCAAGCGGCACCCGCCAGGCAAACGCGCCGGTGTTCACATTGACCGCGGTCAGCTCTCCCCAAGGGGGTTGCTGACACGGCAGTTGCTGCGGGGAGCCGTCGCCGGGAATACTGAGACGGCCGCCGCCCGGCACGCCTTCGTAGGGGCCGTCCGGATCGACGCGGTTGCCGGTGCCTTTGGCCAGGGCGCGGCCGGTCTTGGGATCGTGATCCTTCTGGCCGGAGAGTTGTCCCAATTCGTTGGTGTTGACGAACAGATAGCCCAGTTGGGGATTGAACGACGTACCGCCCCAATTGACGCCGCCGTGATTGCCGGGGAACTGCACGCGCAGACGGTTATAAGCGGGCGGAAGGTAAGGTCCGCCGAGTTGCACGCCATCGAGGATCTTCTTGCAGGCCGATTCCAGTTCGGGCGTGACGGTGGCGACGTCCGCGGCGCTCATGGTCATGCGGACGAGCGGCGGCGGTTTGACCGGGAACGGCTGGGTCTTCGAAGAGTGTTCCAGCGGCACTTCGCTTTGCGGCACAGGGCGCTCCTCGGCCCCATAGATCGGCTTGCCGGTCACGCGGTCGAGCAGAAACAGGAGTCCGACCTTGGTGACCGCCACGACGGCGGGAATGGTCTTGCCGCCCTGCTTCACGTCGATGAGCGCCGGCGGGGCCGTCAAATCGGCGTCCCAGAGATCGTGGTGAACCAACTGGAAGTGCCACAGGTACTTTCCGGTATTCGCGTCGGCGGCCACCAGGCAGTTGGCGAACAGGTCGTCGCCGGCGCGGTCGCCGCCGTACTGATCGACCGAGGGCGCGCCGAACGGCATGTAGACGATGCCGCGTTGGGCGTCCACGGTAAGGAAGCCCCAGACATTGACGCCGGAACGGTTCTTCCAACTGTCGCCGGCCCAGGTATCGTTAAATTTCTCGCCGGCGCGCGGAATGGAATGAAACGTCCAGACCAGCTTCCCCGTGTGCAAGTCCCACGCGCGGACGTCGCCGGCGGGCCCATGCGGCGGATTTTCCTGGGTGGTGCCTCCCGCGATGACCAGGTTCTTGTACACAATCGGCGGCGAGCTCAGCCCGTTGCGGCCGGGCAGACCTTGCATGATTTCGGGCGTATTCAGGTTGACGATGCCGTTGTCACCAAAGGCATCGTTGGGCTTGCCGGTTTTGGCATCCAGGGAATACAGCTTGCCGTCGCTGGAACCGAAGACGATCTGTGACGGCGTGCCCGCATCGCCGGGCCAGTATTCAATGCCGCGGGTGGAAGGGGAGCTGCTGGGAAGACGATACGCCCAGATTTCCTCTCCCGTAGTGGGGTCCACCGCCACCACGCGGGAATACGGCGTGGACATATACATAACGCCGTTGATGACCAGGGGCGTGTTTTCGCTGGGAAACAAGCCCGACCCGCCGCGCCCTCGTCCGCGGCCGGCCGGTGGACCTTCCGGCGTATCGCCCACTGCGCCGCCCGGACCCCGGCCTGTGGGCACTGGCGCGGCGGCGCCCGCGGGCTTCATGTGGTAGACCCACGCCACTTTGAGGCGGTCGACATTGGCCGGCGTGATTTCGGTCAGCGGCGAGAAGCGCATGCCGCCGGAATCGTGGCCATAGGTGGGCCATTCCTTGGCCTGGGCGGTGTCGTGAACTTTCTTCGACTGCGCCAGAGCACCGGCAAGGATTACCAGGGCGCCACCTGCGATGAGAATGTTTAACTGCCGCTTCATAGGCGATATGAGGGCGAAAAGAAGATCGTCACTGACCCGTCCGGCAGCATATCACAAGATGGATCCCAAGCTGTGGCAAACTAGATGTTGATGCGTTGGTTCCTTCCTTTGATTTTCACCCTGGTTCTCACATCGGTCATTTCCAGTGCCACCGGCAGCGATGACCTGCCCGAGGGTAAAGGGAAGGACGTCTTTCTCAAGATGTGCTCCAACTGCCACGGACTCGAACAGGTGACCAGTGTCAAGAATTCCAAGATGCAATGGACGTACGTGGTGGACGACATGGTGTCTCGCGGGGCGGAAGGCACGGACGAGGAAGTGAATGCCGTGATCGGCTATCTGGCGCAGAATTTCGGCAAGCCCGTCAACGTCAACACGGCCACTGCGAAAGAGATTGAGGCGGGTCTTTCGTTCACCGCCGCGCAGTCGGAATCGATCGTCCAATACCGCACGGATAAAGGCGCATTCAAGACGTACGAGGACCTTTTGAAGGTCCCCGGTCTCGATGCCGGGTTGGTCGAAGAACAGAAGAAGAACATTCTGTTCTAATCGGTACGCTGCCAGCTTTTTGAACTCCTGCCCAAATGCCGGCGGCACCCACCGGGCACGGAGGATGGCGAAGCGCACAAGTCCATTGGTTTCAATCCGATTTCCAGGAGATGCAGTGGAAGGGAGAATGCCTTAAGAACTGGCAGGGTTAGGACACCGGAGGGAGACCCATGAAAATCGCGAACGTAGTGGTGGGGCTGGCGTTAGCCGCGGGGGGCGTAGTGAGCGCGCCGGTAGAGCCTCCGGTCCCGATGGCGCTGGTAATGCTGAACCCGTCCGCCGCGCCGGAGCGCGTACCCGCTGGGTGGCAGCTTAAGGTGAACCGCGGCGTCCCGGACGTGACCGTGATTTCGCAGGGCGAAAGCCGGGTGCTGCGATTCAGGAGCAACAAGTCGTCGTTCGCCATCGAGCGCGCGGTGGATATCGATATCAATCGGTACCCGCTACTCACCTGGAACTGGAAGGTGAGCGAACTTCCGGCGGGCGCCGATTTCCGGCATCTCTCCACAGACGATCAGGCGGCGCAGGTGCTCGTGGTGTTCGCAGACCACCGGGTGCTCAGTTACATCTGGGACACGTCTGCCCCGAAGGGAACCTTTCAGTCCGCCAGTTCCGTACCGCTTCTCCATATCTTCGCGATGGTGTGCCAGTCCGGGGCCGGAGGCCTGAATCAATGGACTCCGGAATCGCACAACCTGGCACGGGATTATGAGATGGCCTACAACCGGCCGCCTTCGCAGGTGAAAGGCCTCCGTCTCCAGATCAACACGCAGCACACGGGCGGTTTCGCCGAAAGCTATTTTGGGGACGTTTCGTTCGAGGCTGCGCGATAAGACCGTGCAAGCGGCTGCGCTGCCTTCTGTAAAACCTCTTCCAAACGTTCGATTCCCTGCGCAAAGCGTTCCCCGCTGGCCGCAAAGCCGAGACGGAAATGCGAGGCCATGCCGAAGCAATCACCGGGAGCCAGCAGAACGCCATATTGCGCCAGACTGCGGCAAAAATCACGGCCGTCCCTGCCATTCGCAAGCCACGGAAAGGCGGTCATACCGCCCTGGGGGCGGACCCAGCGAAGCACATCGGGATGCTTCGCAAACAGCCGGTCGAGCAACGGAAGGTTGGCGGCCGTGGTGCGCCGGGTACGGCCATAAATCGCGTCGCGATGCCGCAGTGCCAGGGTGGCAAGGCGCTCGCCCAGCACCGTGCTGGAGACGGTAAAGTAGCTGCGGGCGTTCAGATACGCTTTGCGGCGGCGCGCATCGGGCTCAATCATCCATCCGATTCGCAGACCGCTCAGGCAGAGCGCTTTTGAAAAATCGCCGAGCACCGTGGCGTGCGGAAGCCGCGCCGCGGAACGCATCGCCGGGCCGTGATAGATGGGATGGTACACCTGGTCGGAAACGAACTGCACGCCTCGTTCCGCACAGAACTTGTGGAGGGCTTCCATCTCGCCATCGGTCAGGACCGAGCCCGTGGGATTGTGCGGCGAATTGACCAGAACGAGCCGGGTGGCGGGATCGACCAGCTTACGGATCTCGTCCGGATCGACCTGGAAATTGTGACTTGCCCGAAGCGTATAGTGGCGGGTTTCCAGCCCGAGGGATTGCGCGACGGCTTCATTGGCGGGAAATCCCGGGTTGGGCAGCACGACGTTGGCTCCCGGTTCGGCGGCGAGATGCAGCAGGATCAAGAGCGCCTCGGCGGCGCCGGTCATTACCAGAACGCTCTGGGGATCGACGCCTTCCATGCGCGCCAGTTCCTCGCGGAGTTCCGAAGAGCCGGCGGGCGGCGTGTAGAACAACCGGGTTTCCAGCAACTCCTCGACATCCCCACCGAGGGCGAGCAGTTCCCGCAATGTCCAGACCGGGCCGGTGCTGGATCCCAGGTCGAACTCGATCGGTGGATCGGCGGAGAACTTCTGTTCCAGCCATTGGTCCAACAGGAAAGGAGGCAGCTTCATGCTTGATGATAGCCCGATTTCCGCGGCATCCCGTCACCGGGGACGCACCACGTATTGAGCGCCGGTGGAAACGATAGGCGGCGATTTGGAGCCGGGCGGGGGATGCACCTCGACGCGGTCCAGAATGGCATCGCTCACCTGCTCCAGGGACAAGCCGTTCCGCCAGGTTGGCGCCGGCGGATTCTCCCAGCCGATCTCGACGTTACTCATGCGCAATCCGCGCGCATGGCGGACCGTGAGCGCGGTGGCGGTGTGTTCGTAGGGTGCGTGCGGGTCGGAGGAGACAAACAGCTTGATGTTGTCCAACCGGACACCCTCCAGCCAGCTATCCGGATGCCCGTTGATCACCGAAGCGCCGGTTCCATGCGCAATCACATTCTGGATGATCACGTTGCGAATCCTGCCGGGGGGCGGCTCATTGGCGCGCTTCGTTCCGTCCACTTCACTGCGGCGCTTGATATTGAAATGCAGCGGATCGCCGTCGCCCCACCAGAACCAATCGAAGCGGCGTGTCTCAATGGTCAGGTTGGACAGCACCACGTCTTCCACAATGCCGCCATCGAACACCATGAACGCGATGCCGCGGTTGGAATTGGTAATGACGACGTTGTCGATATTGACGCGGCGGATGGCGTTCGAATTCCCATCGCAAAACTTGATCGCGCTGGAAGCCGAAGACAGGCGGCAATTGGTCACGGTCACGTTTTCAACGGGCAGCGCGGGCCCCCAGATGTCGGCCGAGTAGAAGACCAGGGCGTCGTCGCCGGTTTCCACCGTGGAGTTGGCGATACGGACATCCTGGCAACCGTCGGGGTCAATGCCATCGGCCCACACACCTTCCTTCTGGCTGGAGTAGATGTAGACGCCATCAATGAGCAGGCGCTTGCAGGCATACGGGTTGATGGTCCAACTGCGCGACCGCAGGAATTTCAATCCGGTGATGCGCACGTCCGTGCAGCGCAACAGGAGCACCATGCGGGGATAGATCTTTTCGTCCGGGAAACCATGCGGGAACGGGCGCAGAAGCGGCTTGCCGGTGGCTTCCATGGCACGCTGGTTGGGGAGGATGTAGAAATCGGTAATGCTGTTGAGGCGCCATTCATACGTGGATTGCCCGTCGAGCGTGCCGCGTCCTTCGAGCGCGATATCGTGCAGGTCTTCGCCGGAGAGGAGCGCGGATTTGGGCGCCGGGTCGAACTGGCTACCGTCCAGCGAGGCAAATAGCGTCGCCCCGGCTTCCAGATAGAGCCGCACTCCCGAGCGCAAGTGGAGTTGGCCGGTGGTGTACTCGCCCGGACCGACATACACCGTTCCACCACCGGCTTTGCCGCATGCGTCAATGGCCTGCTGCAAGGCAGGCCGGGCGTTGTCCGATTTGATCCCCGTAGCGCCGTAGTCTTTCACGTGGAACACGGGGAGGGCGCACGACAAGCCCGTGAAGAGGGTAAAGAGGAGCGCGAAGCGGCGTGGCATTCCTAGAGAGCGTATCACCGGCCGCTTCGGTGCGCCACCTCAATCACGCCAGGGCTTTCGCGGCCTTCTTCACAGCATCCTGGCCGATCTGGATGAGCGCGCCATAACGGCCGTTGCCCGCGCAGAGGGCCTGGACGGCATAGACGTCGATCTCTTTGGCCGCCAGTTTCACCAGGGCTTCGGCGACTGCGCCGGGGTGGTCTTCACCTGTAATGTGGAATGCCGTTTGCTTCTTTCCGATTTCGATCTTGAGTTGCTTCGCGGCCTTTTTGAAAAGCGCCGGGTCTTCGGGAGCCAGATCGATGCGAGCCTTGCTCTTGCCGAGCGGATAGCCCCAGATGCCGACAAAGTTCACGCCGGCTTCCTGGAAGGCGCTAAGCAACTGCGCCCCTTTGCCGGGCTTGTTGGGAATAACAGTCGAGTAGAATTCGAGTTTTGCCATATTCAGGTCCTTTCATCAATAGTGCTGCTCCCAGTGTACAGTGCGGACTGCGACGCACAGGCGGCCGGCAAACGATACGGCGTCAGGCCCGCCCCCCAAACTCGCGGCTCTCGGTTGACACTCGCACCTTTTCACCTTCCTTGATAAAGAGGGGAACGCGGATCTCGAGACCGGTCTGCAGCCTGGCTGGCTTGGTAACGCTGCCGCTCGACGTATCGCCACGCACGCCCGGTTCCGTGGAGGCAACTACCAGCTCAATGAACGGGGGCAATTCCAAGCCGATGGGATTGCCATTGTACTTGAGCAGATCGACCATGCCGCCCTCGATCAGGAAGTCCCGCGCGTTGCCGATCACAGCGTCGGCGAGCGTGAGGGTCTCATAGCTTTCCTGGTCCAAAAAGTAAGAACCATCGCCATCGCTATACAGGTAGGAGGCCGGAACCGTCTGGAGATCCGGCTCTCTGAACTTCTCACCCGCCTTGAAGGTTCTCTCGAAGACCGCGTTGGTGATCAGGTTACGGATCTTTAGACGCACCAGGGTTTGTCCGCCCCGCGCGGTAGGCGTGTTCACCTCAACCTCGAGGCAGGAGAACGGAATGTTATCAATCTCAAACCGGGTCCTTCGTTTGACGTCAATGGCATCAATCAATACGGGCATGAACTCCTCAACGGGCAGGCAGCGGGAGCCGATGAAGACCCGGCTTCGCTGCTTTCTCAAGTATAGGGCGAAGCGTGGCGGCGCCGGGTTTCCGGCTAGACCTGCGAACACGAGAGCGGCCGCAGCACGATGCTGGTCACGTTGGAGACGGTCGGCGGGTCCAACCTGAACCGCGGATCGGCGGAGAGTTTCTTCCAATCGGGGTCGGCGCCGAACTTCTCCCAGGCGACTTCGAGCGCCTCGACATTCGGGAAGCTGAGCATATAGGTCAGGCTCGGCAGTTGCGGGCCAATCAGGGCATCGGCGTAAAAGACACCGGCGGCGCCTGCTTTCGCGAAGATGTCGAACTCGCCGTGATGGAACATTTCCACCTTCCGCACGTGGTCCATGTTGGTTGGCGACACGTAGGTGCGGAGGTGGTAGATGCGCTTTTCCTTCTTTGCGGCGGCCGCCGGGACGGTGAGTTTCGGATAACCCTCAAAGGCCCGCAGCAGAGTGCTCTCGATTCTGAGGTAAGGCGGCGCGGCGCCCGGAGCGTCCCAGAAAGGCGCCGCGGCCTTCATAAACACGGCGTCCTTGGCCAGTTCCAGATCCGCGGTTACGAGCGTTTCGAGTTTCGTGGACGGCAGCAGGAGGTAGTAAGCGGGCGTGTCCGGACCGAAATAGAGGGAGAAGGCCCCGACGGGTCCAATGCCGAGGCGGTTCAGTGCGGGGATGAGCGCGCCGTCGAAATACCGGTCAGTCAGCCTGGTGCCGGGTCCGCTGGCGAGTTGATAGCGACGGAGGTCATAATACTCGGCCGCGCCTTTTGGGCCGGTGGCGGACGATTGGGGGGCCGCTGCGGCTGAGCCGGCCAGCGACAGGGCGGACGCGGTGAGGGAGGTGGAGAGAAAATTCCTGCGATGCATGATTTTTGAGGATGACGATTCAGAGTTTAACACGGGGGGAATGCGGGCCGGGGAATTAGGGGATCGCGACCGCGCCGTGGAGGTTACAAGGTCAGCCCTTGGTCAGCCGGCTATCCCGACGGATACTTCCGAAATTCCGAACTGGACACAGCAAGACAGATCGCGCATCATGGGCCAAGTGACCGTCAAGCAATCTGGCCCCTCGCTCCCGGACCTCCCCACGGTCACGGCGATTGCGCTCGTCGCTTATGCCGCGACGAACGTCCTGCATGAGGCGGTTGGACACGGCGGAGCCTGCCTCGCCCTCGGCGGAAAACCTCTGGTGCTCTCGTCGGTACATTTTGAATGCGGGGAACAAGCGATGAGTGCGCTCGCCCTTCGCGGCGTCGCGGCGGCGGGCACGATCGTAAACTTCATCGCCGGTGCACTCGCACTGGTCGTCTTTAAAACGGCCAACCCGCTGCACAAGCCGCACGCCGCCTACTTTCTTTGGCTCTTCACCACGTTGAACCTCTTAAGTGGAGCGGGCTACTTTCTCTTCTCTGGCGCCGGGGGCATTGGCGACTGGGCCGACGTCGCGCGCGGCACCATGCCGCCCCTGGTCTGGCGTCCGGCAATGAGCGTCTTCGGAGGAGCGCTCTACTTTCTTCTCGCTCGCCAATCGGCGCAGTGGCTGCGTTCGCTAACCGGCAGCGGCGAACTGTCGATGAGGAGAAGCAAACTGCTCACCGTCCCGGCGTATATCTCAGGCGGTCTTCTTTACTGCCTCTCCGGACTGTTCAACCCGGTTGGCCCCGTCCTCATCGCAATTTCGGCCGCGGCAGCTTCTTTCGGTGGCTCCTCGGGGCTTCTCTGGCTCAGCAAGTTCCTGCGAAGTGGCGAGCACTCAGCAGTAACCGCTGCCGGGCTGGATCGAAGCTATGTCTGGATCGTCGCAGGATGCGCCGTCTCGCTGATCTTCGTTGCGATTCTCGGGCCGGGCATTCATTTCTAGTCCGCATGGCAGTCTAAACCCATGGCTTTGATCGTTTTCTTCCGGGGCATCAACGTTGGAGGACACAGGGCTTTTCGTCCGAGCGTGCTCGCCAAAGAACTAGGCATCTACGATACCGTGAACGTGGGCGCAGCAGGCACGCTTGTCGTTCGCAAACCTGGGTTGCGCGCAAACTTCCTTGCCGAATTGCGCCGGAAGGTGCCGTTTGAAGCAACAATCGCTTTCTGCGACGGCAGCGATCTGATTCGGCTAGAGAAGGACAATCCGTTTGGATCTGAGCCACCGCCCGCAGATGTGGTTCAATTTGTAAGCATCCTGGCGGAGGCTGGACGCCGCAGAGTTTCTCTTCCGATTACTCTTCCCGAAGGTGGGGAGTGGCTTGTGCGAATCATTGGCTCGAAGAATCGTCTCGTGTATGGGGTGTACCGCCGCCACATGAAGACGATTGGCTATCTCGGCCAGATCGACAGGCTCTTTGGGGCGCCGGCGACGACGCGCGGTTGGAACACAATCCTCGCAGTGCTACGGATTCTGAAATCCCAAGAGCCCGGCAAGTAGATCTGTTGGTAGTTTGGGGGACTCCGCGTGCAAGTGCGCAGCGGGGTGAGGCGGGTGCGCAATTTCGTGATCGGCGCGGCGATTGGCCTGGCCGCCGGGGGTGGCTGTGTGGGCGCGGCGCCGATCGTGGTATTTGGAGGAATCAGCGCCGCTCTCCCGGGTTATCGCACGGTCTATCGCATGCGCTGAGGGTTCGCTATCACTCGACCAGTTCCACGCGGCGATTTTTGGCGCGACCCTCCTCGCCGGCATTGGATGCCGCCGGGGAGTATGGGCCGCAACCGAAGGAATCCAGCCGGTTCGCGGCGATGCCGAATTTCGCCGTCAGTTCGCGGACGACGCTGGCGGCGCGGCGACGGCTCAGGTCGAGATTGTAGTCCGCCTTGCCCTGACTGTCGGTGTGCCCCACCACGTGCAGGCGCAGTGCGGGATCGCCTTTCAGCAGCGTAGCGATCTCCTGCAGGGTAGGCTGCGATTCCGGCTTCACTACGTCTTTGTCAATATCGAAAAAGACACCGTACAGCGCCACTTTTCCCGCATCGCGAAGCCCCTGCTTCATCTCGTCCGCATTGACGAAGGTCATCTTCTTTTCCATGGTGTCCGGCAGGATGGCCACGATTTCCGCCAGCGCCTGCCCCTTGGCGAGTCTGCCCTGCAAACGTTCGGGAGTTATGCCGTCTTTGTATTCCGTCACGAAGACGATGTAGTAGCCGGGCGGAGTCTGTTTGGTCTTGCCCACCAGCATGCGCTCGGTGGCCTCACTGTAGGCAAGAATCTGCCCGAGGCCGTCCTCGTCGGCTATCTGGTTGTAAGTCGGGCCGAACCAGCCGGGGTCCTCCTACCGTTTTTCAAAAATGATGTCGAGCCCCAGCCTTTGAAACTCCAGCCGGTAATTGCGAAGAATTTCGGTTCCGGTGCGCCCCGCTGGCGCCAGGTAGGTGTAACGGCTGAGTTGTCCTTCCACCCGAATGCTTTTAGAGTAAGCGGGCGGGGTCAACTGGGTGGGCCGCGAGAGCGGCACTAAGTACTCATCGAATCTCGGCGCGCGGTAGCCGACGATCTCGCTGCCTTCGTACCGCTTCATCCCCGGCGGGTCTTTCGAACCCGCCAGATCCGCCGCACCGAGCGTGGGCAACAGTGCAAGCACCAACAGACATCGCATCCGGAACCTCCACCCAAAATCTGCGTTCGATTATATCAGCGATCCACCCATGGCTTGCAAAAGTCGATGAGGGTTGGGAATCTGGAACAATCCTATGGTCAATTGGCTGGTCGTCGGTATCGGCGATATTACGCGTCAGCGGGTGATACCCGCAATTCTGGCGGAAGAGCGCAGCCGGCTTTACGGCGTGGTGACGCGCGACCGGAAGAAAGCGGAGGCGTATCCCGGCGTGCGCGCGTGGACCTCGCTCGATGAGGCGTTACAGGATGACACGATCGATGCCGTGTACGTGGCGTCTCCGGTGGCGCTGCACGCGCCGCACGCGACCGCCTGTCTGCGCGCGGGCAAGCATGTGCTGTGCGAGAAGCCGGTTGGCATGAATTATCCCGAGGCGCGGGACATGGCGGCTACCGCGCGGGAATGCCGCCGCCTTTTCGGTGTGGCTTACTACCGCCGGCTGTATCCCAAGCTGATGCGCGCGAAACAGTTGATTGGCGCGGGCGCCATCGGCCAACCGGTGCTGGCCGAAGCCAATTGCCATAGCTGGCTGGAGATCGCCGGCCGCGAATGGCTGGTGGACCCGGCGATGAGCGGCGGCGGACCGCTGTACGATATCGGGTCGCACCGCATCGATGCGCTCAACTTCCTGTTCGGACGGCCGGTGAAGGCGGTCGGCATGCGGTCGAATGCGGTGCATCGCCTGGCGGTGGAAGACTGCGCCACGGTGATGATCGAATATGCCGGTAGCGTGCGCGGCGTGGTGGATGTGCGCTGGAACTCGCACGTGTTCCGCGATCAGTTCCGCGTGATCGGAACGGAGGGAGAAATCAATCTCGATCCGCTCAACGGTCCGGCGCTGCGGTATCCCGGCGGGGAGGAGCAGTTGCCCACTCACGCCAATGTGCATTACCCTTCCGTGGAGAACTTTGTCAAGGCCGTTCTGGACAGCGATCCACTTGCCTGCCCTGGCGAGGAAGCCATTTGGACCGATTGGGTTACAGCCACTTTGCGATAGGGACTTGACACCGGCCGCCCGCTTCCTGTAAAAATAACGTACAGGCGAATAAAAGGCGAAATAGCGATGGGTGCGGCGGTCCTGAAACAGCAGTTCGAAGCGGTCCTGGGCGGACACCTGGACTGGCAGTCCCGGCCGCTGCCGGAGACTGCGCGGACCGGCATTGCGGAAATCGATTCCGTAACCGGAGGCCTCCCCCGGGGCTGTCTGACCGAGATTTACGGTTCAGCCTCCTCCGGCCGCACCAGCCTGCTGGTTTCCCTTCTGGCGGAAGCCACGGCGCGGCAGGAAATCTGCGCGCTGGTGGATGCCGACGATACCTTCGACCCTATTTCCGCCGCGGCTGCCGGGGTCCGGCTGGATCGCCTGATTTGGGTGCGGGCCGCGAGAAGTGCGGAGCAGGCGCTGAAGGCCGCGGATCTGTTGATTCAGGGCGGCGGATTCGGCGTAGTGGCGATGGATCTGGGCGATACCGCGCCAGCCACGGCGCGGCGCATTTCGCTGACGTCCTGGTTTCGTCTGCGCCGCGCGGTAGAGCATACGCCCACGGTGCTGGTGACGGTGGCCCGCCAGAGCAACGCGAAAACCTGCGCCTCGCTGATGCTGGAATGCGTGCGCGAACAGGTGGAGTGGAGCGGCGCGCCCGCGAGTTCGCGGCTGCTGCGCGGCATCCGGGTGAGGAGCCGGTCTTGCAAGCCCGTGGGTCGCTCGTGCGTGTGGGGTGCTCCGGTATGAGTCAGGCAATGCATCATCGCGGAGTCGCGGAGCCGCGGAGGAAGATGCGGAGAAAAGAGGGGAGAAGGCTGCGGCTGGAAAAGCCGGCGAAACGGCATGTGCCACAGCTTCGATCCGCTACAAAGAACCCAGGATCTTGTCTCCTCCACGTCTTCCTCCGCGCCTCTGCGCCTCCGCGATGAAGAAATATGTTTGCCTGTCTGCATGGTCCCGGAAAATTGACGGCAGTGGCGCTGGAGTTCTCGCCTGTAGTGGAAGAGATTTCGGCCGATACCGTAGTGCTGGACGCTTCCGGACTGGACCGGCTGTTCGGCCATCCGCAGGACGTGGCGGGCGCGATCGCGCGGCGGGCGGGAGCGGTGAATCTGGCGATGGCCTCCAATCCCGATGCCGCCATCTGCGCGGCGCGCGGCTTTTCGGGAATCAGCGTGGTGCCCTACGGCGACGAAGCCAAATTCCTAGGCAGCCTGCCGGTCTCTCTGCTGTCCCCTTCCCCGGAGATGGCGGAAACATTGGGGCGATGGGGCATATATCGATTTTCCGAACTGGCTGCGCTGCCGCCGCTGGGTATCGCCGAGCGGCTCGGACCGGAAGGGCTGCGCCTGCGCGAACTGGCTCGCGGGGAGGCCGAGCGCAAGCTGGTACCGGTGGAAGATCCCCTGCGCTTCGAAAACGAGCTCGAGCCGGATTACCCCATCGACCTGCTGGAGCCGCTGGCCTTCCTGCTGGCCAGCCTGTTGAACGGCCTCTGCACCAGCCTGGCCGCGCGGGCGCTGGCCACCGACGAAATCCGCCTGCGTCTGAAACTGGAAGACCGCACCACCTTCGAGCGCACCTTGCGGCTGCCCGTCCCTTCGCTGGACTCGAAGGCGTTTCTGAAGCTATGGCATCTGGATTTGAGCGCACATCCGCCGCAATCGCCCATCGTGCATGTCTGGATGGGGATGCATCCGGTGAAGCCGCAGGCGGCGCAATCGGGGCTGTTCGTGCTGGCCGCGCCGGAGCCGGTGAAGCTGGAACTGACGCTGGCGCGCATCAAGTCCATCGTGGGAGCGGACCGCGTAGGCTCGCCGGAATTGCTGGATACGCACCGCCCGAACGCATTCCAAATGGCGGCGGCGAAGCCCACTCTCGCCCCTCCGCGCGGATCGCGCCTGGTGCTGCGGCTGTTCCGGCCTCCCCGCACGGCGCGAGTTGCGCTGGCCGCGGGGCAGCCGCATTTCATCGCCGCCGAAGGAGTCCGCGGCAAAGTACTGGAATACGCCGGCCCCTGGCGCAGCTCCGGCGATTGGTGGACGCGCGATCCCTGGTCGCGCGACGAATGGGACATCGCCCTTTCCGACGGAGCACTTTACAGGTTGTACTGCGACCCGCGGGGGTGGTTTGTGGAGGGATCTTATGATTAATTCCCCAAAAACTCATCGCGGA
>JARLGM010000040.1 GCA_031292755.1 Candidatus Sulfopaludibacter sp.
CCCGAGATGGCGATCTCATCGGGATTGCGGGCGAGCACCTGGACCTCCGTAGTGGTGTAGCGGCCCTTTTCTTCCACGTAGACCACTGGTTTTCCGGCGCGGGTGAAGAGCGCCTTGGCGGGGATGCTGATGGCATCGGGGATGCGGTTGATGACGATATCCATGCCGCCGTTCATGCCGGGCTGCAGGCGGGAGTCGGGATGGGACAGGGGCGCCCAGGCTTTGAAGCTGCGGGTGCGCGGCCATTCATTGCTCTGTTCGGCAAGTGGCGAGATGGAGCCGACCTTGGCGGGGATGGCGAGTTCCGGGAGCGAATCGATGCGGACGATGGCCTGCTGGCCAACGGCGATTCGGCCGCGATCGGTTTCTTCGATCTTGCCTTCGAGCTGAAGGGTGTCGAGATCGGGAATCTCGGCGAGTTGCATGCGGGCATAGGCGTTGTCGCCAACCTTAAAGGGCTTGGCATCAATCCATCCCTGGGTATAGTTGGTGGCAAAGACAAGGAACCCGGTGATCGGCGACACGACGGTCATATCAGCGATACGGGACTTGGTGATATCGACGTCCTGCTGGGCATTGTCCCGCTGCCGGGTGAGCGAGCCGATGCGGGAGGTTTCCGACGCGCGATGGAGAGCGACGGTGGCCTGTTGGGCCTTGAGGTGCTGTTCGGCGATGCCCAGAGCGATACGGCTCTCTTCGGCTTGAATCGGGCTGACGATTTCCTGTTTGGAGACCTCGAGCCGGGCCTTATCGACGGTGAATTGAGCGTCGGCGAGATCGCTGTTGTCCTGGTCGAGCGTGATGCTGGATTGGGCGACGGTCTGTTCGAGCGTGGCCTGGGCTTGCTTAAGGGTGGCTTCCTTCTGCTGTAATTGCTGCTCGGCGGCACTGGAATCGAAGCGAATCATGGGCTCGCCCTTATGAATGACGGTGCCGGAAGGGGCCAGCCAGGCGATGCGGAGCTGCGGGACCACCGGAGCGTAAACAGAGACCGAACGGGCCGCCTTGAGTTCGCCGCGAGTGCGGATGATGACCAGAAACTCGCCCTTGTGGGCAGGAGCCACGGGAAAGGTAACGCTGACCTGGGTTTGCCGGAAGCGATAGATGCCGGCGACCGCCCCTCCCACGACCAGGAGGAAGATCAGAAAGATGAGCAAGGAACGGAGGCGTTTGCGCAGGCGTCGATTGGAGCCCGGGGCCTGAGGGCTGGGCTTTTGGGGTTCGCCCGTCTTGATGGGGGCCGGAGCAGGACTCAACGGGAGCCTCCTGTGGTGGGGGGTTCCAGGACGATAGCAGCGGAGAGATCTGGGAGCAGATGGGAATCGCTTTGATCGATATGGAACACCGCGGTGAAGGTCTTGATGGGACTGCCGAATCCGGAGGATGCCACAGGGCTGGCGTATTCAAAATGGGCGGGAAGAGTGAGGTCAGGATACGCATCGAGGTGGAGGGAGGCCTTCACGCCGGGAACCAGGGCGGCGACATCGGGCTCGCCAACATTGCAGACGACCTGCATTTCGGTGGGATCGAAGATGCTGACGAGAGGTTGTCCGCGATAGAGCTGGTCGCCTTCCTGGGCGTGGCCCATGGAATTGGCGCGGAAAATATTTTCCTGGGCGACCATGCCGGAGAGAGGCGCCTTGACGGTGAGTTTGTCGATGTTGGTCTGGGCGCGCTCCATGGCAACCTTCTGGCGATCCGCCTGTAGTTCCAGAACACGGAGGGCGGCTGCGTCGGCAGTATCGTGAAAGGCGTTGGCCTTGGTGAGACTTTCGACGTGGATACGGGCGATGGCGGCACGCTGCTCATTCTTAAGGCGATCGATCTCACTGAGAACGGGCCCTTTCCGAAGTTCCTGGAGGGCGGTTGCGAGATCCGCCTGGGCCTGTTTAAGATCGGTGGCGCGCTTTTCGGCATCGGCGCGGTTCTGGGCGCGTTTCTGATCGACCTGGTGCCCGAGGTCGTCGAATCTGCCCTTGGCATCGCGGGCCGTGTCCATCATGTTGGTAGCGTCAAAGGTGGCGATCATGTCGCCTTCCTTGACCGAAGCGCCATTTTCGATCAGGTGAGTCAGGGTCATACTGCTGTAGTTTCCATAGATCTGCGGGATCAGGATCTTGGAAGAGTGCACGGCCTGGACGGTTCCGGTGACCCGGACCTCGCGCTTGAGGCGGCCGGGAGCGGCAGCCGGATTCGCGGGCGCAGCATAAGCTGTGGAAGGGGCCGGGCGGGTGCAGCCGGACAGAGCGAGAACGATCAAGGCCAGAGCGAACGCGAAATGGCGCACACGACACCTCCAATCTGGGGCTCGATGATTGGACGTCATTCGGACCTGAATGGTTGATATGATTTCAAGGTTAAGTATAAGTGAATTGCAGGGACCGAAGGAGGCGGCGGAGCCTTGGCGCGATTCGAAAGTCATGACCGTTCATGGTATAATCCATCACAAATCGCATAAAAGCGTGGAAAGGCGCGAGACTCCTCTCGGGGAACGGAGATCGAACGGTAAATGTGTGGGATTGCAGGCTTTACACGTCTGAACGGAATGGCGTCTAAGGGCGTCGCCTATCGCATCACCCAAGGTCTTTCTCACCGGGGGCCGGATCAACAGGGTGTTTTTGAGGGCAGCGAAGCCACGTTATGCGCAGTTCGCCTGAAGATTATTGACCTGGGCGGAGGCGATCAACCGTTCGTCAGTGAAGACCGAGACACGGCCATCGCGTTCAACGGCGAGATCTATAACCACCGGGAAATCCGCTCAGAACTGGAGGGGCTGGGGCATCGTTTCCATTCGCATTGCGATACCGAGACGGTCCTTCACGCCTTTCTGGAATGGGACACCGAGTGCTTCCGCAGGATGCGCGGCATGTTCGCCGTGGCGCTGTGGACGGAGTCGCGGAAGCGGCTGGTGTTGGTCCGCGACCGCATGGGGATCAAACCGCTGTATTACTACCTGCGGGGAGACGATGTTTATTTCGGCAGCGAATTGAAGGCAATCGTAGAGCACCCGGAGGTGCCCCGGCGGCTGGATCTGACGGCGCTCGATTCCTATCTTGCGGTCAACTATGTGCCGGGTCCGCACACCTTAATGGAAGGCATCCGGAAGGTACCGGCGGGGTGTTTGTTGGAATGGCGGCACGGCAAGGTTTCGATTGGGCGCTGGTGGAGCCTCCCATCCGTTGAAACGCGCAAGATCTCGATCGAAGGCGCGAAAGAAGAGTTGGACGCCCTGCTTCGCGACTCGGTTCGGGAGCACCTGGTGTCGGACGTGCCGCTGGGAGTGTGGGCATCGGGAGGGCTGGATTCGTCGGCAGTGTTGCACTACGCGGCGCAGGAGACAGCGGGGCGGCTGAAGACATTTTCGGTTTCGTTTGCGGGGCGCAGCTTCGATGAGACACCATACTTCCGCGAGGTCGCGAAAATCTACGGGACCGAACATTACGAATTCGATTTGAATCCGGAGGTGGAGTTAGCGAGCGCCATTCAGGACTTCGCGTATTACTCGGATGAGCCGGGCGCGGATGCGGGGGCGCTGCCGGTGTGGTTCCTGTCGCGTATGACGCGGCAGCACGTGACGGTGGCGCTGTCCGGCGAAGGCGCGGACGAATTGTTCGGCGGTTACCTGACTTATGTGGCGGACCGGTTGGTGCGTCCGTTCCGCATGGTGCCGGGAGGAATGCGCCGGTTGCTGCGGGGAGCCCTGGACCGGTATCTCCCCGTATCCGACGACAAGATCAGCCTAGAGTACAAGCTCAAGCGCTGGATCGAGGGAAGCTGGCTGGATCCGGACGAGGCGCATTTCTTCTGGAACGGCACGTTCTCCAACGAGCAGCGGCGGCAGATCCGGCCGGGCTCGAATGGCAACGGTCTGAAGGCTCTGGTGGACCGACTGGGACTGGCGCGGAGCGGCGTGTTGGACCGGTATCTGCGGGTGGATCAGAGCTACTACCTGGCGGATGACATCCTCTACAAGACGGATCGCATGAGCATGGCGCACTCGCTGGAGGTGAGGCCGCCGTTTCTGGATCACCGGATTGTAGAGTTCGCCGCTTCCCTGCCCCAGCGCCTGAAGATTCGTGGTTTCCGGCAGAAGTACCTTCTGCGCGAACTGATGCGCGGGAAGCTTTCGGAGCGGATTCTGAATCGAAAGAAGACGGGCTTCGACATTCCAACTCACGACTGGTTCCGCGGGCCTTTGCGGGGTCCGTTGATGGACACGCTGACGGATGAGGCCATACAGGCGACCGGAATCTTCGACGCGAAAGCAATCCACACGCTGATACGCGATCATATGGAGAGGCGTATCAATGTGGGATATCACCTATGGGGTCTGCTGACACTTTTCCTGTGGATGAAGAGATGGAAGGTGGAGGTTCTTCCTCCCGTGGAGAGAGTCCTGCCGGATCCCGGCCAAATGCTGGTTATCAGCTAATCGTCGCCCTGGTAGCGGCGTTGATTTTCTTCGGGTGCATAGTTAGTCCGCCATCGTTGATGGATGACGTGGACGCCGTGCAGGCGCAGATTGCGCATAACATGCTGCAATCGGGCGACTGGGTGACGGCGCGGCTGGACGGCATCAAGTACCTGGAGAAGTCTCCCCTCAAATATTGGTTGATGGTGGTGAGTTTCCGGATTTTCGGAGTTCACGACTGGGCGGCGCGGATTCCGATCGCGCTGGCCACGGTACTGTTGTGCTGGGTAACCGCGGGATTTGGCGCTTGGGCATTCGGGCGCAGAGCGGGCTTGTATAGCGGCCTGGTACTGTCGACGTCGGTTGGGCTTTTTCTGTTCACGCGCATTTTGATTCCCGACGTGATTCTCACCCTGACCATCACGCTGGCAATGTGGGCCTTGCTGCGCGCGTTGGAGGGAGACGAACGGCACCCCACATGGTGGGCCATGGGGATGTGGGCGGCCATGGGCACGGGACTGCTTCTTAAGGGGCTGATCGCGGCGGTCTTCCCGGTTGCCGCCGGGCTGCTATATCTATCTCTGACCGGGCAGTTGTTCCAGCGGAAGACCTGGAAGCGGCTGCATCCGATTGCCGGAATCGCGGTGTTTCTGTTAATCGCCGCGCCCTGGCATGTATTGGCGACGCTGCGCAATCCACCTTACCTGGACTTCACAATACACAGCGAGCGGGGATCGTATCACGGGTTCTTCTGGTTTTACTTCATCAACGAACACGTGCTGCGTTTTCTCAATCTGCGGTATCCGCGGGACTACGACACCGTGCCGCGATTGTATTTCTGGCTATTTCACCTGCTGTGGCTCTTTCCGTGGAGCGTGTACTTTCCGGCAGCGGTCAAATTGAGCTACCGGAAACCGGACCGGCCTTCCCGCGTGCGGCTGCTGGCGCTGTGCTGGGCCGGTTTCATTCTGGTATTCTTCACGCTTTCGACTACACAGGAATATTACTCAATGCCTTGTTACCCGGCACTGGCATTATTGCTGGGCTCGGCGATCGCGGGCGGGTCCGCAGCGCTGCGTTGGGGAACGAAGGGGATTGCGGTAGTCACCAGCCTGGCTGCGCTGGCGATCGCGGCGATTCTCTGGATGGTGCGGGGTATGGCGGCTCCCGGCGACATCTCGGTGGCGCTGAATCAGAATCCGGAGTTGTACCAGCTTTCACTCGGGCACATGGCGGATTTGACGCTCCGGGCATTTGCGTATTTGAGACTGCCGCTGGCGGTAGCCGGGGTAGCGTTCGCTGTAGGCGCCGTGGGGGCGTGGCGGAGGACGCGGGGAAAGTGGTCGACGGGTAGCGCTTGCCCAATCGTCGCGTTAACCGTCATGATGGTGCTGTTTTTCCATGCGGCGCGCCTCGCGTTGGTGGTGTTCGACCCGTACATGGCGTCGCGCCCACTGGCGGAGGCTCTGTTGAAGGCTCCCGGCGGAGTGCTGATCGTGGACGATCAGTATTACACGTTTTCGTCGGTTATCTTCTACACCAACCGTCGCGCCCTGCTCTTGAACGGGCGAGTGACCAACCTGGTGTACGGATCTTACGCGCCCGACGCGCCGCAAGGCGTGTTCATCGATGATCGTGACTTGCGGGCGCGATGGCCGCAAACTCAGCGTTATTACTTACTTGCAGAAGGTCCCCAAGTCCCCCGGCTGGCCAAGCTGGTCGGCAAGAGCGCTCTACACGTGGTGGCTGCAAGCGGCGGAAAATTCCTGTTCACCAATCAATAATTATTTTGTCTTTTTTATTTTCAATTACTTAGCAGCTTATCGCCGGCCACGCGCGGAATGCCAGGTGTTACTTTGAAATTGGGAAGAGAAGAGGTTGCGGGGCCCGGCGGAAATCGCCGGGCTTTTTTGTTGGAGGAAAGGATGTCGCGAATGAAAACAGACGCAAACATCCCGGACGACTGCAAGGAGTGCATTCACTGGGATCAGGTAGAGCAGCGGGTGAGGGTCCGATCCGTTCTGACATCGATGGTAGACAAGCTGGAAGAAAAAGTAATCGCGGGAGACTTCAAACCAACGGTTGCCGATTTCCTCAGAACCCTCGAAGCCGACCAGAATCTCGAAGGGGTGAATGAAGGGCCGACGGAGTACATCGTCAGATGGGAGGACCTGTCGCCAACGTCGCAGAATTGACCATTCCATACCGCCCGCTGCCCTCGCAGCGGGCGTTTCACGATTGCCTTTCGAGGTTCAAGGGTTTCTCGGGCCCGATCGGCAGCGGGAAAAGCCAGGCGCTGTGCCAGGAAGCAATCAAATTGAGCTACCTGAACGCCGGGCGCACAGGGCTTCTGGGCGCCCCGACTTACCCGATGTTGCGGGATGCGACGCAAGCGTGTCTGCTGGAGCTACTGGAAGATAGCGGCATACGATACGACCACAATAAGTCAGAAAATACCATCATCTATCGGGATACGCGGTCCAAGATCCTGCTGCGGGCCGTGGACGAATTCGAGCGGCTGCGCGGCACCAATCTGGCCTGGTTTGGCCTCGACGAGCTTACTTATACACAAGAGGCCTCCTGGCTGAGGTTGGAAGGCAGGCTACGCGACCCAAAGGCAACCCGCCTGGCTGGCTTCGCAGCGTGGACACCCAAGGGTTTTGACTGGGTATACAAGAAGTTCATCGCGCCGGACAGGCCGGATGGATACATGGCGGTCCGTGCGGTGGCGAGCGAGAATCGGTACCTGTTGGATAAGGTGCCGGACTTTTACAAACAACTGGCTAATAGCTACGACGAGAAGTTCTACCGCCAGGAGGTTTTGGGAGAGTATCTGAACCTGACCGGCGGCATGGTCTATACGTCATTCTCCCGCGACGCCAACGTCCGGCCGGTAACAGCCGACCTGCGACGTCCGCTGCTGTGGGCTCTCGATTTCAACGTCGATCCGATGAGTTCTCTGGTAGCGCAAAGGGCGGGCAGCAAGGTCGTGATCCTCGATGAGATTGTAATTCGCAACGGCACCACCCGGGAGGCGGCCGAGGAATTTCTGAAGCGCTTCTCGAACCATGAAAGCGAAGTTGTGATTTACGGGGATGCCTCCGGCAATCAACAGCAGACGACCGGGTCGACGGACTACCAGATCATCCGGGAGTATTTCGCGATAACGACCAATTTGACCGTGACTTACCAGGTGCCGAAGAGTAATCCAATGGTCCGGGACAGAATCAACCTGACCAATTCCAAGCTCAGATCGGCGGCGGGCGAACAGGAGTTGCTGGTAGATCCACGGTGCACGGAATTGATCAAGGATTTTGAACAAGTGGCGTATAAGACGGACAGTTGTCAGATCGATAAAGACAAGGACCGGCTGCGGACACACCTGTCCGACGCATTGGGATACCTGTTATGGCAGGAATGCCGGCCGGTCGCGAAGATCGGCGAGCGCGGAGGACGATTGTTTTGATCATGCAGACGATTAACCGGGAGCATCCGGAATACATCGCGCGGAAGGCGATGTGGAAGCATTACAAAGATCTCTACGCGGGCGGTGAACAACTGCGAGAGCGCGCCTCGGAATACCTGGTGCGAAGACATAGGGAGCCCAACGAAGTCTACCTGGAGCGGCTTAGCCGCATGTTTTACCAGAACTATATCGGGTCGATCATCGATTGGTACGCGGCGACGCTCATGCATCGCGAGCCGTCCTTTCTATTGGAAGGAAACGACGGCACGGCGAAGGAGTTCTTCAGTTCACTTGCCAACAACTGCGACCTGAAGGGCACCAGCCTTAGCGAGTTCTTCCGCCAGCGATTCACCGAAGCACTGGTGTGCGGCAGCAGTTACGTGGTGGTGGATTTCCCGCGTGGGATCGGGAGCGCAATGAGCCGTGCCGAGGAAGATGCGGCCGGGGTATCGCGCGCCTACCTGATGAACTACGACGCTGATGAAGTCATCAATTGGAATTACGACCAGACGGGAGGACTGGAGTGGATCGTGATTCGGACGGGATGCCTGCGGCAGTCCAGGGTGACCGACGCCAAGTGGGAGAAGGAGACGCGGTGGATCTATTATGACCGCGAGATGTTCCAGGTCTACCGCACGGTGGGTGATGAGCGCGGGATCGAACTGATCGACGAGGGGCGCCATGGACTAGCCTCCTTACGCCGCGTGCCCGTGTTTCATCTGAAGGTGCTGGATGGCATGTGGTTGATGAACCGGGCAGCTCTACTCCAGTTAGAGCACTTCAATAAGTCGAACGCGCTTTCGTGGGCGCTGACAATGGGGCTCTTTGCCACCCCCGTAGTCTACTCGGACAAAGAGTGGAACCAGGTAGTTGGGGAGTCCTATTACATCCAACTGGGGGCCGGGGACCGGTTTGGATGGACGGAACCGGAGGGCAAAGTCTACCAGATTGCGGCGGACAACCTGGTGGCCTTGAAAGACGAGATCTATCGGGTGTGCTACCTGATGAACCAGGCGGGGGATTCAAGCGCGCGGCAATCGGGGCTCAGCAAGCAGTTGGACTTCGGAACCACCGAGGAGGTGCTGCGGGCCTTCGGCACCACGGTGAAAGAGGCCATGAAGCAGGTTCTCTGGGCCATCTGCGCAGCGCGGCAGGATGGGATCACGATCGATGTTGCGGGCCTGGACGAGTTTGACATCGATGAGTTCGGAACGGAATTGGACGATGCCCGCAAGTTACTCGAGTTGGGCATCGCCTCGCCGACCTTGAAGAAGCAGGTGTTCAAGCGGCTGGCGTTGAAGTACCTCTGCGACGCGCGGCAGGAAGTCAAGAACCAGGTGGTAGCGGAGATCGAAGGGGCGGAGTAGACCAGTTCTGCCCTTTCAGCTCATAGGAGGTCTATGGAAGGAATCGACGTACAAGCAATTGTCAGGCAGGCTGTACAGGAGTTTGTGAACAACGAGCACGCCCAGAACGAGCCGGCTTACAAGGCCGAACTACAAGAGGAACGCAAGCGCAGGGAGCAACTGGAACGCCGGCTGAACGAGCTGGTAGAGGAGAACAAGCGCAGCCGCAAAGCCGCCGAAGATGCGGAACGCAGTTCCACGGTGCGAGCCGAGTTGCAACGGCTGGGCGTGGCCAAGATTGACCTGGCGTTCAAAGCGGTGCAGGACAGCATCGTGAGAGGGCCGGATGGCAGATTCGTAGCTCGCGGCGAAACCGGAGAGATGCCCGTAAAAGAGTATCTCACCGGCTTCGTCAGCGAGAATCCCGAACTTCTGCCGGCGCGGATTCCAGGTGGAACCGGAATGACCGCAACCCTGAAGGCACCGGCAACAGGGAACGAAACAGTGAGCATCGAGCGGATTCGTCCGGGGATGAACGCGGAAGAGATGCAACGGGTACGAGAGGAAATCGTGCGCGTCGCGTCGCAGAGCCTCAAGGGATCTTAACCAACAATCAACAAGGAGAATGAATTGGGAGCAATTACCTCAGCTAATGTCGCAAATGCGATTGTGAAACTGGTGGCGGCGGACGCATTGCCGGTGCTGGTCGGGAACCTCGTGATGGGGAACCTGGTGAATCGCGATTACGAGCCGGTGCTGGCAAACGCCGGAGACACGATCAACGTGCCGATTCCACCCACGATGGTGGCAAACAACATCGCCGAAGGTGGAACGGTGACTCCGCAGAATCCGAATCTGGGAAACGCCCAGATCGTTCTGAATACCCATGCGGAAGCCACGTTCCAGATTCCCGACATCACCAAGGTCCTGGCGGTACCGGACCTTCTGAAGCTGTACATGCAACCGGCAGTCGCGGCTATCGCACAGAAAATCGAAAGCGACCTGCTGAATCAATATGCGGGCTTCACGGGCAACACTCCGGTGGGCACGCCGGGCATCGCTATCACGGAAGCGACGATTGACGCCGCCGAAACGGCGCTGTTTCTCGCGAAAGTGCCGCCCAGCGAGCAGAAGTATATCGTTGTGGACGCGGCCACTTACTCGGCGTGGCGGCAGATTCCGCGATTCAGCGAATTCCAGAATGCCGGTGATGCCGGCTTGCGTGCGTTGATCGACGGAACCATCGGAAAGGTCAAGGACTTCTTCGTATTCCGTTCGCAGTTCGTGGAGAAGACGGGCAGCAACCCGGTGACCACCCACAACATGGCCTTCACCAAGGATGCCCTGGGCCTGGTGATTCGCCGGCTGCCGCAGCCCCTCCCGGGCACCGGCGCGATTGCCGAGTACGCCGAGTTGGGCAACTTCGGTATGCGCGTGGTGATGAGCTATCAGCCGAATACCCTGGCACAGCAGTTCACTGTGGACGTCCTGTACGGCTGCGGCGTCCTTCGGAACACGTCGGGGGTGCAGGTCAACACCTAGGGGTCGTTACCGCACGAACCGGCGCATTGTGGGGCAGCCGCGAGGCTGCCCCGGATCACTAATTCTAAAAGAACAGGAGAACAAACATGGATCTGAGAGCATACTACCAGAAGATTCGCGATACGGAGAGCAAACTGGTGGAGCAGTTTCCGCTGCTGGTAAGTTGCCAGACGGAGGACGGTGGAAAGACCGGTGTCTGCACGGAAGTGTCGCGTTCCCTAGCGGCCAAGATGCTGGTAGAGGGTACAGCTCGCGAGGCCACCGCGGACGAGTTGCGGACCTTCCGGCGCGCCCAAGCCGAGGCCAAACGCGCAGCCGAGGAAGCGGAAGCCGC
The DNA here is from genome assembly GCA_031292755.1 of Candidatus Sulfopaludibacter sp. Lineage (GTDB taxonomy): Bacteria > Acidobacteriota > Terriglobia > Bryobacterales > Bryobacteraceae > Sulfopaludibacter. Next base: position 11,100 of record JARLGM010000040.1, read on the forward strand.
CAAGAACCTTCAGTTCAAAGTGGTGAGCGTCGACGAAGTGAGAAAATTGACCGGCGCCAAAGGCATACAGGACCGGGCATAAGATGGCGCTGTTCACTGACGGTCCCCCATCCTGCATCGAAGATCTTTCGGCGCAGGACACGCAACTCCTCGGCATTGCCAATGTCGAGGGGATCGACGTGACACAGAAATTGAACCTGGCGCACGACGATCTCGGCGTCCAGCTCTATTCGCTGCTGTCCGCATCCAACAGCGTTGACCAAACCCTTTGGCTGCAGCCCCGGCCGAATCTGGCAGTTGTCACGGTGACACCGCCGCTCAAATTGTGGCACACGTATCGCACGCTGGAAATGTTCTACGCGGATGCGTATCACTGCCAATTGAACGATCGGTACGCCGGACGTCGCGATCAGTTTCACGAACGGGCAAAATGGGCGCACGAGAAACTCCTGCAGATCGGACTGGGCATCGTCACGCTACCGGTTGCGAAGGCGGCGATTCCCATCGCGACCCCTGCAGCGGGCAGCCCCCTGGCGGACGGCACGTATTACGTAACTATGACTTGGGTGAACCGTCTGGGCGAGCAGGGCGCGGCCGCGGCTGCCGTAGATGTCACAACCGCTGGTAACACCATCCAGGTTCAGCCGGGGCTGAGCCCGGTGAATGCCACAGGTTGGAATGTGTTCCTCGGCACCGACCCGGGCGCCCTGGTCCAGCAAAACCCCGCCCCACTCCCGCCCGGACAAACGTGGCTGCAATTTGTCCCGCCGGCGCTGGGAGGGGGTAAGCCCGGCCAGGGGCAGGAGCCCAACTATCTGCGACCCCTGCCCAGGTTGATTCAAAGAGGCTAAATGGCGAACAAAATCGGCAGTCTCGCAGCGGGCAAAGTGATCCAGCGGATGACGGCTCCGGCTGGTGTCAGTGCAACGCTGGCCGCCCTCATGTTCGGCGGGGAGCAACAGCCGGCGGCATTTAGCGCGGCCCAGATCCGCCCTCAGAACGTTGCCGCGGACCTCGCGGAGCGCGGCGACCCAGTGGTGTATCCGGCGGCAAATGTATACTGCGAAAAAATCATCAACAGCCTGGTCGAGAAGTTTCGGACATTCTCCGGTACGCTCCAGATGGCCATCGAGCTACGCGCCTCACAAGACCGCCTGGCCGGTTTACAGGACGGACTTGAGTTGTACGCCGACGCCGTCATGCAGATGCTCGACGCACATCGCGGCGACTGGGGCGACGGCATGTACTACTGCGGCGGCTACCAGGTGGTGTTCAGCGCAGTCAAACATGGTGGCAAGAATTACATACAAACAGCGAAGGTCACATTCGAGATTGGAGTGAGTATCAGTTAGCTATGTCATCCTATATTTCTTCAAACGCAAACCGCTTCTATACGGCGCTGGAAAGCGCGTACGGAAGCGTCGCTGCCATCACGGCGAGCAATCGCATTCCGGCACTGAAGCTCACCATCAAGCAACAGCGCGAAGTGGTGAACCGAAAAGATAAGACCGGCACGCGAACATTCGCGGGCCTGCCGGCGGGAGGGCGCCTCAAGACCAACTTTGAGCTGCAGACCTATATGACAAGTTGGGACAAATCGGCGGCGGGACCCGGATACGGTCCTCTGTTCCAAGCCGCGTTGGGCGGGACGCCGCAGCAATTCGCCGGAGGGTCGGTAGCATCTAGCACCGCCGACGGCAAAATGGGGTTCACGGCAGCGCACGGCTTGTCAGCCGGCCAGGCACTCGCATCGGCCGAAGAGATCCGGTTTGTGGCGGCCATCATCGACGCCAACAACGTGCAGCTCAATGTGCCGTTCACCGTCCTGCCGGCGGCAGGCGCAGTTCTCGGAGCGGCCGTCACATACGCACCGGCTACGGAACTGCCTAGTGTGAGCGTATTCGATTTCTGGAGTCCGGCGACCGCCGTGCAAAGGCTATTGTGTGGCGCGGCCGTCGACGAGTTGGAAATCGCAATCAATGGCGATTATCACGAATTTCATTTCACGGGCATCGGCCAGGACGTAGTGGACAGCAGCAGTTTCTCGGCGGATATGGGGGAATTGCAGGCATTTCCGCAGGAGCCGGCCCTTGGATCCTTCGATTACTCGATCGTGCCAGGTAATATGGGGCAGGCATGGCTGGGAACGACGCCAACGCAATTCTTTACGCTGACGAATGCCTCGGTGGTGGTCAAGAACAATCTGGATACCAGAACAAAAGAATTCGGGTCCAGCCTGCCGCGAGCGATCTCGCCCGGCGACCGGGAAGTGACAGCGTCATTCGAACTGCTCGCTCAAGACGACAGCGCGACATCCGCGTTATACCAGGCGGCTCGCCAGCAATCCCCTGTTACCGTCATGTTTCAGTTGGGCCAGGTGCCAGGCCAGTTGATGGGCGTCTATTTGAAGAGCGTGATTCCCGAGGTACCGGAATTCGACGACGGAAAGGCTCGCTTGCAGTGGCGCTTCCGGCCATCCAGGGGACAGGGCACGTCCGATGACGAAATCGCGGTGGCCTTCGCGTGAACATCACATACGAAAGTGTGAAGGTGGTGCCGTCCCAGCTGGCGGAGGGCGTCACCTACACAGTCACCAAGCTCTCATTTGCGCGTCGCATGGAACTGATGCGGCACGTGCGCGACCTGGCCAGGCGTTTAGAGTTTCTCCAGGCGGATGCAGAGCCGGCTGGCACGATGGAAGGCGCGCTCCTTCGTGCAGAAGTGGACCGGCTTTTCCTGACCTGGGGTCTGCGGGCCGTTTCGGGTTTGGCGATCGACGGCGCGGCCGCCACGCCCGAACTGCTCGCGGAGGCGGGGCCGGAAGACCTGCTGCGCGAGGCCCTGGCGGCCGTTCGCGCCGAAACCGGGCTCCACTCGGCTGAAAGAAAAAACTGATCGTCGCCTTCCACTTTCAACTCTCCAACCAGGCCGGATGGAAGTGCGACGTGTGCCGAAGAAACGGCCTGGAGCGAAGACGCCGGTGCGGCTGGCTGCCGTCTGTGGAACCAGACCGCGGCCCGCCCGTGTGGGCCAGGAAAGATCTCGCGCTGGACACCTGTCCGAAATCGTACATTTCGGCGGAAAGTGAAGCGCTGGTGGAAGAGTTCCTGGTCTGGCGGCGACTGGGAGGCATCCACCTTGCGGAGTTGAGCGCCCGGCAAGTGGATGCATTCATGATTCTCGATAGGGCGCTCGCGGAGGTGAACCGTGCCCGGCAAAGTGCAAGAACAACTACTAAGTGAGTTTGGAGGTCTTTTCGACGGCACGACACCCGAAATGGCCTCTTTCGGAGCTATCGGATCTGAAGTGACTCAGTCACTAGCAGATACCATGACTCAACTCAGCCAGGCCGTGGCTGGCGTGACGCCGGGTGGGCCGGCGGATCAGGTCACCCCATCGACAAGTGCTGTGGCGAGCGCAGACTCGAACCGCCTGGTCAGCGGAGCAGAGTCACTCGCCCGGACCGTGAGCGAACTCGGGCAGATGGCTGTGGCAGGGCCATCCGGCGTGGCCGCTACTTCGCCAGGCACAAGCACGCGGGGACAAAGTACCGCGACTAACGATTCCGGCGGTGGTGCAAGCGTGTCGTCAATCGCCACGACCTTCCTGGAAAGCGGCTTCGGAATTATACCGTTGATCACGGGCCTGATCGGCCTGTTTAGCGGCGGATCCACCGCACCCTCGGCACCGGAGAAATACACGATGCCGTCATCCATCTCATTTGAAAGTGCGGAAACCCCCGGCGGCCTCACCGCTGCCGATTTCGACCAAACGGGGGCGGCACGCTTGTACAACTACAGCGCGGGATCTCCGGGTACAGTCGATTCCAGTGACGATGCATCTTCCCCGAGCTCTCCCGCGCCTGGCGGTGGAGCCGCGGCGCCGCAGGTCACGGTAAATGTACAGGCAATGGACGCACAGTCTTTCATGGACTACAGCAGCCAGATCGCCCAAGCCGTCCGCGGGGCAATGTTGAATCTCAGTTCCTTAAACGACGTCGTGAACGAGCTCTGACATGACAATATTTCCTGTGCTGAAAACTAAAGCTGTTGCCCAGTATCCTGCCACGAAGACTGTGCAGTTTCGCAATCAGGCGCTGCGATTTGTCGACGGCACTGAGCAACGCTACCGTGACGCGGCAACTCCCCTCCATTGCTGGGTGATTCAGCTTAGCGCCTTGGACGAAACCGAGATGGCGGCGGTGGACATCTTCTTCAGCCAGAATCAAGGGAGGCTCGGCGCCTTCTCTTTCACAGACCCGTGGGACGGTAAGGTCTATGCCGGTTGCTGTATGCAGAGCGATCAAATGACGATCGAAACGACGGCGCAGTTGCGAGGCCGAACCTCGCTCACTATCGCCGAAAACAGGACTTAACCAATGCTCGTTTACCCACAACTCACGACTGGCGCACTGAGTCAATTCCCGGTGATCCGGAAACGGAATTCGCGAACCGTGGTCAACTCCGCCGCCGACGGAAGCAGAGTAATTTACGCCGACACGACCGGCGGAACGGTTTTGTGGCGACTCACATATACCGGACTGAGCGACATCGAACTGAATGCTCTACAAACCTTCCATGCAGCAGCCGAGGGTTCTTTGAACGGCTTCACCTTTCTGGATCCGGCCGCAAACCTGCTGTCCTGGAGTGAAGACCTGACCAATGCATGTTGGGCCGTCGCGCCGTTGTTGAATGTGACCGGCGGAGTCGCCGACCCCAACGGCGGAATTGCGGCATGGCACGTCAGCAACACCGGCGCCGGGCCGCAAAGTGTCACCCAGACACTCAATGCACCTGCCGGTTACCTATTTTGCTTCAGCGTTTACGTACGGTCGGCGCAGGTCGCCACAGTCACTCTATTGTCGGGCGCGAACCGCGTTTCTCAAGTAGTTGGGCCCACATGGAACCGAATCGCGTTGGCGCGTCCCGGCGATGCCGGAGCGTCCTCAATCGCCGTCGGGATAGAACTGCCGGCAAACAGTGCGGTCGATCTGTTCGGCCCTCAGGTGGAGGCGCAAGCCGCGGCGTCGCCATATATGGCGAGCACCACCGGGGGCGTCTATGAGAACGCGCGGTTTCTCGACGACAAGTTCCGGTTCACAACCACCGATGTCAATCGCCACACCACAACGCTAACGGTCTTCTATGCAAACCATCTCTGAGTTGAAGGAACAGGCGGTCTCCGATACACCGCTCATCGTATTCGATTGCCTCCTGGCGAACGGCCAGTGCGAACACTGGAGTACCCACGCGGTGACAGTCGGTGGAACAAGTTATGCCGCCCGAGTGCTGAACCACAGCGCATTTGAGATACAGACCGCTTCGGACCAAGGCGTGGATGGCAGCCCCGCTATCTCCATCGTGTTGGCCAACGCCGATTCGCATTTTTCCGAAATCGAACGGTCCACCGGCTGGAAAGGCGCCAAGCTTACGGTGGGGTTTCTGTTTTACGATTTGCGAAACGGCGCTCCGCTCACGGATGTCTCGGTTGTCTTTCAAGGCGTCTGCAATCCCCCCGATCAGATCAAAGAAGCCACGTTCCGAATGACGGCCAGCAATCGAATGAACCTCCAGCGCCTTCTGCTGCCTGAGGTGCGCATCCAGCGCCGTTGTCCTTGGACTTTTCCGTCCACCACCGCCCAACAACTGGAGGCGGTCGATGGTGGACCCAATGGCAGGTATTCGCGATACTATCGTTGCGGCTACTCGGCAGGACTCGCTGGCGGCGCCGGAAACCTCAACGGCGCGGCGCCATTCACCAGTTGCGGCTATTCGCGGGATGACTGCCAGGCGCGCGGAATGTTCCGGCGTTTCGGCGGTCTGGAGTTTGTTCCGCCAGTCATCGCGGTAAGGGGCTACGGCAAGGATTGGAGCACCTCGTCGGTCTCCTTGAATCAGGCACGGTACAACGATTTCGTCCCGATGATCTACGGCACCGCGTGGTACGAACCCCTTGTCGTCTTTGCCCGCAACGACGGCAATCTCACCCGCATGGAGGTGTTGCTCGGTATCGGCGAGATGAACAGTGTCCTCACCGTGCTGGTCAGCGGCGTCGAGATTCCCGTTGGTGTGCCCGGCACGAACATGACAGGCACCGGATGGTACAGCGTTCCAACGCTCGGCACTCGAAACGGAACGTGCGACGGTAACTTCGTGGACGGCGGCGGCAATCCGGCCGGCGACCCCTACGGGAGCATGGCCTACCTGTCGGTGGTTGTCCCCAACTCGTTGAACAACGGCAATTCTCTGCCAAACGTGAAGGTGTTGGCGCAAGGGTTACTAGTTCCGGTCTACACCGCTGACGGGGCTTACGTGAGCGATCAGTTTTCCAGCAATCCGGCGTGGATACTGTTGGACCTACTCCGCCGAAGCGGATGGAGCACGAACGAAATCGACGTTGCCAGTTTCGCGGCGGCGGCCGCCTACTGTGAGGACCCCATCCCTTCCTTGGATTTGAACGGAAACACAATCGCCATTCCCCGTTTTCAATGCAATGTGGTGATCCAAAAGCGGAAGAGCGCTGGCGACGTAATTCGAGGCATTCGCAACTCTGCCCGCCTCTATCTGACTTACGGCCCCAGTGGAACTTTGCAGTTGGAAGTGGAGAACACCGTACCGCTCCAGCAGCCCTCCCTGCCGGCGGGCTCGAATAGCACTCAACCGCTGAATGGCGGCTGGCCGAGTTATGAATTCGGTGATGGCAGCAACGGGTCTTCCGGCATCCTCCGCCGCCAGAACGGCGAGCCGAGCGTAGCTGTTTCCTCGCGATCTATCGCCGATACGCCAAACTGCTACACCGTAGACTTCCAAGACGCACTGAACGGCTATCAGCAGGACAGCTATTCCGTAATCGATCCGGACGACGTCGCTCTAGCCGGTCAGCAAGTCACTGCGACCCTGATGGCCGCAGGGTTGGCGAACTACGACCAGGCCGGTCGTATTCTCAAATTCAATTTGGACAAATCGGTTCGCGGTAACACATGCGTGGAGTTCGAGACGAGCGTAAAGGGCTTCGGAATCCGGCCCGGCGATCTGATCACCTTTACCTACCTCAAAGAAGGATTCATCCGGCAGCCTTTTCGTGTGCGGAAAATATCTCCCGCCACAAACTACCGCACCACGGCAATCACAGCGCAGATTCATGACGACGCCTGGTACACCGATTCGAATGGGCAACCCGCTTCGGCGCCTGGATCCTCGCAACAGGCCAACAGTGGAGTGGGTATCCCCCGGCCCCTGCTCGGCAGCATGCTGGACGGCAACGGCGACGTTCAGTTTGGCATCGTAGAGTCCGATTCGTCCAGCGATGACGGGACGGTGCAATCCGTAGTCAGTGTAAACTTCATCGCGCCGGCCGCACCGGCCTCCGCCGGACCTGGTGTGCCCCTCGTCGGACTGACGCCTGAGCTTGGGGCCGGCGGTTCGCTGAAAGGTGGCGCGCACCTCTACTATGCCGTCTCGGCCGTGGATAGCGGTGGCAGCGAGAGTCCGTTGTCGTTTCTGGTTCGGGCCGAAATAGTGAGTGACAACAGCCAGGTGACGATCTGCGGTCTGAGTTTTCCCTCTGGTGCGGTTTCCTTTCATGTCTATCGCGGAACCACACCTGCTGCGCTGTTTCGAATTGCTTCCAATCAACCGATCGCCTCGCAATTCGTCGACGCGGGGTTGGCAGATCAGCTCGTGGCGCCACCGGATGCCAACTTCGACCATGCGAATTTCTACTGGAGAATGGAACTTCAGCCCGAAATCGCGGTGAGAATTCACTCGCCGAACACAGCCGGAAATCAGACGCTCGCGATGGCCGTGAATGCCTACCGGGGTATGAACGTGCGAATCACTCGCGGAACCGGGGCCGGGCAGGAGCAGTGCGTCGCCGCCAACGACGCTACCACCTTAACGATGGCGCGGCCATGGGCCGTGGAGCCCGACGCAACCAGCTTCTTTGCCGTCGCAGAAGCCGGATGGCATTTCGGCGCACTCACTAAAAGCAGCCCCGTACAATTCACTATTCCGAACCAGTCCGGCGCAGTAGTGGAGGTAACCGGAAGGTCTGCCAATGTGAACGACGTAGAGTGCTCGGCGGCACTCTCCACTGTGACTCCCTGGCAGATCGGCGGGTCAGGGTACGGAGACACCGATGTGCCTCCGGCGCCGGCTCTGTTCGGCCTGTCCCCAACCGCGAGCGGCGGCATAGTCTGCCTGAGTGGCGTTTCATTCAACGATCTTACGAATACACAAACTGTCTCGGCCGCGACCGTGACCATGTACTGCTGGGATGAACTTCAGGGACCCACGCCATTCACGATGGCGGCTCAGGTAGCCGACGTCGACACGATGATCACATTGAACGCAGCTGGCACAGCGCAAGTGGGTTCGATGATTCAAATCGAGGCCGAAGTCGTGGTGGTAACTGCGATCGCAAATGACGCCAACCGGTATACCGTGACTCGGGGAATGCATGGTACGCACCCCGCCTCCCACGCTGCGGCAACACCGGTCTATCATCTGACGGCAAAGACCGTCATTGCACCTTTTCCGGACAGGTTCTTCGGCAGCCCATACAGCGGCAATTGGAGCTTTCCGATTGTGCTTCCGGATGTTCGGATCGCCAGCGCGCAGATCTTCGTGACGAATCAGAAGGGCAACAGCCCCTCCGCCTCTATCTTCCTGACTCACTCCGCGGACAGCGGTCTGCGTACTTACGCTGGCGGACAATATTCGCTTCAGGTTGATGGTTACCTGGCGGTGGATCAGTCGGCAACGCCGGCTGTTGTGGTGGATTCACAATGTTCCGTACGCGACGTATACGGAGTTCTCGGAACGGCTGCCGATGCTCCGGTTGAGTTCCAGGTGGACGTGAACGGCGTGGCGTACTGCCAGTGCACATTCCAACCCGGAATGATCGTCTCCAATAGTGTAAGTGGGTTCGGCCTGCCGCCTCTCCCTCAGCAGGCGCAAATTACCCTCTCTGTCCTTTCCGTCGGGCAGACATACCCGGGTGCGGACCTTACGGTGGTGATTCGACTCTGATGAGCTACCAACTTTCAAAACTTCGGCCCGATCGGGACCTCCAATGCTACTTCCTGCAACCCTCCGCCATCGCTGCCCTCAGCGCGACCAGCCCGACGGGCTTTACCGTTTCCGGCTCCTGGCGGCAGCAGGCTGACTGGGCGGTCGTGGAATGGAACCGTGACAATGTATTTGAACATCCGCTGCTGCGCAACCTGCCGGATGGCGACTTGAGCGGTATCTGCCTCTCCTACCAGGAAGCCCGGACGAGTTGCATTCCCTTCGACTCGGTTCTCTGGCCCACGGTGGACTGGCCCTATCTCAGAGTTTGGGCCGATGCCGCCGGTGTCGAGACATTGTACCAGGTGCCTCTGGCAAAGTACGCGACGCCAATCGCCGGAAGCTACTCGGCGCCGACCGCACAGTTTGAATTGCAGGGGTCAGTGACCGCGGGTGACTACATCGAGTTATCGTGGCTCGATCAGCATTTCAATTACCGGATCTCGTCGACTGACACTTTGACCAGCGCAGTGACGGCATTGGCAGCAATCATTACTGCAAATCAAAAGACCGGAACGGTAACCGCCATCGCCGGTGGAAATCAAATCACTCTCACCTATCTCGGAATGCCCGGTACGAACGGAAATCGCGTTGGTGTCTACGGAACCGTGCACGGGGCGTGTACGGAATCGTGGACACCGGCGTGGGCGACCTTCAACGGCGGGACATCGCCCACGTGTTGGCAAGTGAACCTGGATTTCGGCAGCCTGGTGGACCTAAACGGCGCAGTAGTGCCCGCCAGCAATGTGCGAAAATTGCGTTGGACTTGGGGCGCTGACTTGCAGCCGGGTAGCTTTCAGCGGACGGAGTTCGCCGTTGTCATCAGCAACTGGAAAATCACGGGTACGAATCTCGCCTACTCTGTCGCCGGTCCTGGCAGTCGCCGGATTGAGGACGGCTCGAGCGCGGTTTCCTACCAGGGCGCATGGTCCACCGACCACGGCAACTTCTCTGGCGGCTCCATTCACTGGACTACGACTCCTGGCGATGTCCTGACGTGCGGGTATACCATGCCAACTGCGCACACCTTGTATTTGGGCACACGATACGCTGACACGGCGACCTTAGTGACCGTACAAATCGACGGCGGTCCCTCGCAATCCGTGGATTTACAGTTGGCCTATTACCAGAATCAACAGCGTACCCTGTCGGGCGAAGATGTGCTGGTGAGGGTTCCACTAGGGCAAGTGTCCGGACAGTCGGAGCACACTGTCCGGATCACCCATTGCGGCTCCGCAGGCGGTTACTTCTATTTTGATTTCCTCGAATTGGCGCTCCCTACCAGCAGTTTGCCGGTCTGCGCTCCGGTGCCCGTTACCAGTCTGGCGACGGACTGGGATACACTGCATTCCCTTGCGATCGCGCCGGAAAGAACAGCCTGGCTAATTCAGGCTTTGGGTTTTCACGGCCGCGTGAATCACTACGCAGGCGCTTTGTGGTTTTACGAACTCTGCGCTTCGGAATATTCTTACGCCGCCGCGAGCCTCACTTTCACCGGCGCTCCCGAATTCGGCAATGTCACCACAGTCATGATCGCAGGCACAGCCATCAGTCATCTGAATTTGATCGGTGACACGGCGGAGAGCATCACGACTTGTCTGGCGTTACTCATCAATGCCGGATCGACCGGCATTTGGGCAAAGGCGAATGGCGCGGCCCTGACTATCACTGCTCGCGCCATGGGCTCCTCCGGCGACGGCATCCCCATCAGCGCCGTCACGAATAGCAACCAGTTCACAGCAAGACCGGGCAGCACCGTGCTGGCCGGCGGGAAAGATGGAAGGTGGCTGACAGATCTTGCGGCTTCGCCTCCCATAAACCGGGCCTGCCGCGATTGGAGCGTCAGCTTCTTCCAGGCATTGAGAGCCTACGGCATCGGCGTGACTGCGTCGTTCAGCACGGAATTAGGAAACGGTGACGATTCGACGGCCGCCGCGATCGCGCAACGTTATCCCGACGGCAGCGCCGTGTGGGTCAATACACCGGCATTGCAGACAAACTTCTCGCCGGCCAGCACCGCGTACTGGCAGCAGGTCTACCAGGCGATGGCAAGCTCAATGGCAACCGCCGGCGTCGGACCTTACCTTCAATTTGGGGAGGTCCAATGGTGGTACTTCGCCAACCAGGCGGGCATGCCATTCTACGACGCCTACGCCACCAGTACGTTCCAGGCTCAATACGGCCGGGCTTTGCCCGTAATTGCCAGCCAGAACGCCGACCCGAGCGCCTATCCGGACGAATGTGCGTTCCTCGCGTCCCTGATCGGACAATTCACCAAGAGCATCATGGACGCCGTTCTGCACTCGTGGCCGGGCACGCGGTTTGAAGTGCTTTATCCGCCCGACGTGAATGAACCGGCGCTGAACCGGATCGTCAATTACCCAACCTCGTATTGGACGCCAGAAAATCTGAGTTGTCTGAAAACGGAAAACTTCACCTACACCGGCAACCGTGACCTCAACCAGGCGAGGAAATCGATTCAACTTCCGGCGGGCCTCGGTTTCGCTGCCGGTCAGTCCAGCCATTTAGTCGGTATCGGCGATTACACTACACCCTGGGACCGGGAACGGACGCTGGCGATTGCATGCGGGGTGGAGTCCGTGGTCCTGTTTGCGCTGGATCAATTCTGTCTGATCGGCTATCCTCTGTCATTCGGCCACCGGGCCGCTAGTTCGCGCTACCTTGGGTAGGCAGCGGCTCATTGAACGCGATCTCTTTCTCCAGTGCAAGGTAACCGCACCCCACCACCACCAGGAACATTGTGAGCACCTCGCTGTCGCCGAGATTCACCTCCACAAACGCTTCCACCAGAACCGCGAGCACCACGGCAATACCGCCATGCAGCAGGAACCGCTTGTCGCTGCGCCCCGGCGGGAGCGACCGGAGGCCCCGGAAAAAATCGATCAGAATCTGCGCGATCATCCAAAGAAATATCAGCAAAACGGGAATGCCCCGCTCGGCGGCGTACTGCAGATAGAGATTGTGGATATGCTCATAAAATCCAGAGGGCAGACTGGCGCGCGGAACATCTTCCGGTAGGTACTCCATGAAATGATATTTCGGACCGTCAGGCCCAATCCCAAGCAGGGGATGCGCCTCGATCATCCGAATACCGCTTCGCCATGCGATCTTGCGGAACGTATTGGAGTCCTCCTGCTTTGGTTTCAGAAACGAGCTGAATCGCTCGCGGATCACCGGTGGTGAAACCAGAATCGTCACTCCTGCCAGCACCGGAAGCACTAACACCAACTTGCGATTCCAGAACCACAGCAGATACCCGGCCGCCACGCCAACCGCGGCATACACGCCCCGCGTCTCGGCCAGCAGAATGGCCACTGCCATCAGAGCGGCACACAGCACCCACACCCAGGAACGCCTCCTCGCACCGGGGGAGAAGAAGAGAAACGCGCAGATCATAATGAACGCGAACATCTCTTCCGCTGAGTAAGTGTTCCAATGACTGGTGAAGCCTGTGATTCGCTCATTCACGTAGTATTGATAGACGCTCAATCCCTGGCTGTGAGCCTGTTGCATCTTGGCCGCGAACTGCACGAAGCCCCGCAGAGCATCGATGCTCCCCACTCCCGCCCAAGCCAGGAACAACCATCGGATCAGCACGGCGTCGCGCAAACAGGAGAACACCACCAACAATTCGGTGAACACAAAGAACTTCCGGATCTGCGGCAAGCCATGGGCGATCTCACCGGAGAAGAGCAGCGCGACCACCGTTCCGGCCAGGAATAGCCCCAACGCCAAGCGGATGCGCGGCAATCGAATCGCGTCTCCGGACAACAACAGTGCCGCCAGCGCCAACCCTAATAAAATCTGCGAGGCCGCTATCGACAACAAGATCGCCACCGCCGACCCGAATGTCAGCCAGGCGGCGCCGCGTGTGAATATCGATTCCTTTGTGTTCATGAACGAACCTTCAGTATGGCAGAAGCACGCGATTCCGACGCGCGCGCCGATACTGGTAGAATCGCTGGATAAACATGAAACTCCTTCTTGCTTTGCTGACGGCGCTTACCGCGGTCCAGGCCGCGGATTATCAACTCAAAGCCACGCCGGCTACTGTGGCCTGGGGATATTATTGGTCCGAAGCCAAGCCGGTGCTGCGCATCAAATCCGGCGATACCGTTTCGGTGCAAACCCTGACCACCGGGAGTCCTACTTCGCTGGCGCGGGCGGGCGTAAAGGATGAGGACATCCAACCCGAGTTAAAGAAGATCTACGCCGAGGTGACCGGCGACGCCAAAGGTCCCGGCGGCCACATCCTCACCGGCCCCATCTATATTGAGGACGCTGAGCCCGGCGATGTGCTGGAGGTGCGCATTCAGAAGATCGATCTGTCCACGCCCTACGCCTCCAACGGCTTCAGCCCCCAGCGAGGCGTTCTGCCGCAAACCGATTTCCAACAGGGCCGCACCAAAATCATTCCGCTGGACATGAAACGCAACGTGGCCAAATTCGCCGACAACATAGAGATTCCGCTACACCCCTTTTTCGGCAGTATGGGCGTAGCACCCGACCCATCCAAAGGCCGCGTAAACAGCGCACCTCCCGGAGAACACGCCGGCAATATCGACAACAAAGATCTCGTAGTGGGCACCAAGCTGTTCATCCCGGTGCACGTAAAGGGCGCGCTCTTCGAAGTGGGGGACGGTCACGCCGGCCAGGGCAACGGCGAGGTCGATATCACCGCGATGGAGACCTCGCTGGTGGGTACATTCCAATTCGTCGTGCGCAAAGACATGCACCTGAAGTGGCCGCGCGGCGAAACGCCGACTCACTGGATCGCCATGGGGCTGGACGAGGACCTCACCCAGGCGCTGATTCTCGCCGTGCGAGAGGCTATCGACTTCCTGGTCACCGAAAAGCACCTCTCCCGCGAAGACGCCTATGCGCTTTGCAGTGTAGCGGTGGATTTCAATGTCACCCAGGCTGTGGACGGCACCAAAGGGGTCCACGCCATGATTCCCAAGAGTATCTTCAAATAGACTCTGTCACTTCTTGTGATAGTTGGGATACACCGGGCGCTTGGGCGGCGCAGGAGGCTCCTTGGGGAGTTGGGCCATGATCACCTCGACGGCCATTTCGAGCTGCGGATCGTGCCCCTGCCGCACCAGCGCCGGATCCATGTCCACCTCGATATCCGGAGTCACTCCGCGGTTCTCCACGTCGAACGTGCCGTTCGGATTCCAGATGGCTGCATTGGGAGCAGTCACTACCCCGCCGTCCATGAGGTCGGGGAAGCCAGCCAATCCCACCAGCCCGCCCCAGGTCCTCATGCCAACCAGTTTGCCGGCACCGGCGCGCCGGAAGTACCAGGGCATCGCATCACCGCCCGATCCGGCAAATTCATTGGTGATCATCACCTTAGGTCCGAAAATCGCGCCTTGCGGCTGTTCCCAGTCGGCGCCGTCGCGAAACGTGATGTAACTCATCGGCCTGCGCTCCAGGTATTCGACGATATCCGTTGCCAGGCTGCCTCCATGATTGAAACGGTCGTCAATAATCACGGCCTCCTTGCCCACCTGAGCAAAGAAATAGCGGGTAAAACTGGTATAGCCGCCGCCGGAGGTGTCGGGCATGTGGACATAAGCTACGCGACCGCCGGACAACTGATCCACCTTGCGTCGGTTGTCCTCCACCCACGCCAGGTGCCGCAGATTGTGTTCATTGTCGACCGGCACCACGGTAACATCGCGAGCGTTCGCGCCCGTTGGATCCGCGCCCACCCTCAGAATCGTCGCTTTCCCCGCGGTCATTTCAAAAAAGCTGTAAAGATCATCGGACGCGCGCACTTCCCGGCCATTCACCGCTAGCAGATAGTCACCCGCGGCAACGTTCACGCCCGGCTGAGTGAGTGGAGCGGTGGTGCCGGGGTTCCAATTCTCGCCATTGTAAATGCGGGCGAAACGATAGCGGCCCTGTTCGGGTTTGTAGTCCGCGCCCAAAAGACCGGTGGGGATGCGCTTGACGTCGGGCGTATCGCCGCCACCGATGAATTCGTGACCCACCGTCAGTTCTCCCAGCATCTCGGTGAAGAGGTAGTTCAAGTCGTCGCGCGAAGCAATCCCGGGCAGGTATACCGAGTACTTCTCTTCGGCCGCCTGCAAATCCAGGCCGTGGTAATTGGGATCGTAGAAGAAGTCCCGGACGATCCGCCATGCCTCGTGGTACATCTGCTTCCACTCGGCGGCGGGATCGACGCGCACTTGCAGATCGGCGGTCTTCAATTCCTTTGGGTCGGAATTGTCCGCGGCCGCGGAGATGATCCATTTGTCCCCCTGCTGGTAGAGCATCTTCTCGCCGTTGAAAGATACGGCGAACTGCTCCACGTTGCGCAGGGCCACGTCGCTTTTGCGCTTGTTCAGATCGTAGCGTTGGATCGTGGAGCCGTCGTCTCCGCCGGCCTGCGGCGCGGGGGTCTCCACGACGAAGACGATTCCGGTCTTGCCCACGGCGATTCCGGCATAGCGCCTGGGCGGCAAAGGCAGCGACAGGATGCGCTGTCCGATATTGTCGAGGTCGGTTTTGG
The DNA here is from genome assembly GCA_031292755.1 of Candidatus Sulfopaludibacter sp. GTDB lineage: Bacteria > Acidobacteriota > Terriglobia > Bryobacterales > Bryobacteraceae > Sulfopaludibacter. Next base: position 26,709 of record JARLGM010000040.1, read on the forward strand.
TTGGGGTTACTTCCGCTTTTTCCTTGTCCTTATCGTTTTTCTTGGCGTCATCCTTCTTGGCCTCGTCCTTTTTCTTCTCGTCATCGCTCTGCGGCGCGAAGGGGGACGCCTCATCCTTCGATAGCACCATGAGATAGACGCTGTAAGTCACGGGCCGGGAAGAATTGCCGACATCCGGCTCGCTGGAAGGGCCCGCGTCCGTGCTGGCCAGAAAGTAAAGGTACTTCCCTTCCCTGTCGAATACCGGCGAACGGGCCCGGCTCATGCCGTCAGTTACCTGGCTGGCCGCCGAATTCGTAAGCGAATACAAGAATACGGCACTCATATGGCTCCGCAATTGCTTGGTGTAAGCCAGCCACTTACTGTCCGGCGACCAGGATGGAGAAAAGTCGCCTCCGTCCTGATAATATCCTGTGTCCACCAATACGGGCTTCTGTTGCACCACGTCCATATACCAGAGGTGCAGATGATTGTCCATGTACAGGATCTTCTTGCCGTCCGGCGACCAATCCAGCGAGGAGTAAAACGCCGGCTTGCCGCCCAGCTTGATCTTCTTCACATCGCCGGCGCCGTCCTGATTGCGCAGATACAATTGATACTCGCCGCTCTCATCGGAAAGATAGGCGAGGGTTTGCCCGTCCGGCGACCAGACCGGATCGCGCTCGTTCGCTCCGGTGGTTTGGCTGATATTCCTGGCATCTCCCTTCTCCGCGGGCACGGTGACAATCTCGCCGCGGGCCTCGAATACGGCGCGGGCGCCCGTCGGCGAAAGGTCCGGAGCGCGCAGGCGCTTGGCCACGTTCACATAATGAGCCCTGAGTTCCGGTAAGTCGCCGGCCAACCGCACCGGGACGGCTTTAGATTGGCCGGAACGGAGATCGTACAGATAGAGCGACCCGAACTGTTCGTAAACAATCGCGCCGGGCCCGGCCGATGCGCTCTTGAGATCGAGACCGTGGTTCTCCACCAACTGCTTCACCTGTTTTGTGCGCGTATCGTAGCTGAACAAGGTCACGGGCCCGTTGCGGTCGCTCAGAAAATACACCTTGCCGCCCACCCACATGGGGTTGAAGTCGTTGGAATTCTCACGTGGCACGGCCGTTACGCTCGAATCGGCCAGGTTGGCCAGCCAGATCTTTTTGGTCTGTCCCCCACGGTACCGCTTCCAAGCCTGCTGCCACTGAAACAGAGGCACGTAGGCCAAGTGGGTGCCGTCCGGTGAGTAGGAGCCGGACTCTCCGTTGGGAAGCGGCAACTCTTCAGGGAAACCGCCGTCCGCGGGCACCGTGAACAAGTGGATCGCGTCGGTACCGCTGTCGCGGCGGGAAGAGAACAGAACCCGCTTGCCGTCCGGAGTCCAGCCCACCACCTTGTCGGGATCGGGATGCCAGGTGAGACGTTGGGGCACGCCTCCCTCTGCAGGAATCACAAAAACGTCATAGTTCCCGTCGTACTGCCCGGTGAAGGCGATCCTCGAACCGTCCGGTGAGAAGACCGGATTGGTCTCTTGGCCCGCGCCGGTAGTCAGGTGGCGGGCCTCGCCGCCCTCGCGGGGTACGCTCCACAGGTCGCCGGCGTAGGAAAAAACGATTTGCGTGCGGCTCAGGGAGGGCGACCGAAGCAGCAAATGAGGGCCCTGCGCAAACAGGGGCGCTGCCAGAAGAATAAAACAAGTCAGGCGGCACATATCTCGCAGTATACACGGCGAAATGAATGGAGGTTCTCGATTCCGGTGTAACGAAACGACGTGCGGGCGCATCTTTTTATGCGAAGTGTTTACCAGCCACAAGTTCACCCGGCGAGACCTGCTCTCTGCCTTTTCTCTGCTGCCCGCCGCGCGACTGCTATCGGGCCAAGAGGGCCCCGCCGCCGGGCAACCGCCGAAATACTCGGCGGATGTCAAGGTGGTGAATGTCTTCGCGACGGTCCGGGATAAGTCCGGCAAGATCATCAAGGATCTGGCAAAGGACGACTTTACGCTCGACGAAGAGGGCCGTCCGCAGACCATCAAGTTCTTTGAGCGGGAAAGCAGTCTTCCGCTCTACCTGGGCCTGCTGGTGGATACCAGCGGCAGCCAGGCTCGCGTGCTGGGCGACGAGCGCACCGCCGGCCTGGCGTTTTTTGACCGGATCCTGCGGGAAGATCGCGATCTGGCCTTTGTGATTCATTTCGATTACGAGACGGAATTGCTACAGGATTTCACCGCGTCACGCCAAAAACTGGAACAGGCCCTGGACCTTTTGCAGGTGGGCCGGCCCCCGCAGCAACAGACCCAACAACAGGGAGGCAACTATCCCCAGGGCGGTGGTTATCCGGGTGGAGGTTATCCAGGTGGAGGCTATCCACGAGGCCGTTATCCCGGCGGCGGCTATCCCCAGGGCCAAGGGTACCCCCAGGGCGGCGGCCGGGGCGGCACCAAAATGTACGATGCCATTCTGCTCTCCTCGGACGACCTGATGAGCAAGCAGAAGGGTCGCAAGGCACTGATCCTGCTTACCGATGGCGTGGACACCGGCAGCAAGGTCACGCTTTTCCAGAGCATCGGTTCGGCCCAGAAAGCTGACACCCTGGTCTACTCCGTGCTTTTCTCCGATTCGGAAGCTTATGGCTCGGGTATGGGTCCGGTGTATGGGCGGCGCCGGTATCCCATGCCGGGCGGAGGGCAGCAACTACCGGACGGAAAAAAGGTGCTGCAACAGATCGCCACGGAAACCGGGGGCCGCTTCTACCAGGTTTCCCACTTTCACCCGCTCGACAAGGTCTTCGCGGATATCGAAGAAGACCTCCGCAGCCAGTACAACCTCGGCTATACACCTGACAGCCCTTCCGAACCCGGAGTCTACCGCCACATCCATCTCACGGCCAAGACTCCCAAGAAGAAGGATCTGGTTGTGCAGGCTCGCGCCGGCTATTACGCCAGCTAACGAAAATGGTACAGGTCCGAACTCCGGACGTCCACCGCCATCAGCTTCAAGTACACGAATAACTGGTGCTTGTGATTGATGAGATGTTCCAGATTGCCCAGCAGCAGGGTCATCAGGGTTTCACCTTCAGGCACGAAAATCGTTGGCAGCTTCCGGCCCAACGCCGCGTCATCTACAAGCGTAAAGCCCTGGTCGATATGCGAGCGGTAATGCGCGATCCGTCGCCGCGCCTCATCGGGCGCACAGGCGTGATTGACTGGAAGGTCTCGCAGACCGGCGAAGTGCCGCAAGCGGTCCGGTTCCGCCTTGTAGAGCACGGCGCAGAATCCGGCAAGGCAGTCCAGCAGATGGCCCAGCAGTTCACCCGCACTCCATGCCCCGGGAATCGGCGGCCTCCAGTGTAACTGCTGCTCCGGCACAAGTCCGGCTAAATGATCGGTGCGTTCGATCTGTTCGGTAATCTTGGAGACAAGGTCGCGGCTGAGCATCGGATCGATCTTCTACCCCGAGTGTAAGCCTGGTGACGCCAGTCACCGCGATAGAATTAAGCAAAAGATAGACTGGGCAAATGGAGGAGGGAAATGGGCAACCAGCGCCACCTCGCACTCAGCACGATCTCGTTCACGGTCTGTTTCGCGGCGTGGGGGCTGACCGGCTCCTTTGCGCCTCGCTTTCAGGAAAGCTTTCATCTCACGTCGTTGGAGACGGCTTTGCTGGCTGCCATTCCGGTGCTCCTGGGATCCCTGGCGCGAATTCCGATGGGCATTCTCACGGACCGGTTTGGCGGCCGTGCGATCTTCTCCCTACTGATGGCCGCAGTGGCGATCCCGGTCTGGATGGTGCCGCAACAGGGAACCTATCCGGGTCTGCTGACAGCCGCATTTCTCCTGGGACTCGCCGGTTCCTCCTTTGCCATCGGCGTGGGATACGTATCGCGGTGGACTCCTCCGGAACGGCAAGGCGGTGCGCTCGGCGTTTACGGAATGGGCAACATCGGACAATCGGCGGCCGTATTCCTGGGACCGGTGGTGGCGGCACGGCTCGGGATGGCATCGGTATTTCACGGTACTGCTGTGATGCTGGTGGTTTGGGCGGTGGCGTTCGGACTGTTGGCGCGAAATGCGCCGATGCCCGCGAGCGCGCCGGGGAAAGGACTGGGACCGTTGGTGGAGGTGTTGACCCGCGAAAGGCTGGCGTGGCTTCTCTCGGCCTTTTACTTCCTGACCTTCGGCGGATTCGTGGCATTTTCCGTTTACCTGCCAGCGCTCCTGAAAGACCAATTCCGCCTGGCTGGCGCCGACGCGGGTATCCGTACGGCCTTGTTTGTAGTGCTGGCAACACTGCTGCGCCCGGTGGGCGGATGGCTCTCGGACCGCATCGGCGGCGCGCGCGTGCTGGCCGCCGTTTTTCTCGGTGTCGCCCCCTTCGCCATGCTCCTGTCATGGCCTTCGATCATTCCCTTTACCGCAGGCGCCCTCGGCTGCGCGGCACTGCTGGGGCTCGGGAACGGCGCGGTGTTCAAACTGGTGCCGCAATATTTTCCGAATCAGACCGGGACGGTGACCGGACTGGTTGGCGCCATGGGAGGGCTCGGCGGTTTCTTTCCGCCGCTCCTGCTGGCATTTTTCCGCAGCCGCACGGGAGTCCTGTGGCCGGGCTTCGCGCTGCTGGCCGCCACTTCGTGGGTGCTGTGGTGGGCCAACCATAAGGTTTTCGTGCCGCGGCAGCAGGCCCTCGACATCGCCCTGCCCGCCGAATTGCGCCGGACCGCCGACCGGCTCCGCGCGGGCGCATGGGCCACCCTCTGGACCGCGCTTCTGGTGGCTGCCATCGTGGTGGGATCGCGGAATCTACAGAACTTCGACCCGGCTCTGGTGATCTATACCTTCGCGGTGATCTTCGCAACCTGGGGCGTGGTCTACCATTACAATGTCTGGCTGGAAAAGCCGCCGACGCGGCTGTATTGGGATCGCGGATGGGAACTCGGGTGGCGGGGAGGTGTGGCGCGCAGCCTGTTTCGGACCTGCACACTCGCGATTACTCATTTGGCGGCACAGCGCTTCATCGCGCATCGTTCGCGCCTGCGCTGGTGGATGCACCAATGTCTATTCTGGGGATGCCTGCTGTCGGTCGCCATCACGTTTCCGCTGGTCTTCGGCTGGATTCACTTCCGCACGCTTCCGGGCGACCAACTGTCGTACGTCACATTCCTGTTCGGCTTTCCGATGGGCTCGTTCCACCTGCATACGCTGGAAGCCTGGCTGTTGTTTCACGGTCTGGACATCTCGGCCGTGCTGGTTCTGGCGGGTATCGCGCTTTCCCTGTGGCGCCGCATGACCGATCAAGGGGCGCGCGCGCTACAGCAGTTTGGCATGGATTTTCTGCCGATCATCATGCTGTTCGCGATTTCGGTGACCGGGCTGGCGCTGACGGTTTCGCAGGAATGGCTGCGCGGAGCGGCATACAGCTTCCTGGCGATTCTGCATGCCATCACGGTGATCGCGGCGCTGCTCTTTCTGCCCTTCGGCAAATTCTTCCACATCTTCCAACGGCCGGCACAACTCGGCGTCAAGCTGTACCAGGAAGCCGGCCTCGACGGCCCCGGCGCCAACTGCGTGCGATGCGGCCAAAGGTTCGCCTCAAAAATGCATATCGACGATCTTCGCAAGGTTCTGCCGCAACTTGGCTTCGACTACGCTACGCAGGGACCGGCCGGCCATTGGCAGGCCTTATGTCCGGCATGTAAGCGAAAATCGCTCTCCAGCGCGCAACTCAGGATCAGGGAGGAATCGCGTGGCTAAACCGCCGAGTTCCCAGGATGAGCTGACCAAGCGGTTCGGTCCCCACCTGAATTACAATCCGCCGGGAGGCTGGCAAGGTGAATCGGACAAACAGAGTGAGATGCTGGTCAAGACGCATTGCTGTTTCTGCGGCCAGCAGTGCGGCATCCAGCTCAAAGTCCGCGACAACCGCGTGACTGGATTCGAGCCGTGGGAGGAGTTCCCGTTCAACCGCGGTATGCTGTGCCCCAAGGGCGTTAAGCGCTACCTGCAGGGAAACCATCCGGACCGGCTTCTGGATCCCCTGCTGAGAACCGACGAAGGCTTCCGGACGGCAACGTGGGACCACGCATTGGATTTCACCGCGCACCGTCTTCGCGAACTCCAGGAGAAGTACGGCCGGGACTCCGTGGCGGTGTACGGCGGCGCGTCGTTGACCACGGAAAAATCGTATCTGATGGGCAAATTCGCGCGCGTCGCTTTGGGGACAAGGCATATCGATTACAACGGCCGGCTGTGTATGGTGTCCGCCGGGACCGCTTACAAGGGTGCGCTGGGCGTGGACCGTGCACCGAATCCGTGGAGCGATATTGCCGCGGCCGACGTGCTGATGACCATCGGCGCCAATATCGGCGAGTGCGCCCCCATCACCACCGATTACATCTGGCGGGCTCGCGATCGCGGCGCCAAACTCATCGTTGCCGACCCGCGCTTCACGCCGATCGCGCGCAATGCCGATCTGTTCCTGCCGGTGCGGCCAGGGACGGACCTGGCGCTGCTGATGGCCATACTGCACGTGATCATCCGCGACGGACTGACGGACCGCGAGTTCATTGACGCGCATACCACCGGTTTCGAAAAGACCGCGGAATCGGTCGAGGCATGGAATCCGCGCCGTGCCGCCGAGGTGAGCGGTGTGGCGCCGGAAGCGATTGAGAAGGCCGCTCATTGGATCGGCGAATCGCGCCGGGCCATGCTGCTGCATGCGCGTGGACTGGAGCACCATTCCAAAGGCGTCGAGAATTGCGAAGCCGTCGTCGCCATCGCGCTGGCCACCGGCAATATCGGCCGCGAAGGCGCGGGTCCGGTCATGGTGACCGGGCAGGGTAACGGCCAGGGCGGGCGCGAACACGGGCAGAAATGCGACCAACTGCCGGGCCAGCGCAGCCTCACCGATCCGGCCGCGCGCCGGCACGTTGCCGGCGTTTGGGGTATCTCTCCGGACGATTTACCCGGGCCGGGCTACACCGCGGTCGAGATCATGAACGCGATCCACGCGGGCGAAATCAAAGGCCTGCTTTGTGTGTGCTTCAACCCGCTGGTTTCCCTGCCGGACGCGAACTTCACGCGAGAAGCGCTGGATAAGCTGGAATTCTTCGGCGTCATCGATTTCTTTCTCTCCGAAACCGCCTCCCATGCGGATGTGGTGCTCGCCGGCAGTCTTCAGGAGGAAGAGGAAGGCGTCACCGCCAATGTGGAGGCTCGCGTCATCCATATTCAGAAAGCGGTGGATCCACCTGGCAATGCACGCAGGGATTCCGAGATCATCTGCGACCTGGCCCAACGGCTCGGTCGCGGCCAGTATTTTCCCTTTCGCGAACCGCGCGAGATCTTCGAGGAACTGCGTAGGGCGTCCCAAGGGGGCATCGCCGATTACTATGGCATTACCTACGAAAAGATCGACCGGCAGATGGGCGTTTTCTGGCCCTGCCCCACGCTCGACCATCCCGGGACACCGCGGTTGTTCGAAGACGGCCGGTTCTTCCACGCCGACGGCAAAGCTCGCTTCATGAGTCTGGCATGGCGCGAAAGCGGCGACCCGGTGGACGCGGAGTTTCCGGTTTATCTCACCACCGGCCGCGTGGTGAGCCAGTATCTCTCCGGCACCCAGACGCGCCGTATCGGGGGGTTAGTCGACCAGTATCCCGAACCGAAACTGGAGATCCACCCCCGCCTGGCGGAGCAGCACGGAATCAACACCGGCGACCCGGTCACGGTGACATCCCGCCGGAGCGCGATCACGCTGCCGGCAATGGTGGTGCGCACCATCCGGCCCGACACGGTTTTCATTCCGTACCACTGGCCGGGCGAACGCAGCGCCAACCGGTTAACCCACCGGACACTGGACCCACGCAGTAAAATTCCCGAATTCAAAGTGTCGGCCTGCCGGATCGAGAAGGCAGCGCGCGCAGGGGAGGGTTCGTAATGTTCGGAATGGAATTCTATGTGGACCCCTCGCGCTGCATCGGCTGCCAGTCCTGCCTGAAGGCCTGCGAGGAGTGCGACACGCATCGCGGCGTATCGATGATCAACTTCGACTTTGTGGACCGGAAGGAAACCATCGCGTCGGCGGCATACGTTTGCTGGCACTGCGACGACCCGACGTGCGCTCAAGTTTGTCCCGCCGATGCCATCAAGAAGTACGAAGACGGCATTGTCGGATCCTCGCTGAAGCCGCGCTGCATCGGCTGCTCCAACTGCGTTCTGGCATGCCCGTTCGGAATCCCCAAGCTGGTGCCCGAATACGAGCAGATGATGAAATGCGACATGTGCTATGACCGCACATCCGCCGGGAAACGGCCCATGTGCGCCACGGTGTGTCCCAGCCAGGCGCTGGCCTATGTGGCGCCGGAAACCATTGCGGCAACACGGCGGGAAAAACCGGTCAACACCTTCTGGTTTGGAAACCAGAGGATCACGACGAAGGTCTACATGATGGCGCCGGCCAACACCGGCGAGATCGCGATCGATGTCGCCGATTACACCTGGGAGGGAGAAAATGAGCTGGTTCCGCAAGCCTTCTAGCACGCCGCTGTGGCGCGACGAATTCCCGGTATTCACGGCCGACGAACGTTACGTGAACCGCCGGCAGTTCACCAAGTTTCTGACCTTGACGAGCTTCGGAATGCTGGCGGGCAATTTGTGGATCCTGGCTCGATCGGCATTCCACCGGGCGCCGACTTATCCGCGAATCGCCGTGGCGGCGGCGGGCGAAATCGCGGTGGGCGGCGTGAAAACATTCGCATACCCAACCGCCGGCGATCCCTGCATCCTGGTGCGCACCGGCAGCGATTCTTTTGCGGCCTACAGCCAGAAGTGCACGCACCTCTCCTGCGCCGTCTATTATGACCAGACGCAAAACCGGCTGGAATGCCCTTGCCATCAGGGCTTCTTTTCCATTGCCGACGGTTCGGTGCTGCAAGGTCCGCCGCGGCGCGCGCTGCCGCGCGTGTCCCTGGAAAGAAAAGACGGCCAACTGATCGCCGTCGGCGTGGAGGGCGAAGGCTCATGAATACCGACCCGCCACGGAATCGCGGGCTCACGGCAATCGATGGCGCCATGGTGCTCATCGTCATTCTGCTGGTTGTGCAGATCTGGCTGCTGTCCGCGACGCTGGAATCGTACCTGGGCGGCCATCGCGAAGCCGCCGTACCCGGAGCCATTATCTCCGGAATTCTGTTTGCGGCCTGCCTGGCGCTGTACCGGCTTGTGGACCGAATCGACTCGGATGTCCGAAAGGGCTGAACGGCGGTTAATGCTCTTCGAGTAAGCGGGCGATGTCGCCGCGAAGTTGCCGCTCGCTGACGGCGCCCACGTAGACGGTGGCGACCCGGCCCTGGCGATCGAGCAGAAATGAGGTAGGCAGGGATTCGACCGCGGCGATCAGAGGGGAATCGGCGCCCGGCAGTATGACGGGGTACGGTACATGGAACTGGTCCACGAACCGCCGCACCGGCGCCGGTCCTTCGTCCGCTGAAACACCGACTACCTCGAATCCATTCCCCTCGTATTCCTTGGCTACGCGCACAAAGCCGGGAGTTTCCTCACGGCAGGGAGGGCACCAGGAAGCCCAGACGTTGACCAGAATCGCTTCACCCTTATGGTCGCTGAGCCGCCATGGATTCCCACGGAGATCCGTGGAGGCGATGTCCGGCATCGACTTGCGACCATCGGGATTGCGCAGCTTGCCGGTCGCCGGCGGGCTTACATCCATCCTGAAGAGCAACGTCAGAGCGACTCCGACGGCGAGGATTCCCGCCAGTTGGACTCCGTCCCGTTGCCAGAGAGGCCTCGGCTGTGAACTCATCACTATGGATGATTCATTTTCCGGCCGTTGGTTACAGGCGAACGTTGCACGGTTAGGGAAGCGATTGGGCTAAAGCCGGTGCGGACTTCGTTGATGGTGATGGAGGCCAGGCGGGGGATACGGAGTCGAGCGGCGGTCCACGTATGTCCAGTGGAATGTCCTGTCATCGCATTCGGGACGCCATTTTAGCCAACCAACAGACACTGTGTTTTCAGCGAGTTAATGGGATTCCCAAATCTCCTGCGTAGGCACGCAGTAGTCTTCGAACAATTCGAGGCAGCGCAGGGGTCACCGTTGCCGGGACGACGCGCGGCTGGGCCGGGTACTGGCTTTGCCGATCTCCGCCGATGTGCCTGGGCGCTGACCAGGAAGCTGCCCGCTATTAGGCCGGCGCCAAGCACGCTCGGCCCACCAAATACAGGTACGTTGTTCAATGCCGCCGCGGTCCACCCCCTTAGCAAGTTTCGAACCGCACGCGGCGGCGTCGCAAAAACGGCCCGGTACTTGCGTGTGCGGTGCCGGCGGACGCATAGATTTGCGACTCTCCACGATTATTTTGCGAAACGCGATCAGTGAGCGAGAATCCAGATTAGGATAATGGAGCCTCTTGATAGCTTTCCGTGAGATAGAGATGGCGACGCCGGAAGCGCACCTGCCCGCGAAAGCAGTCCCGGCAGGTTCACCCTGTCATTAGTCATTCTGCTCGCGATCATCGCGCTTGGCGTACCACAGCCGAACCATCGAACTGCGGAGGAGACAAGGGCGTGTCCCGGCTTCGGCCTTATTTCCCTGAACCGCGGCCAACACGATGGCGGAGGTTCACCGCCGGCACGCCTTGCGCGGCGACGACGAGCTTTGTCCGAGAGGGTCGTGCGCCGGGTTGACTGCAGCGGGTATGCGGCGCTGCACGGGCCGCTCTGGTAGAGTTAAGTATGCCGCCGGAAACCGAAGATCGACAGCAGCATCGCATGCTGCAGAAAGAATACGGCAGTTTTTACCGCGCCGTGAGTGATATCCTCTTCCGGCACAATCCCGTCGATCTGGACGGCAAGCACAATACCGGCGAATACAATCCCGAAGTGGACGCGCTGCTTTCGCGCATCCGGGAGGCGGAACATCTGGGTGCGCTTCAGGAGCTGCTATTTGAAATCTTCCGGGCCGATTTCGGCGAGGGGAATTGTGGCACCAAAGAGCGCTACGACGAGGCAGCGTCGGAAATCTGGAAGGCCTACGAACGGCACCGCGCGGCTAACGTGACCGTGCGTTAGTACTGATGACCGGGCCGGCGCCGCGCCGCCATGCTGGCTTTCAGGGCTGTTCTGGCCCGGCTCTGAGCTTGCGCATAAGAACCGTCGAAGCCCCTGTCGCCGTGGTCTGTGGACCAGTGATATTCATTATGGCGGTCCGCTTCGTACACGGTATATTGGGCTTGGTTTCCGCCTGGATCGATGAACGTAAATGATTGGCTCGTCATGATCGGCTTTGCTCTGACCGAAGTATAGCAGTCCGGGATTGCCAGTCTGGTATAGTTTGATGGGAATGAGGTGATCTCGATGCAGAGATTCGTTGCGGAACTCAGTGCGAGCATCGAAAAGGCAGACTTCGAGAGATCCTGGCTCAGCGATCCATCTCTCAGCGGCAAGCAACCGAACGTAGAATTCACTTTCGACCGCCGCAGGATATCGGCGGTCATCAATTCGGATTCGTCGGCTCCCTGGTCCTCCGTCAGTTTTCACCGGACTTTCAGCGCAGCGATTCGCCGCATCGATGGTGCCTGCAATATCCGGTGGCTTTGAGGTGTCCACACAGTTGTGTTTCCGTGTGGCTGTGGGTATTCCGACGGTTGCATTCCGGGACAGCCATTTAGCTCTTGTATTGGCAATCGTTTCGTGCAACGATGAATTGTAGTTTGACAGTCCGCTGATTCGGCCTCTCGTATAGTCCGGTGCTGCCGGATATCCTGCCCGCATTCGCCGCTCTGCAAATTTCAGAAAGAAGATTTACGTGAAAAATATTTTCGTAGGAAACCTCAGTTTCGATGCTACCGAAAGCGCCGTCCGTTCGATGTTCGAGCAGTACGGTACGGTGGATCGGGTTAATATCGTTACCGACCGGGACACTGGTAGGGCGCGCGGCTTCGGATTCGTGGAGATGGGCAATGACAGCGAGGGTCTGAACGCGATTGCCGGCCTCAATGGGCGTGACATGGACGGCAGAGCACTGAATGTGAACGAAGCCCGGCCCAAGGAGAATCGCAGTGGTGGTGGTGGCGGCGGCGGATATCGCGCTGGCGGCGGTGGCGGTGGACGCCAGAATCGCTGGTGAGTGAGTGGACAAAAGACTTGCCAAGCGCCACAAGCGCCAGGTATCGCGTTCCCGAGAGAAGGTCAGGCTCTCTGAGCCTGATCTCCGCACTCCCGAGCAGATCGTAGCGGCCCGGCTGGCAAGCCGCCCGGATCTCCGTGGCGACAACAACCCGTGGCCGTCTCTCCCGAGCGATTCGGCCGGCGCTCCGAAAGAACCGGATCCGCCGGAGTAAATCGTCAGGTTACAGTGGCACGGCTGGATTCAGCGGAGCGCTCACCAAGATGGTGGCGCTCCGTTCGGATTTCAGATAGCCGTACGGGTCGTGATTCAGCCCGCCCTCCGGCAGCCACTCCCAAAGGGGGCCCAAATCCCTGCGCACCAGATCCACGTAGAATTCCGGCAGTTGATCGCTTTCCTGCTCAAAGTAGGGTGAGAAGTGCCGGTCGGAATCCAGACGGGCGCGGATTTCCCTGTAATATCTGAGCCTGCCAAATCCTTCCGTTGAAACTGCCCTTAAGAGATTCATCCACCGTGACGTCATTCCCTGGGTTGCGCAGAAGCGGCGATAAATAGCCCGGGCGTTGAACGAATAGCTCGTCAGCCCAATCACATGCTCGTAGAAAGTTCGCCATTCATAATTCCGCGGTCTGACGTTCATCGCCTGGTTGTTGTTCAGGAAGTGAAACGGGAAAGGCAGCACACGGTTGGCCCGCTGGTAACTGAGGTTGAGCGCCGCAGCGCGGCCAAATGCCGTCAGTAAGGAATATCCGGGAAATGCGCCGGGCGCCAGGTCCAGAAACCGCCTGGTCAGCTCGAAGGGCTCCTCGCCCTCGTCGGAATCAAGCCCCAGAACGAAATTGGCCTGTACGTACGGAATGTATTTCAGAATCAGGTTCACGTGGGCGGCTACCTGGCGAACTTTATCGATCCCCTGCCGTGAGCCCGTCTTGGACTTATTGCCCAAATCGAACCAGGATTCGATACCCGGCAACAGGGCTTTGAAGCCATTGCGTTTGAGCCTTTTCAGGTGCGGTTCGGAAAGCAGGGACAAACTGCTCTCCGCGGCGAAGTCGATGGATCCCGGAGGCACGGCCTCCTCGATCATATCCAGAGAGTCGTCGAACCGGACACCGAAATTGGGGTCGTGCCACGCCACCAGTGGCCGCCGGAACCGCTTCAGCAGGAATTTCAGGTCTTCCCGGAGCACGTCAAACGCTATCGGCTGATAGGGCACGTCGGCGTCGATACAGAAACTGCACGTGTAGGGACACCCCAGGCTGCCAATCATCGGAACCATTTTCAGCAAGGGCGTTTTCTTGAGAGTCGGTTCAATGAACTCCCACCGCTCGCATACGCCGGGGAGCGCCACGGGCTGGCGCGCCGCCGAGATCTGTACACCGACCGGACGATGCTGGGAGCAGTCCTGCAGGACGTCGAGCAGCGTCTCCCGGTCGGTGAAGCCCAGGACGTAATCGAAGTACTGCTGCGCGTCCTCGGGGTAGCATCGCGCGTGAGGGCCGCCGAGAACGGTAATCGCCCCCCGCGTGCGGAAGAGGCTACTCAGGGCGTAGGCGGTGTGGGCTGCTTCGGTGAAGGCGCCGATAAAAAGCAGGTCGAGGGTGTCCGGTAACTCCTCGAGCAGGTTTTCAAAACCGGTATAGCAGACCAGGGTGACGTCGTGCCCCAGTTGTCTACACCATACCCCGATCACCTGAGGCATGATACTGGCAAGGTTGGCATTCATCACGCGCGCGTACAGCGCCCGGGTGGGGCCTTTAGAAACGATATCGATGATGCCGATTTGGAGTTTGTGCATGTTCGAACCGGGATTGGATTCCGGCGTTCTCCTCCATGCAACCTCGCTGCGACAAGAACTCGCAGCACGCCCTCCAAGAATCCTTTTCCTTTGATTATGGCATCTTTCCACGGAGCTGTCTGAGCAATATTGCTCACTCGCATCCGCGGAGCCGGGGAGGAATGCGGACGGGAACGATTTGGAGATTTGAACTAAATCTCGCGGACGAGTTGGCACGCCAGGCATCCTTCGCTAAAGAAATCACCGGCATCCAGTATGGCGATCACGGCCTGCCTGCCGCGGCTGGAGATTACGGTGAGCTTACTGGGCATCCGCCGGGTCTTGGCTTTTGCCTCCGTTTTTGTGGAATGGTAAGTTGTAAGTTCACCGGCAAATACAGATGGCGCAACGAAAGACTGAGGCAAAACCGCGGCGTTCCAAGGGGCTCGATCCAAAGCGTCTCCTGGCCAAAGCCGGCGCCCGGCGGAGGGTGGCAAAATACCCCGAGGGCGGTTGCATCTTCTCGCAGGGCGATCCGGGTAATGCCGTCTTCTACATTCAGGAAGGACGGGTTAAGCTCACGGTGGTGTCACCGCAGGGAAAGGAAGCGGTAATCGCGATTCTTGGCCCCGGCGATTTCTTCGGCGAAGGATGCCTGGCAGGACAACTGATGCGCATGGCCACTGCCGCGGCCATGTCCGAATGCTCCATCGTGCGGCTGGAGAAGATGGCGCTGATTCGTGTCCTTCGCGAAAACCCGGCCTTTTCCGAAATGTTCCTGATGCACGTGCTTTCCCGAAACATCAGGTTTGAGGCGGATCTGGTAGATCATCTTTTCAATTCCAGCGAGAAGAGGCTGGCGAGGGTTCTTCTCCTGCTCGCCAATTTCGGAAAGGCCGGAGAGCCCCAGGCCGTGATTCCGAAAATCAGCCAGGAAACCCTGGCCGAGATCATCGGCACCACTCGCTCCCGGGTCAGTTTCTTCATGAACCGGTTCCGCAAATTGGGATTCATCGATTACAACGGCAGGCTCGAAGTTCACAGCTCGTTATTAAACGTGGTCCTGCACGACTAGCTTTGCCGCGAGGGTCCGCGGGAAATGCGGAAGTGGAGCGGGTCCCTGGTAGTTTGCAAAACGCGATAGTAATAGAGCGGAAGCGGCCGCCGGTCCTTAAACCGCAGGCGTTTGAGGAATTCGATTTCTTCGTCGGTGGCATCTCCGCTGAGCAAAGGATCCCTGAGGAACTCCTCCAGGCCGGGCTCTATGTCGAAGGGGTTTTCCGGTTCCCGCTCGACAAAATCAAACCGCTTCCGGTGTTTAAGGGCGACGTCGCGATTCAGAACAATTTCGATACCGAATGTCTCAAGGTCGATGTCCCATGACTTGACCAGGGAATCCAGAAGAGCGATGCAGCTTTCAGCGGAAACGTGGTAGATGTCCGTATCCAGGAACTCGAGAATCATAGCGCGCATTTGCTCGTGCCCCGGCGTGCCGGCCCCGGCCACCAATTGCAGCCCTTGTTCGCTATCCAGTTCCTCTCTGGCAACCCTTTTCGCCACATCCAACAGCTTCTGGGTGACCAGGCGCTCGAGTGCGCCGAAGGGCTCTTTCTCGAAGGTCTCGCGGATCTCCGGTTCCCTGGCGGATTCGCATTTACGAAGGATCAGCTCGCGGAAGGCCTGGAATAGCGGTTGCGGAGGATCCGCCACTTTTTTCTTCAAGTCCTCCCTGCGTTGGAGGTCGGCAAGCCTCGAAAGCTCACCTCTTGGAAGCTTCAGGAAAATCTCGACCCTGTCGTAGATGTCCGTTCGGCCCGACGTCGGCGGAGCCTTCTTGCGGGCGAGCAACTGCGAAATGTAGGATTCGGTGACCTGGGCCGCAGCCGCCAGGTCCCGTTGCTCCAAGCCGAGTTCTTTCAGGCGGTGCCTGATCACTAAAGACACATCCAAAGGGCGGGCCTCCAGCGCCTGCTTAACTACTACGAGTGAAGCTGCTGGCTTAAATGTGCCATAGTTCCATTGACAAGTAAAGCCACTTAACCGATAATAGTTAATGTCTGAGCACTCTTGCCCACTCGCAGGCGATCTGAACTAAGTCAGGCTACCTGCTCCTCTTCCTTAGTGACCGGTCCAACCGGGGAGGTTGAATGCGCACCAAAGTGATGAAGTGGGTTTCCATCGCGGCGTTATTGCTCACAGGCTTTCTGGCGATTGCCTTGCTGTTCGATCCCTTGGTACCCGTATTCCGACCGGCCGGAAGTCTCGGCCTCTCTATCGTTGTTCTCTCGTTCGCTTCCATCGCTATGGCGTGGGTCGAGTTCCCGCCGCGCCGGCTGCTGTGTGTCGCACCGATCGCGGGTAGCCATCCAGGAAGCCAGTCCCTTTAAATTATGACGCCGGAATCGATTCGAGTGCCCGCGGGAGGACATGAAGCCGCGGGCCGGCCCGACCGACCAAAACTTATGAAACGCATAAATTTCACACTCACGCTTGAAGAACTTAGTCTGTTGGCCAGCCTGGCATCCGACCAGCTATTTCGGAGGCAGTTCATCGATCCGAGAATGCCCGGCTACAAAGGCAGTCCGGAAGAGGTGGCGCGCGGCAAAGCGCTGGTGGGACGCATGCGGCTGATCCTGGATGCCGGCAACGGGCATTCGACGTCAGCGACGGCGGAGAGCCAGCCATCAAAGGAACGGGAGATCATACGAAAAACATCTTTGTCGGCAACTTAAATTCCGGCACCTCTCCGGCGGCGATCCGCTCCCTTTTTGAACCGCTGGGAACCGTTCGCAAACTCAAACTGATGACGGACAGCGATACAGGCCTGTCGCGCGGGTTCGCTTTCGTTGAAATGACGGCGGTGGAAGCGGGGCATGCAATCGCCGCATTGCACGGCAGAACAGTGGATGGCCAGACGATCGAAGTGCGGGAGGGCCGGCCGAAACTGCACAGCGGCGTATCCGCGCACAATGCAGCCCGGCAACCATCCGAGCCTCGCCTGTAGTAGTTGCAGGGCCGGAATTCAGCCACGGCTGGACACTTAGCCAGGATCAAACGCCGGGTGCCCGGCAAATGGATAAGCACTGCGATAATGCCTTTTGAAAATCACGGAAACCGTGCTTTCACCACGGTCTCGATTGGGAAGAATGCTCCGCCGGCCTCGGGTGTCTACGGTCTGGCGGATGCGCAGCAATGGATTTATGTCGGGGAGACGGCGAACATTCAAGCCGACCTGCTGAGGCATCTGAAGAATCCTCATTCGTTTCTGAGGAGCCATCCTCCGTCCGGATTCACGTACGAGCTCAGTGACGCGGAGCAGCGCACAGGGCGCCAGAACCAACTTGTCGTAGAACTGGAACCGGTCGGCAACCGGCTGATTGGGGACCTTTCGAACTCGGCATCTCCCGAGAAGGAGTATTGAAATGTCAATCAACAGATTTCGGGTAAAGGAAGCGTTCAGCGCGATGCTGGTAGCGACGCGCAGACGGGAGCAGTTTGTGGCTGGAGAATTGATCGTTCTGGTCGACGGCGCCGAATCGCCTTCCGAGTCGCGATTTATCCGGCTCAATGGCCTGCGTCCCAGCCGGGGCGTCGATTGCCGCTACAGCGTGGCATCGGACGAGCTGCGGGAGAAGACCGAAATAGCCGGGCGTCCGCAATAGCTCCACGAATGCGCTCTCTGTTTCGTCACTTCCCGATCGGCGCGAGGGTCAAGCGCGCGTTGCTCCACCCGGTACAGTGACGGCACTTGGGCGCTTGGCAAGAGTAGACCAGTAGGGCCCGGCTGAAGTAACCCATTCTG
>JARLGM010000041.1 GCA_031292755.1 Candidatus Sulfopaludibacter sp.
AGGCGATCTACAAGGTGATTGCCGGGGTGATCAGCGAACCGCCGACGAAGGACGAAGTGGAGCGCGTGAAAACGGGCTTGCTGCGGCAACTGGAAGATTCGCTTTCCGACGCGCAGACGCTGGGCGTAAACGGTCTGACGACTCCCATCTCGCAAGGCGACTGGCGGCTGATGTTCCTGCAGCACGACCGGATCAAGAACGTCACTCCGGAAGACCTGGTGCGCGTGGCGAAGACGTACTTCAAGGCGGCGAATCGCACGGTGGGATATTACATTCCCGATGCCGCGCCGGATCGCACGGTGGTGCCGGAGACGCCCGACCTGGAGAAGTTGCTGACGGGCTACAAGAGCAGCGTGACCATCACCCACGGCGAAGCGTTCGACCCCACGCCGGCGAACATCGAGAAGCGGGTGGTGCGCGGCAAGCTCTCCAACGGCATGAAGGTAGTGATGCTGCCCAAGCAGACGGAGAACAGCCAGGTGACGGCGGTGATCGAACTGCGTTTCGGCGATGGGAATTCGCTCAAGGGCAACAACGGCGCGGCGCAGTTCGCCGGCAGCCTGATGGGGCGTGCGACCTTACAGCACACGCAGGAGCAACTGCGCGATGAAATGCAGAAGCTGAACGCGCGGATCTCGGTTTCGGGAGGCGGAGGCGGTGGATTCGGCGGCGGGCGTGGAGGGCGCGGCGGCGGCGGTGGGGGCGGGGGAGTTTCCAGCGCCAACGCAAGTATTTCCGTGCCGGCGGCGAATTTCGAGGCGGCCCTGAAGCTCGCCGTGGAAATGCTGAAGGAGCCGGTGTACGCCGACAGCGATTTCGACCGGACGTTGCAGCAGCGGATCAAGGCCCTGGAGGTGGCGCCCACCGAGCCGACGCAACTCGGCGCGGAGATGCTGAATCGTCACCTGAGTCCGTTCCAGCCGGGCGATGCGATGTACAGCCCGACGCGCGAAGAGCAACTGGCGGAAATGAAGAAGGTCACGCTGGAGGATGCCAGGAGGTTCCACGACCAGTTCTACGGCGCCAATTTCGGCGTTCTGGCGGTGGTGGGTCCGGTGGACCCGGCGGCGGTGAAGCAGGCCGGCGAAGAACTGCTGGGCAAGTGGAATACAAGTATGCCGTACAAGCCCATCGCCGCGGAATTCAAGGCGGCGGGCGCCATCAATCGGAAGATTGAGACGCCCGACAAGGCCAACGCGCAATTCGAAGCGGGTGAGCGTTTTGCGATGGCGGAATCCGATCCGGATTACCCTGCGATGCTGCTGGCCGGGTACATGTTCGGCGGCCCGATTACCTCGCGCGTTTCAGACCGGATTCGCAATCGGGAAGGGCTCAGCTATGGGGCCAACGCGCGGGTGGCGATTCCCGTGGAAGGCAACGCCGCGATGCTCTCCGCCACCGTCAGCCTGAATCCGGTGAACGGGCCCAAGGTGGAGTTCAGCTTCGTGGACGAATTGAGGAAGACGCTGAAGGACGGTTTCACCGCGGCGGAAGTGACCGAGGCCAAGAAAGCATATTTGGAAACGCGCGCCAACGGCCGTGCACAGGATGCCGCGCTGTTGACCCAAATGGCCAGCCATGCGCAGGAGGACCGGACCTTCGTTTGGGACCAGCAACTGGAGGCAAAGATCCAGGCGCTCACGGCCGAGCAGATCAATGCTGCCTTCCGCAAACACATCGATCCGGCGGCGATCTCGATTGTGAAGGCGGGTGATTTTAAGGCGGCGGGGGTGTACCAGTAAGCGGCGGATGGGGATTGGCGATGAGCACGTGTACGGCTTTCGAAGGTTCGCGCAGGATCGCATCGGGGGATGTGAGCCAGGTGGCTATGAAGGTGAAAGAAGTAGTGGACCGGGGCGGGCCTGACGCGGTGCTCATTTTTGACGACGATACGAGCCAGCTCGTCGAACTGGATTTGCGGGGAACGGCTGGCGACGTGATGGCGCGGCTGCGTCCGGTGGAGGACGCGGGCCGGCGGCCTGGCCGGCCCAGGCTGGGGGTAGTGGCGCGCGAGGTGACCCTGCTGCCACGGCATTGGGAGTGGCTGGCGGATCAACCGGGCGGGGCTTCGGTGGCGTTGCGCAAACTGGTGGAGCAGGCAAGCCGCGCCAATCAATCCTCGGATCGGATTCGGACGGCGCGCGAGTCGGCCTACCGGTTCCTGTCGGCGATGGCGGGCAATGAGCCAGGGTTCGAAGAAGCGACGCGCGCGCTGTTCGCCGGCAATGGCGAGCGCTTCGAGCGGGAGACGGCGGGCTGGCCGCCGGATGTCCGCGATCATGCGCGCAAACTGGCGGCGGCTTCACTCGACTGATTCTGATGGCAGGAGGCAGGAAGGCATTCGGCGGTTCCGGCATACAGGCCAGGATCGCCTCCGTGAGTGCCGCATCATTCGGATGCCTCCTTTGGTCCGGGGTTGTGCCAATGGCCGTCTGGAGCGATGAACGCATCAGCCTCTTTCGGTCCCCAACTGCCACGTTTGTAGGGGCGAGCCCGGTGGTGTGTTTTAAGGACTGGCTCGACCACAGCCCAGGCGGCCTCGACTGCGTCCTCACGAGCGAAGAGCGCTCCATCGCCGGCCATTGCGTCTCCCAGAAGCCGCTCGTACGGCGGTTCTTCACCCGGCTGTTCTTCGGACAGGTAGAGCTCCCGCTGGTCCCCAACGAAGTCCTTTCCGGCCAGCTTGACGCGCGCGGCCAGGGCGATGGCTGCACCTGGCGAGAGCCGGAAACGCAGGTAGTTGGCTCGGCCTGAGATCGGCGCGGAGTCGGCGAAAAGTCTCTGCGGCGGCGGCTTCAGCTCCACCATGATCTCAGTTGCGGTTTCGGCAAGGTATTTGCCGGAGCGCAGGTACCAAGGCACTCCCGCCCAGCGCCATGAGTCAATGGAGAGGCGCATGGCGCAGAAGGTCTCGACGTCGGAGTTCTTCGCGACGCCTGGCTCCCTGCGGTAGCCAGCATACTGGCCGCGGACCAGATCGTCGCGATTGAGAGGGCGCATGGCCCGAAGGACCTTGGCTTTCTCTCTATGAACGGCTCCAAAGTCCCTCTCGGCCGGGGGCTCCATGGCCAGTAGCGCGACGATCTGGAAGAGGTGGTTTTCGATCACGTCGCGAAGACAGCCGGCGCTTTCGTAAAAAGCTCCGCGGCCCTTCACGCCGAAATCCTCGGATAAGGTTACCTGAACGCTGGCCACGTAGTTGCGGTTCCAGATCGGCTCCAGGAACGAATTGGCGAAACGGAAATAGAGGATATTCATGATCGCCTCCTTTCCGAGGAAATGGTCGATACGGAACACTGAGTCCTCCGGGAACACCGACCGTGCGACTCTGTTGAGCTCCCTGGCGGATGCAAGATCGCGGCCGAACGGCTTTTCGACAATCACGCGCGCATGCTCGGCCAGTTTCGCGGCGCCGAGTCCTTTGATCACTATTTCGAAGAGCGAGGGCGGGATAGCGAGGTAGTGCGCCGGGCGCCGAGCTTGATCCAGCGCATTTTTTATCGCCGCGAACGTGTTCGGATCATCATAATCCCCACTCACGTACTTGAACAGGGACAGAAGCTGGTGGAGGGTGCGCTGGTTATCGATTCCACCCGATCTCTCAAGGCTGTCCGTCACGCGTTTATGAAGACGCTCCAGACTCCACTTGGGCAGTGCGACGCCGATTACCGGGACCTTGAGGGTGCCGTGTTTCACCATCGCATAGAGTGCCGGGAAGATCATCTTGTGGGCGAGATCGCCCGTCACCCCGAATAGCACCAACGCGTCGGAAAGGGAGGCGGTCATGAGGCATCTCCATTCATGGTTGCGGCGGTTTTCCCAGAGCCACAGAGTTGATGGTCGTCCCGACGAACGCCAAAGGTGTCATTCATTTCGGCTTTTCCTCCCACAGCCGAAAGCCGCCAACAAATGCGTTCCGGTTATCGCCCATGCGAGCGCCTGGAGGCAGTTCCTTGATGTTTTTCGCATTTCCTCCACCCAGCACCACGTATTCCGCGTCTAAAGCGCCCTTGAGCCGCTCCACGATATCGGCCACGTGGCGGCGCCAGCTCTTTTTCCCCGATCGCTTCAGTGCGCGAGCACCAACGTAGTCCTCATAAGTCTTCCCGCGCTTGTAAGGAAGATGCGCCAATTCCATGGGCTCCAGGATTCCGTCGACGATCATTGCGGACCCGAGCCCGGCGCCAAGGCCAAGAAAAAGCATGCGTCCGCCTTGATAACTTCCCAACGCCTGCATGGCAGCATCATTGATGACCTTAACTGGGCAGCCGAATGCCTTGCCGAAGTTAAATCCAACCCAGCCGCCGCCGAGGTTATAGGGCTCGTGGAGAGGGCGCCCGTGGATTACCGGCCCTGGATAGCCGATCGAAACAAGGTCATATTCCCAATCCTTGGTTACACGCTTTACATCTTTCGTCATTTTGCGGGCGGTCATCCTGGATCCGGAAGGAATCTTGCGCTCCTCGGGTTGCCCGGTTGCGAGTACCTTGACATGCGTTCCGCCGACATCGATCACCAGGACCGAATTGGCCTTCCTGGAGGCTGCCCTCATGGCTTCTTCTCGACATGGCCGCCGAACCCAAATCTCATCGCGGAAAGCAACTTGTCCGCGAAATCATCTTCCCCTCCGGACGCGAACCGCTGATCGAGTGCCGCGCTCAGGACCGGCGCTGGGGCTCTGTCCTCAATAACAGCAGTAATGGTCCACCAGCCTTCCCCGGAATCGGACACGCGGCCGGAAAACCTGGAGAGTTCGTGCTGCCCGAACAATGCGGTGGCGGTCAGGTCCAGCAACCATGAGGCGATCACACTGCCGCGACGCCAAACTTCGGCGACACCGGCCAGGTTGAGGTCGTATTGATCATGGTCCGGATTGCGCAGAGGTGTCGTCTCGGCATCGACGCTATGGAGGTGTTTGCAAACGTTGGCGTGCCGCAGAATGTTCAGGCCCTCGACATTCGACTCCATCATGCCATATTCGATGCCGTTGTGAACCATCTTGACGAAATGGCCGGCGCCGGAAGGTCCGCAATACAGATAGCCATCCTCTGCCGTGCCGACTCGACCCGATGCGCCAGAGCAAATCCTTCCAGGATTCGACGAACGACTCGGCAGCTTCGCGCGCTGATTGAGCTTGTACCTCTACTTTTGCTCTTCAGTGTGCTCCTGCGCCTGCTTGCCCTGTTTAACAAAACGTTCTTCTTGCCTGCTGGTTTCCCTAAGTTCTACGCCGATTAGCGATCCTGCCTCGAAGATCTTACTCAGAAACTCAGTATCTCCGTACTTCCGAAAAACCAGCTGTGAATGGCTCGGCACGTGATCGTCTTTAGCCTCTTTGACGAGAAAGTCTACGCCGGTCTTATAATGTTCGCTGGTAGCGGTCATCGCTGACAAATCGGGCTCGTCCAGCATGCGGAACGTATATTCGCCGGGCGGTAAGAGCGTATTGCCGATCATGAAGCTGTGGACAAGGTGCGCTCGAATCCCCTTGCTAATCTGAGCATTTGAGCATCGTGGGCCTGCCGATAAGTAGATCAAACCGACGAGAGCAGCCGCGAACGTTCTCAGGCGAGATTTCATGAGCATCTCCTCTAACCGTACTATAAGGCAGCCGAAGTCAAAACGGCGTCAAAAACATCCACGAGGAACTGGTTAGCAAACGCGATCCAACCACCCCTCGCACCTGGCAATTTTTGACGGCTTTTTGACGACGATTCGCTTACAGTGAACTTGTCGGGCATCTTTGCAAGGCTGCGAACGACGAGAGGTTAATCCCCCATTCTCTGAGGGATGCAATGACACGGATCCGGAATCGCCCGAACGCGCGAGATAAGGACGCACCTGCGCCGGACTCACCTGTACAACATGCCACCGCGTGAAGTACTCAGAGAGAAAGAGCACATCAATGTCAACCGTCTTGATTGAGAAAGTCCGAGACGAAGAGGTGTCGACAAGTTCCTTCCGGTGGATATTTATGTACGGGGGTGCCCGCCGAGGCTCTCAGGAAACGTCGCGCCCGGCGCTGCCTTCCATGCGCGACCTGAATCGCGCGGGGCGGCAGCGAGCGAGGGTGCTCAGAAGTAATGACGAAGTCTGAAGACTATGGTTGAGCCCACCAGCGTCGTTGACCAATTGCGCCGGAAACCTGGCGAACACAGATTAAAGCTGCAACCGACAGCAGACGGAATCCCGACCTGCTGGATCGCACGGCAGAGCGCTCACGATGCCCTCCGCTATTTGAAGGAGGAGGTCGACCGCCCTTACCGGATGCTCTACGACCTCACCGCTATCGACGAGCGCATGCGGGTACACCGCGAGGGGCAGCCGGCAAGTGACTTCACCATCGTATATCACCTCCTGTCGTTGGACCGGAACGAGTATGTCCGCGTCAAAGTGGCGCTCAAGAGCGATCAGCCGCCC
Source organism: Candidatus Sulfopaludibacter sp. (assembly GCA_031292755.1). Lineage (GTDB taxonomy): Bacteria > Acidobacteriota > Terriglobia > Bryobacterales > Bryobacteraceae > Sulfopaludibacter. The sequence continues at coordinate 6,421 of JARLGM010000041.1, forward strand.
ATCGATACGGTGACGGATCTTTGGCCCGCGGCGAATTGGTACGAGCGTGAGGCGTGGGACATGTTCGGGATCCGTTTCCAGGGCCATCCGCACCTGGAGCGCCTCCTGATGCCGAAAACGTGGGTAGGGCACCCGCTGTTGAAAGACCACCCCGCGCGAGCGGCTGAAATGGGCCCGTTCCAATTGCCCGACGAGAAGCGGTTCATGTTTCTGAACGTCGGTCCGCAGCACCCTGGCACGCACGGAGTATTGCGGGTAGCTGTGCAGCTTGATGGCGAGGAGATCGTAGAGGCCGAGCCGGAGATCGGATTCCATCACCGCGGCGCCGAAAAGATGGGAGAGCGGCAGACCTGGCACACCTACATTCCCTACACTGACCGGATCGATTATCTTGGCGGTGTGATGAACAACATGGCGTACCTGATGGCCGTGGAGAAGCTGGCGGAGATCGAGGTTCCACCACGGGCGATGGTCATTCGGGTAATGCTGGCGGAGCTGTTTCGGATCATTCCGCCCGGCGTACCACTCCAGCAGCTACGACTACAACCTCACCGCACAACTGGTCACGGACGGAATCAAGCAGACAGCCCTGCCGCAATGGCTGGTCACCGCCACCAGCGATGCCGTGCCGCCCACCAAGGCCAATCGCGAAATCTTCATGGACGATAACACCGTCTCGGCTCTCCCGCTGAGAGGCGCCAGGGCATGGATCGAGTTCGGGCTGGAAGGAGCCGACAGCGCGCCGGAGGTGGACCGGATCGTGGTGGTCGCGCGCGTGCCATCTAACCAGCAATGGTTCTACACCGTGTCCGGTTCCAGCGACCGCAAGACCTGGCAGCAACTGGGCCGCGCCGCCGGAGGGCCGGTCACTTTTGCGGGGCCCTCGCGCAACCGGTACTACCGGATCGATTTCGAGTCGGCCGGCATCGTTTCGTGGCAGGTGGCCGAGGTGCGCTTGTTCGACGGCAACCAGCGCGTGAGAATGGGCGGACCGTTTCACTTCGCCAGCGCGTGGAAGAGTGCGGGCCACGGCGGCGAGTGGGTGTATGTGGATTTGGGCGCGCCATGCGCGTTCGACCGTGTGGCGGTCTACTGGATCAGGCGCCCCGCGGATGGAGCCATCCAGGTATCGAACGATGCCCGGACGTGGCGCACCATCCAGGTCCTGCCCGCGGCGGGCAGTCTCAACGACGATCTGAAACTGGCGCGGCCCGAGCGCGGACGTTACGTGCGCGTGCTCATGACGAGAGCCGCTTCGCCCGAAGGCTACATCCTGAGCGAGATGGAGGTCTACGGTCGCGGCGGAGTGACAGCCGTGCCGAAGGCCGCCGCGGTGGCACAGTCCGGCGGCCGCCTTCCCCTTGCCGGCGGCGCATGGCGCTTGCAGCGCGATTCCCTGGTCCAGGGCAGCGGCGAAGCCATTTCCACACCGGGATTCCACGACGGGGACTGGGTGATCGCCACCGTGCCGGGAACCGTGCTGACCAGTTATCTCAATGTGGGCGCCGTGCCAAATCCGGACTTTGGCGATAATCAACTCCAGATTTCGGACTCCTTTTTCTACGCCGATTTCTGGTACCGCGACGAGTTCACGGCGCCGCGCGCGGTCACCGGAGAGCGCGCCTGGCTGAATTTCGACGGAATCAACTGGAAGGCGGACGTGTACTTCAACGGAGCCCGGGTCGGCCGCATCGAAGGCGGGTTCATGCGCGGCCGCTTCGACGTAACCAACCTCATCCACCCGGGCGCTCGAAACGCGCTGGCCGTGCGCATCCAGAAGCCGGCCACGCCCGGGAGCGTGAAGGAAAAGGGGGCCGGCCGCGGCGCCGGCAATGGCGGCGCACTGGGCGCCGACAACCCCACGTATCACGCTTCGGCCGGGTGGGACTGGATGTCCACGATCCGGGGCCGCAACATCGGGATATGGGCCGATGTCTACCTGACGCCGAGCGGGCCGGTGACCATCGAAAATCCCTGGTCACGACGACTCTGCCGCTGCCCGATACCTCGCGCGCCGACATCGCCATCGAAGTCACCCTGCGCAACCAGGAATCGCGGGCCCTGCGAGGGACGCTGCATGCGCGCTTCGGACAGGCGGCCGTCGATCTCCCCATCGCGCTCGACGCCGCCGAGGCAAAGATCGTGAAGCTGGATCCTTCCATCAGCCCGGCGCTCCGGCTGGCGAATCCGAACTTGTGGTGGCCGAACGGCTATGGCGATCCGAACCTATATCCTGTGGAATTGCAATTCACCACTGCGGACAAACTGGTTTCCGACACGAAGCGGTTTCAGGCCGGCATTCGCCAGTTTACCTACAGCGAAGAGGGCAATTCGCTCAGGATGTGGATTAACGGCAGGCGCTTCATCCCGCGCGGCGGGAATTGGGGTTTTCCGGAATCCATGCTGCGCTATCGCGCCCGCGAATACGACCCCGCCGTGCGCTACGAGCGGGACGAGCACTTCACCATGATCCGCAACTGGGTAGGCCAGACCGGCGACGAAGCATTCTACGATGCCTGCGACCGGCACGGCATCGTCGTCTGGCAGGATTTCTGGCTGGCCAATCCCTCTGACGGTCCGAATCCCGATGACAACGATTTCTTCCTGCGCGTGGCCAGGGATTACATTCTCAAGATTCGCAACCAGGCCTCCGTGGGACTGTATTGCGGCCGCAACGAGGGTGTCCCTCCCAAACCGATCGATGACGGACTCGCTTCGCTCACTGCGGAGTTGCATCCCGGTCTGCACTATATTCCCAGCTCCGCCGACGATAATCAGCGAGGCACCGGAACTATGTGGTGACCGGCCACGGCCCTTACCGCAATGAGCCCCAGAAGTATTACTTCACCAACGCCCCGCCGAAACTGCATAGCGAGATGGGTTCGCCGAACGTGGTGACCATGGACAGCCTGCGCCTCACCATGCCGGAATCCGCCATGTGGCCGCAGGGCAATATCTGGCCTATGCATGACTTCGGTTTGACGGGAGCTTTCCCCGCCGCCATCGCCCAGGGATACGGCACGGCGAACGACATAGCCGGGTGGGTGAGCCTGGCGCAGTTCGTCGATTACGATGCCTACCGCGGCATGTTCGTGGGACAGAGCAAAAACCGGATGGGGCTGTTGCTCTGGATGAGCCACTGCTCGTGGCCGTCGCTGCTGTGGCAGACCTATGACTACTTCTTCGATCCGGACGCGGGTTATTTCGGAGCGAAGAAAGGCGCCGAGTCCCTGCACATCCAGTGGAACGCGGCGACTGACGCGGTGGAGGTGGTGAACTACAACGCGGGCCACGTCCCGGGCTTGAGCGCGCACGCCGAAATCCTGAACATGGATGGCGCCCTGCAATGGGAAAAGACGGCGGCGGCGGTGGACAGCGCCGAGGACAGTACTGCATCGCCCGCGACGCTGGAATATCCGCCCGGTTTGACACCCGTGCATTTCATCCGGCTGACCTTGTCGCGCGGCGCCCAAGTGGTGTCGTCGAATTTCTACCTGCGCGGCGTAAAGGAAGGCGACTACACCGCCATCCGCACGGTCCCGAAGGTGAACCTGGAAGCCAATACGAAGATGGAACGGCAGGGCGCGAAGTGGCTGTTGACTACCGAACTGCGGAACCCATCCAAACAACCGGCCCTGATGGTTCATGTGAAAGTAGTCAGGGAAAATGGCGGCGACCGCATCCTGCCGGCACTATACGACGACAACTACGTAGCGTTGATGCCCGGCGAAAAGAGAATCATCCATACCGAAGTGAAGCACGCGGACACGCGCGGCGAGCGGCCCCGGGTCGTAGTGGAAGGATTCAATACCGCGCAGTAGTCGCACGCAGCGTCGAAGGATTCTGGTACTTCAAGGATGGGGACTTTCCAGGTCCATCCTGGAGATCATAAGGCGTGGCGCATCGGCAGATTGAATTAGAGCGCTGGCCCATCTCTGGCGGCGTGGGTATGTGTCGCAAAGAACCAGAGTGGGTGAGACCGGTACTCGCAACAGAAGGCCCTGCTAAGCGATGCCGTGCAATTCGGATGACGTTAGAAATACGGCCGTTTAGTCGCCGTGATACACTAATGTCGATTCCAACGGCACACTGGCGCGATTTGAGGCCCGTGTCCTTTCGGTGAGGCTGCGTAGGGCAGCTGCAGACGTGATTTCTCACACCCCACTTACTTCAACTCCCCCGCCTCCACCACCTATATCTCTCTGGACCCAAGCCAACCAGGTGAGAACGCCGTGAATTCATGGCGCATTCAGTTGACGATCTGGCGTTTGATCCGCAGCGTATCGCCAGTATCTTCCATCTCAAACAGCTTGCCCCGCGCGTTTCGAAAAGGCTGGTGCAGTACCAGCATCAGCTTGCTGTCAAACGACTCGAATAGCATTCCGTGACCGCTGTCGTTGCCCACCAGCACATCTCCCTGCTTCCACGGTCCGCGCAGTTTCGCCGTTGTCGAATACGCGAGAGTTTCCACATACAGACCGGCGCGATAGCTCGACCATAGCATGAGCAGTTTGCCAGTCTTAGTCCTATAAAGACACGGGCCGTCGGTTACGTACGTCGGCTGCTTCTCCGATGAATTGTTTCCCTGATCTTTGACCCACGGCGCCTCCGACGCCTTGAACAGCAGGAACGGCTCCCCCGCACGCGCCGCCAGGTCCGGCTTCAACGCCACCGCCTCCATGGTTCCATCCAGCACCTGTATCCACTCGTGCGCATAGATCATGTACGGCACGCCGTCCTCGACAAATAACGTCCCGTCCAGCGTCATGAAGTCCGGCGGCGGCGCAGGGTTATTGCCCAGCGGCACGAACGGGCCATCCGGAGTGTCCGCCACGAAGATCTGCGTCCCACGCATGTGCGGCTTCGCCTTCTTTCCGTTATAAACCGGCAGCTTGTCTTCGTCGGTGTATTTCAGCAGTTTGGCGCTGTTATGGAGCGTGGCCAGCAGGTAGTATCTGCCTCGGTATAGATGCACTTCCGGAGCCCAGACGCCTTCGCTCGGATTGGCCCACAAGCCGTCGGGCACCTCGAATACGGTGTAAGGGCCATCCCAGTGGAGGAGATCTTTGCTCTTGTACGTGACCACTCCGGCTCGCTGGCCGCCCAATTGGCGGGGCCCAGCACCGTTGTACAAGTAATAGGTCCGGGTCGCTTTGTGAGCGAGAATGTACGGGTCGTGCAAATAAAATTCGCTGAACTGAAGGCCCGTTTTCGGCGGCGTCTGGGCGAGCAGGAGCGCCGCCGGTAACACCATCCACCATATTTTCGGTATTCTCATGTCCTGTTCTTCATACGCTAGCGCAATTCGCGCCGGATGGCACCGTTGCCGCCACATCGATGGTTTGGCCGAACCGCGGCGCGGCGCTCCCGCAGTGAAGCTGTAACGGCTAAAAGCCTGTCTGTTCCGTACGCGCGATGATCTCGTTCTGCAGAGCCGCCGTCAGGTCGCAGAAGTAATCGCTGTAACCGGCCACGCGCACGATCAGGTCGCGATATTTTTCGGGCTCCGCCTGGGCGGCACGGAGCGTGCCGGCGTTGACCACGTTGAACTGAATGTGATGGCCGTCCAGCTTGAAGTACGAGCGGACCAGGTGGGCCATCTGGTCGAGACCTTGCTCGCCTTCCACCAGCTGGGGCGTGAATTTCTGGTTCAGTAGCGTGCCGCCGGTGCGCGCGTGGTCCATTCTGGCGGCGGATTTGATGACCGCGGTCGGCCCGTGCCGGTCGGCGCCCTGCACCGGAGAGATGCCGTCGGAATGCGGCTCCCAGGCTTTGCGGCCATCGGGAGTGGCGCCGGTGACCGAGCCAAAGTACACGTGGCAGGTGGTGGAGAGATAATTGACCCGGTAGCTGCCGCCCTTGGTGTTCGGGCGGCCGTTCACCGCGTCGAAGAACATGTCGAAGACCTGCGCCAGGATGTCGTCGGCATACGGGTCGTCGTTGCCGTATTTGGGCGTCTTGTTCCACAGCAGCAGACGCGTCTTCTCCCGGCCCTCGAAATTCACGCGCAGCGCGTCCAGCAGCTCCGCCATGGTCAGGTTGTGGTGGTCGAAGACGTGGTACTTGATGGCGGCCAGGCTATCGGTGCAGGTTCCGGGAGCTACGGCCATGATGTAGGTGGAGTTATACCGCGGGCCTCCATCGTTGTAGTCGCGGCCCTTGGCGATGCAGTCATTCACCAGCAGAGAAAGATACGGCGCGGGCATCAGGCGCGCATAGAGGCGCTCAATCAAGTTGTTGCCGCGGATTTTAACGTCGATCAGGTGGCGCATCTGCTTGCGAAACGCGGCCAGCACGTCGTCGAACGACTGGAACTCGCGCGGGTCGCCGGTATCGATGCCGATCCTCTTGCCGGTGCGCGGATCCTGTCCGTTGTTCAGCGCGATTTCGAGGACCTTGGGCAGGTTGAAGTAGCCGGTCAGGATATAGGCCTCGTTGCCGAAGGCGCCGGTCTCCACGCAGCCGGACGTGCCGCCCGCGCGCGCATCCTCAATCGATTTGCCTTGCCGCAGCAATTCTTCGACCACCATATCCGCATTGAAGATCGATGGCTGCCCCCAACCCTTGCGAACGATCTCCAAGCCGCGCCTCAGGAAACGGTCGGGATTCTTTTTGCTGAGCTGGAGATTCGAGGAGGGCTGCAATAGCCGCATCTCGTCGATCACTTCGAGAATGAGGTACGAGAGATCGTTGACGCCGGAGGAACCGTCCGGCCTGAGGCCGCCGGTGTTGATGTTGCAGAAGTCCGTGTAGGTTCCGCTTTCGGCGGCGGTCACCCCTACTTTGGGCGGCGCGGGCTGGTTGTTGAACTTCACCCAGAAACACTGCAGCAGCTCGCGGGCCTGCTCGCGGGTCAGCTTGCCGGCAGCGGTGTCGCGCTCGTAGAAGGGATAAACGTTCTGGTCGAGGTGGCCGGGGTTGAAGGAGTCCCAGGTGTTCAACTCGGTGATGACGGTGAGGTGAGTGAACCAGTAGGCCTGCAGCGCCTCCCAGAAATCGCGCGGTGCATGCGCCGGCACATGGCGGCAGACTGCGGCGATTCTTTCCAGCTCGGCCTTGCGACGCGGCTCGCCTTCGGCCGCGGCCAGCTCCGACGCCTTGTCGGCGTGGCGTTCGGCAAACCGGATGACTGCGCCCGCGGCCACGGACATAGCGCGCAGTTCCTGCTCCTTGTCGTAGGCCACGGGGTCGTTCAAGAAATCGAGGCGGGCGATCGCTTCGGCCACCTCGCCCTGGAGGTCGCATAGGCCCTTGCGGTAGATGATATCGCCGCAGACGGTGTGGCCGGGCGCTCTCTGCTCCATGAATTCGGTGAAGATGCCGGCTTCGTAGGCGCTCTTCCACTCCGGAGTCAATTCGACGAACATCCGGTCGCGCATGCTGTAACCCTGCCAGAAGGGGATAATCTCCTCCCGCTGGATGCGCCGGGCTTCGTCATCCACGCAATAGGAGATCTTCTCGCGCGTATGCAGAATCTCGAAATCCTCCATGCTGTGGCAGCAAAGTTCAGGATACGTGGGGGTGCCCTTCGGCCGGGGGCCGCGCTCGCCGACGATCAACTCTTCGGGGCCAACGTAGACGCTGCGGTGCTCGTAGATGTATTCGAGAGCGCGGGCGCGCAACATGGGCGGGGAGAGTGGCCCCGCATGCCGGTAGAAGTCGGTCAGCAGCTTTGCCCGCTCCAGGGAGATCCAGGGGCAAGCGTCCAGGCTGGCCTGGCGCAATCGTTGCACTCGTTCTGTCATTTATCAACCTCTCAAGGTCACGTTTAGACCGGCCCGCGCCAGGGTATCCCGAAAGGCCACGAGGTCCGCCATCGCGGGCTGCCGGGCGTTGCCCAGCGGATAAGTCCGTCCCAGGCGCCGGTACTTATCGGCGCCGGTGTTGTGATACGGGAGCAACTCGACCGCCTGTGGGCGGAGCCTTCCCAGGTAACTCTCGAATGCGGAGATATCTTCCGCGCTATCGTTGATTCCCGGTACTACCGGAATGCGGACCACCAACGGGCGACGGAGCGCAACCAGGTCTTCCAGGTTCTTCAGAATCGGGTCGTTGGCAGCGCCCGTGCACCGCATGTGCTTCTCGCGGTCTACAAGTTTAAGGTCGAACAAGACCAGGTCCGCGGCCAGTGCCACCTCGCGAAAGGCCGCCGGCTGCGCAAACCCGCACGTCTCGATGGCGGTGCGGATGCCGTGCTCGCGGCAGGCGCCGAGAAACGCGGCGGCAAATGCCAGCTGGGAAAGCGGCTCGCCGCCCGAGAGGGTCACGCCTCCACCGGAATCGTCGAAAAATACCAGGTCCTTTTCGATTTCGGTCATCAACTCGCCCAGGGTGTAGCGGCGGCCTGCGATCTGGCGCGCTTCCGCCATGCAGATTTCGGCACAGTGGCCGCACAACGTGCAGGCGTCGGAGGTGCAGAGGACGCCGTCTATTTCATGGATGGCCTGTTGCGGGCATGCGGCGGCGCAATCCAGGCAATGCCGGCAGCGCTCCTCGAAATACATGCGGTCGGGCAGGAAACTCCGGCTTTCGGGATTGTGGCACCACCAGCACGCGAGGGGACAGCCTTTGAAGAAGACTGTCGTACGGATGCCTGGGCCATCGTGCGTGGCGAAACGCATGATGTTGAAGATGAAGCCGGAGATCTCCGGCCGTTCTGGCGCGATCGCGGACATGAAGCGGTAAAGAGCCACCTTAACTCCTAAATTATACCGTGGCGCAGTCCGCGGCCATGACCGGACTGGATTGGGGCCCGAATACCCAGGTCATATGATCTATTCCCCAAGACGGAATCTGCCGATACCCCGTATAGTCTTATGAAACTCAACGATTTCGATGCCGGTTGGCCCGGCGTAGTAATCTTCGGCATTATGGCGGCGTTTGTCTTCGGCCTTACCCAGACGGGCCAACAACTGCGCTGCGAACTTGGTGAATATTTCGTGCCGCCAAAGCAGGTGCATGTCATTGGCCCCGCAAGGACGCAAGTGCTTGTCGTCACGGGCAATCGATCCGATCAGGCCAGAATCGCGATGACAATGAACCCGCGCGGGTATCGATTGCTCATCGCTGAAACGAAGGCCACGGCACAGCAGTTAGCCCGATCGGCCCAAAAAGACATTTGCCTGATTGTGGTCGACAGCGATTTGCCGCAGTCCAAAACGATTGCTGCGTCGCTGCTGTCCATAGTGCCAGGCGCTAAGATAATCACGCTACCGCATCATCCTGACTCCACGGAGTTGGCAGTGCTCCTCCTCGGAGCCATCTGACGATTTGAAGCCTGGGTGGTCAGATTGCACGCCACCGCAAGAGACTTCTGCTTCTTCGCCAGGTGGATTTCGTCAACGCCCGGCAACTCGCTTCAGTTCCTCCTTTTCGGTCAAGCAACCTGTTGCTCAGTCGATAAGATCCCTGTCAGGTGAAAACGGAAGCGGCCACGCGGGACGCGACCAGTCATAGGGATTGGCTCACGCTGACCAAACACATGCAGAACGCCACATCCTTCTTCCTGGCGCTCGTTTTGAGTGCTTCCGGGTGTTTCGCGCAGCTCAACGTGACCCCATCTTCGCACGTCGTACTGATGCAGTACGAGGCCTGGTTCGGGCCGAACGCCGTCGGCTTCGAAGGTTCGCCCGGGCAACCCCTTTTGAGTTCTAACTCGATGCGCGCCGCCGGCCGCCCCGGCTACGACAGTGCCGACCCGCAAGTTCTCGCCCAGCACACACAGTGGCTGACCGCCATGGGTGTCGACGCGGTGCTTGCCGATCTGACCAACGGCGTGAATTGTACCTTCTTTTCAGTTTGGCTCCCCTACTGCGGCGACGCCGCTACCTACGCCAAGTTCCAGACCATTAAGTCCAACACCGGCAACCTCTACCCGGCGTTCACCCAACTCGGCACTCCTTTGAAAATTGTCCCGCTCGCCGGCGGCTTCGACGCTATCGACTTCGACACCGATACGAACGGCAAGACCGCACTCGAGGAGGAACTCGACTGGTTCGCCGGCCTGATCACGCAATATCCCCGCCTGAACGTCCTCCTGGACGGCAAACCGCTCGTGGTCATCTATGTCGGTTGCGCCCAGCCGCTCGACCCCACGGCGATCTGGCGCAAGGCGCAGGCACTGATCCCCAAATATCCCAACCTGACGCTCCGCCTGATGGCCGCCGACCTGGACGATCAGCCCCCTTTGTGGTCCAACGCCAATGGACTCGCCGGCCTCCGTGAAATCAGCCAGTCCAACCCGTTCTGGAGTTGGGTGGACCGTCTGAACCCAACCTACAACCTGTTCCCTTCTTATTTGCCGGGGCGGGCCGGCCCGGAAAACCTGACCGCCTCGGTGGCTACCCTCTCCCGCCAACTTGGGTGGGGCAATGCCGCGTCCGGCGCCTACGCCTCCGAAGACGCCCTCAGCCTCGGCGGCGCCACCTTTCGCGCCTTCATGGCCTACGCCCGCCAGTTGAAACCCACCTTCCTCATCGTGCACCAATGGAACGAGTACGCCGAGAACGGGTGGGATGCCGAAACCGACACCGACATCGAGCCCGGCACATTCTTTGGAACGACGATGATGGCCACCGTCCAACAGGAAATCACGGCGTACAAAACCACCCTCGCCCCCGCGCCAGTTCCGGCGGAACCCGCCGTTCCGTCCGGCATAACGCTGGGCTCGACCGGGCAGTCCTTGCAGGCAAACTTCTCGGCTTTCGGAACATCGACCGCCGGGGCAGCCCCATCGGTACCGGTGAGCTTTACGGTAACGCCGTGCCCGGCCTGCCGCGGAGCATGGTCTGCGTCGCCGAGTGCGGATTGGGTGAGCATCTCCTCAGGCGGCAGCGGAACAGGAGTTGGCGCAGTCGCTTTCAATGTCCTGGCCAATACCAGCATGACGGCGCGCAGCGCTGCGATCACGATCGCCGCGGCGGGAGTGGCGCCGGTAAGTATTACGATCAACGAGGCCGGCTCCACGCAGCCCCTGTTGAACCGGGAAACGCAGGCGCTCTACCAGCGGACCCTCGGCCGCGAGCCGGATGCCTCAGGCTTCAGTTTCTGGACGTGCACCGCACCGGCAACCGTCAGCCCCTGCTCGAACCTGGGGGCAGCCGGACTGGGACAGATGGTCGACCTATTCCTGAAAAGTCCGGAGGGCATGAGCAGCGATTTCCAGGTGCTGGCCCTGTATCAGGCGTTCCTGGGGCGCCTGCCCGCGTTTTCCGAATGGAGCGCGGCCCTTGCGCCTTTCCGGGCCCAAAATACCCCCGCCGGCTGGAGCGCCGCCGCCACAGCTTTGATCGCCAACCTGGTCAACTCGAGCGAATATACAGGCCGTTACGGGGCGACCGGCAACACTGGTAACGCCGTCGCCAACCTCTACCAGAACATGCTGCGCCGGCAGCCTGGCAATGCGGAACTGGCGAGCGGTATCGCTACGGTGGCAAACAGCGGGCTGCCCGGTCTGTTTGCCGCCCTGTTCACGGGGGCGGAGTTCCGAAACACCGGCGCGTTTGCCTCCGCCAGCACAGCGGCCGACCACAGCAATTCTCTTTTCGTCACCATGATGTACTTCGCGGTGCCGGCGCGGGATCCGGATACCGCCGGGTTCGCGTTCTGGCTGGCGGTAGCCAACAGTGGAGGGGCGGGGATTTACTTCCAGCCGGCGGGAACGAGCGGCGCGAACATGCGGTATCAGATGGAGGGACCGGGGGCTCCGAATCAGGGACTGGTCGGTAGTATCGAATTCCAGAGCCTGTTTGCCAATTAGGCCATCCCGGTATCGTAACGTCCCGGCCGGGAAAGTGGCCCGGCATTACTTACACCCACCTCGCTAATATGCTTTCGCATTGGTGCGTTCGCGGGAATCATCGTTCCTTTCAGGTAGGAGTCATCATTCCCGGACAGACTCGAGACGGTTGATGGCGGGATCCAGCCGCGCGAGGCATTTTGCGCGATATCATACTTAGGAACAGAGAGGGGAACACCAGGATGAAGAGGCTGGTAGCGGTAGCGGTCTGTGCATTCGCGATGTGCGCGTCCGGCGTGATTTGGGCACAGCCGCCCGAACAGACTGGCGCGGGCGCGGCCCGCGGCGGAGGTCGTGGAGGCCGCGGCGGACGTGGCGGTGGAGGCCGGGGGCCGACCTTCCCGCAACAGACACGCGCCCTGGCGTCGCCCGAAGTGATCGCGCGTGGTAAAGCCGTCTACGGCGTCAACTGTGGCGCCTGCCACGGCGCGGACCTGCGGGGTGGCGACCAGGGCGGCCCCAGCCTTCTTCGCTCTCTTTCTGCGCTGAGCGACCAGCATGGCGAAACCATCGGGCCCATCGTTCGCGGCTCCCGGCAGGACAAGGGAATGCCCGCCTTCAATTTGAATGAGGACGACGTTACGGCTGTCGCCGAGTACATCCACAGCGTCCTCGCCCAAGTCGGTACCCAGGCCCGCCCGCCAGGGGCTGTCGACCCCGACAAGCTGAACGTGCTCGTTGGTAATGCCTCTGCCGGTCAGACATACTTCCAGGCAAAATGCGCAAGCTGCCATTCCGTCGCCGGCGACCTCAAGAGCATCGCCTCCAGGTACTCCGATCCCCGTACGTTGCAGAATACGTGGGTCTCGGGCGGCGGCGGGGGAGGCCGGCGCGGCGGCGGTGAGAACGCGAAGCCTTCGACCGTCACCGTCACACTCGCCAACGGACAAAAGTTGGAAGGCATTCTGGTCCGCAAAGATGACTTCATCGTCACCATGATCCTTCCCGACGGCAGCCGCAGGTCCATCGCACGCGATGGCGACGCGCCCAAGGTCGAAGTGCACGATCCGAACGAGGCGCACAAGAAACTCGTTCCGGCCCTGACCGACGACGACATGCACAACGTGACGGCCTACCTGGCCACCGTGAAGTGATACGACGGAGCTTTCCTATGAAATCTACTTTCCTCGCTTCTTCATTGCTGTTACTTCCAGCATTCGCGTTCGCACAAGGCGGCCTGAATCCGGCGGAAATCTTCGAGCCGCTCCAGGAGCAATGGCCCACTTATTCCGGCGATTATACCGGCAAGCGCTTCAGCGACTTGAAGCTGATCAATCAATCGACCGTGAAAAACCTGAGCCTCTCCTGGGTCACACGATTCACTACCGGCTGTGGTCCGGCGGGCGCCGATAACGGCGGCGGAGCCGGATTCGGCGGCCGGGGCGGGGGAGTCGCGCCGGCCCCAATCATCGCGGGCGGTTTTGGTAAGGGCGACCTGAATACCTGCGGTCCCGCTCGTCTGGGCGGCGGCATTCTCATGGTGGACGGCGTGATCTATATGTCGTCGCCCGATAACGCCTGGGCGGTCGACGCCCGTGACGGCACAATCCTCTGGCACTATTATTGGAAGACCCGCGGTGGTACCCACACCGGCAACCGGGGTATGGGAATGTGGCACAACAACCTGTACCTTGAGGTGCATGACGACTACCTCATCTGTCTGGATGCCAGAACCGGCAAGGAGAAATGGAAAAAGGAAATCTCCAGCTTCGACCAGCAGTACTTCTCCTCCGTGGCGCCCATCGTTATCGGCGATCACGTTCTCGCCGGAACCGGCAATGACATGGACGCCCCCGGTTTTCTGCAGTCGTTCGATCCCGAGACGGGCGAGCGGCAGTGGATTCTGTACACGGTTCCCATGACGGCGGACGATCCCGCGGTAAAAACGTGGGCCAGCCTGGATGCGGCGCGGCACGGCGGCGCCCAACCCTGGATCCCCGGCGCTTACGATCCCGAAACACATCTATACATGTTCGGTACGGGCAATCCGACGCCGGCTTACACCACGGGCCGCGGCGACGGCGACAACCTGTACACGTGCTCGCTGGTCGCCGTCAACGTCGATACCGGGAAGATGGCCTGGTATTACCAGACTTCGCCGCACGACACGCATGATTGGGACTCCACGCAGACGCCTATCATCGCCGATGTGCCGTTCAACGGGCGCACGCGCAAGATCGTGATGACCGCGGAACGCAACGGCTATTTCTTCGTCCTGGACCGTGTGACGGGTGAACATCTGGTGACGGGGAAGTTCGGACTCTACAACAACTGGGCATTAGGCCTGGACGAGAAGGGGCGGCCGAAGCGCAACCCGGGCAAGGACGCCACGATTCCGGGGTCCCTGGTGAATGCCGACATCACGAATTATCCGCCGCCATCGTTTTCGCCGGAGACAGGTCTGTTTTACGTCCCCGAACGCAATTCGCTGCGGATCTCGTATCTCATCGACCCTGACCCACGCGGCTCGATGGGCCTGGGAGGCACAACCGGCGGGGGCAACATTTCGTACGGATCCTATATCGATGCCATCGATTACCGCACCGGCGAGGTCGTGTGGCGGCATGAAAATGACGGGAGCGCCGGCGTGTTAACCACTGCGGGCGGCCTGCTGTTCAGCGGTGACGGACAAAACCTGGTGGCCTACGACTCAAAGAATGGCAAACCGATCTGGCATGCCCGCATCGGCGCGGGCGGCAACGCCCCTGAAACCTACATGCTCGACGGTAAGCAGTACGTCCTCGCCACGGGCGGAGATCAACTTTATGCTTTCGTGTCGAACCAGTAGGATTGGGCGGGTACCGGCGTGACGCAAGTCACTGAAAGGCGCGAGAACACCTTCTAAGCTCGGGTTAAGGACAAACCATGAGCGAATTAATCGATAACCGGGCACAGCGGGTGCGGACCCTGAAGGGGATCATCCAGCGCCTCCATGCCGGAGAGGCGCCGGACGATGTGCGGAGCAGTCTGAAGGAACTGGTCTGCCGGACCGACTACTCGGAAGTCATGGCCATGGAGCAGGAACTCATCGCGGATGGCATGCCGGTGGAGGAAATCCAGAGTATGTGCGACCTGCACTCGCAGGTCACCCGGGAAGTCCTGGTGCAGTTGGCGCCCCCACCGCTTCCCCCCGGTCATCCGGTAGACACATTGCGCCGCGAGAATGAGGCGCTGCGGGACTCCATGACGCGCCTGCAACAGGCGATGAATCGGGTCCTCGAAACTCCCGATGACGGGGATGCCTCAGCTCCGCTGCTTGCATGGCGGCAAGCGCTTAACGAACTGCAGGATGTGGACAAGCACTATCAGCGCAAGGAACACCTGCTGTTCACGTGCTTAGAGCGCCACGGGATCACCGGCCCTTCGAAGGTGATGTGGGGCAAAGACGATCAGATTCGGGAACTGTTGAAGGGTCTCGGCGCCGCATTGCGCGAGCGCGATACCGCGGTGGCGGAATGGAAGTTGCTCGCGGCCACCATGGGCGCCGCTGCGGTGAGCGCGGTGCACGAAATGATCTACAAAGAGGAGCAGATCCTGCTCCCCATCTGTCTGGAGAGATTCACCGCGGACGAGTGGGCCGAGATCTGGGCGTCTTCCCCTCGTTACGGGTGGTGTCTGGTGGCGCCGCGCGAAGGCTACAAGCCAGTGGACCTGGCGCCGGATCGGGCTTCGGCGGCCGGCGGCGTTTCCCTTCCGACAGGAACGCTGACGCTGGAGCAACTCATCGCCATCTTCTCCACCCTTCCGGTGGATCTCACTTTTGTGGACGCTAGCGACCGCGTCGCGTTCTTTTCGGAGGGCCCGAACCGGGTCTTCGCCCGGAGTCGTGCCATCATCGGTCGGATGGTACAGAACTGTCATCCTCCGCGAAGCGTCGATGTCGTGGAGCGGATCCTGGGCGATTTTCGGGCGGGGCGGCAAAATGTGGCTGAATTCTGGATCCAGTTTATGGGCCGATTCGTTCACATTCGCTATTTTGCGGTAAGGGGCGGCGAAGGCCGCTATCTGGGGACGCTGGAAGTAACACAGGATGCCGGCCCCATCCGGGCGCTGGAAGGGGAGCGCCGGTTGTTGGAGTACGGCGTGCCGGCAGCGGCGGGTGCGCAATGAGCCTGTCGATCGGTCCTGAAACCACGGTTGGGGCCCTGCTTTAGGCGTACCCGGAACTCGAAGCCGCACTTGTCGAGATGGCGCCCGCCTTCGCGAAGCTACGCAATCCGGTGTTGCGGAGTGAGCCTCCAGCCGCTGATCGAGACTCTGTGGCACGCAGGGGCGGCGGTCCACCGTTCCTCGCAAGGTGCAGCGCATTTCACGTGGTTCGGAAAGCAGCGACCCGTGTCGACTCAGTTTTGATGGCCTCCGTTCGACATATTTCCCGCTGGTGGAGTCGATGCCCCGGGAGGCAGAGGTCTCTGCATCTGTAACAATTGCTCGAACGGCAGACTTTCCGACGGCGGATGTACGGGAACCGGTCCAGTTGTTTGCATGCCGGGCTGGCGTGGTTCGCCCGGACCCAGGAACGGCAGGAACGGAGTCTTGAATTCCAGGCCCGGAGGCTGCTCACCGGCCGGTATCGGGCGCACGATCTCGGGAGTAATCAGCACCAGCAGTTCGCTGTTGTTGCGCGATATCGATTTGCTCTGGAACAACTTTCCCAATACGGGGATGTCGCCGATGCCGGGGATCTTCGAAAGAGTCTCGGTGGTCTGGGTATCCAGCAGGCCTGCAATCACGAAGCTTTGCCCGCTTTCCAGTTCCACCTCGGTCTGCACCCGGCGGGTCGAAGTTCCCGGAACCGTGGTCCCGGCCACCGTTACCGAGTTGGTGTAGTCCAGAGCGCTCACTTCCGGAGTGACTTGCAGGCGGATGGTGCCCCGGGCCGTGACGACCGGCAAGAACCCCAGCTTGATGCCGTACTCCTTGAAGGCGATGCTGATCGAGTTCGCTCCCCCGCCCGGTTGAACCACGGGAAAGGGGAACTCTCCGCCCGACACGAAATTTGCCGCGGTGTTGTTGATCACCATCAGATTCGGTTCGGCCAGCATCTGCAACTGGCGTTTGGATTCCATGGCTTTGATGGCAGCGGCCAGATTGAGATCCCGGCGGAAGAGGAATAGATTAATCGCCTGGTTCAGCAAAAACGGCGGACCTCCAGTCTGGCTCATCGGCGAATCCGGACCAATCGCCGTGGTTTGGTTGAACGCGCCGCTCGCCAGGTCCAGGCCGAGGTCGGTTGCCGCCGAACGATCTACATCGGCGAATCTCACCCGCAACAGAATCTGAGGCTCGACCGGCGGAACGTCCACACGAAGCAGATTGATCGCTTTTCCCAACGTAGAGGCAATCGCCATCACGCGCCCGGCGGAAAACAAGTCCTTCACCCGGCCACGCACAAACGCGGTGTCATTCTCGACCGTGACACTCACCTGGCCATCGGGTACTTCGCGCGCGATCTCCTCCCGGATGGCATTCAAACGCCACGTCCCCGCTCTCACCGCCAGATCGTAAACAAGCCGTGTGTCGTTCTCCAGCCACACGATCAGCGAGGTCTCGCCCGGCGCCTTGCCGTTGATGAGCACTTCCCTGGGGCCGATCGCGACGGATTCGATGAGATCGCCGTTGGCGGTAGCGATCTGCTTGATCTTCAAAGGGCTGTCGATTATCAGCGATTTGCCGACCGTGACCGTGAGTTTGGCCGGATCCTCCGCGAGGGCGGGGAGCCGCGCCAGCGCAAAAAGGAAAGCCACCGTCAAGGTTCTTGACCAGCACATGCGGAAACCATCGGCGGGATCGGGTTGCGGCTTTATAGCCCTAAAGCTCCGCCGTGAAATCTCCGATAGATCCAGGGTGAAACGAGATCAGAAAATTCGGATCGCGATCTACACGCAGCAGCCGTTCATCGCGCAAGGATTGGCCGCGGTTCTGCGAAGCCAGACGGATCTCAGACTGGCAGCCTGTCTAGATACCCTGGCCAGCCTCCGGGACTACCTGAAATCGGCAACCCCGGACGTGCTGCTGATATACCTGATGACCGCCATGAGTCTGTCCGACCTGCACGAGATCCGGAGTCTCGATAGCCGCTGCCGGATCGTGCTGTGGGGACAGGATCTGGAGGGCGATTTTGCCTTCCAGGCTATGCAATTGGGCGTGCGCAGCATCCTTCCCGGCGACACCTCTATCGAGAACTTCCTGGCAGCCCTGCGAAGCGTTCAGAAAGGCGCGCTCTGCTTTGAAAGAGATCTGCTGGAAAATGTCTTATCGCATAAGCCGGTCGCCCTCAGCATGCGCCAGCGGCAGATTGTCTCGCTGGTAGCGCAAGGCCGTAAGAATAAGGAGATCGCGTTTTCCATGGGGATCACCGAAGGCACGGTTAAAGCGTATCTCTACAAACTGTTTAAGAAACTCGGAATGAACGACCGCCTGGACCTGGCGCTCTTCGGGCGCAAGAACCTGTTCAGTGGACCGGGCCGGCCGGCCCAATTCGACGGCGGTGCCGTAGCGCCCTCCGTCTTGCTCATCCCGCGACGGCAATCCAGCCTTTCAGCGGTGCAGTGAAGTAGAACTATTCGCCCGTAGCCACTTGGGGATGACGTGTTCGACGCCACCGCGAGCGCGACTGCGTCGTGGTTCGTGCCCATGCTGACGAAACCGGTGTTCTACGGACATGTCCCTCGACGGCCCGATTTTCATGGCGCCGTTGTGGCGCTCAAAGCGCCACGAGTTATTCGTACCGTAGCGCGTCTAAGGGGTTCACGCGCGATGCTCGACGCGCGGGCACGTAACCGGCTGCGGCCGTCGTAATGGCCAGCGCGAAGACAGCGGCCAAAACCACTACCGCGTCGAAAGCTTCCACTCCGAAGAGCTGGCTTTTCGTATACCGCGCCAGCACCAGCGCCACTGGCACGCCGGTGGCCAGCCCGGCGACCAGAATCCAATCCAGTTCCCGGATCACCATGCCGCGTATCTTGCCGGGAGCCGCCCCCAGTGCCATGCGAATGCCGATTTCGCGCGTCCGCTGCGTCACCGAGTGGGCCATCACGCCGTAGAGCCCGAGCATGGCCAGCGCGGTCGCCAGTATGGCGAAGACCGCGGCGAGTTGCAGCACCAGGCGGTCGGACTGGATGTTCTGGCTGATCTGTTGCTCCATGGTGCGCAGGCTTTCGGGCGGAAGGTCGCGGTCGATCGACGCCAGCACGCGCCGGATCTGCGGAATCATCTGGTTCTCAGGCAAGGCGGAGCGTACATAAAACTCCAGCCCGTTGAGTTGCTTGTCCTGGCGCCAGGGCGTATAAAACATCGCCGGGGGTTTTTGCTTCACGCCGGAGTAGTGGCTGTCCTTCACCACGCCCACGATCTCAGCGGAGGGCGGCCCATCATAAAAAAATCGGGCGCCCACCGGCCTCTGGCCTGGCAGAAAGCGCTTGACGGAGGCCTCGTTGACCACCGCCACTTTACCCGCCGTCAGGTTGTCGCGGTCCGTGAATTCGCGGCCGGCGATGAGAGGAATCCCGAGGTTTCCGAAGAAGCCGGGCCCCACTTCGTTGTAGCGCGCATTGGCATCCACCCCTGTTGCCTTGGCGCCCTCCACGCGAATGTCCGTGCCCCAGTTACTGCCCGAAATCAGCGGCACCATCGCCGCGCTCACGTTGCGCGCGCCCGGAATCGCGGCCATCTCCTTTTCGATTCGCTCGAATAGCGCGCGCGTCTGTTCGCCCTGGTATCCGTTGAGTGCCGGAGATACCGAAAACCCGATCAGGTTTTCCGGGCGCATTCCCAAATCCACATGCAGCAGGTTGACCAGGCTCTTCAGAAACAGGCCGGTGGGAATCAGCAGGATGGTCGAAATCATCACCTGCGCGCACACCAGCGCCTTGCGCAGGCGCGCCGTGCTTCGGGTTCCGGACGATTGGCCGGATTCATCCTTCAGCGTGCCGGACAGTGACGACCGTGCACCCTCCCAAGCCGGATAAAGGCCGAACATCAGGCCGGTGACCGCCGAAAGTCCCAGGCCGAAGAGAAGCACGGGCCACTCCAGCGTGGCTGAGAGGAAATGAATCGGCCCATCGGTGGCTAGTTGGGTCAACAACAGTTTCACGGTGAGCCCGGCAAACGCGAGTCCGGCCACACCGCCGGCCAGGGCCAATAACAGCGCTTCCACCAGCAACTGCAACATGAGGTCACCCTGGCCGGCCCCCATCGCCGAGCGGATGGCCATCTCCCTGCGCCGCTGCGCCGAACGGGCCAGCAGCAGGTTCGCGGCATTGGCCATGGCGATGAGCAGCACCCGGTGGCGCACATCAGGATGATCAGCGGTATTTTGGTGTCATCCCGCATGATGCTTTGACCCTGGCTGCCGTCTTTCAGACTCAGACGCGAGGCCAGAAAGCGCTGGACCTTCTTCTGATAGAAGAAACGCGGCTTCTTGGATTGCTCCTCCAGCAACCCGGCGTAGGCGCTGTTCAACGCCGCCGACGCCTGCGGACGGGTGACGCCGGGTTGCAATCGCGCGAACAGGTACAGGTAGTAATCGTCCCAGCGGTCGGTGCCGTTCCAGTGCGGCGTCAGCAGCGGCTTGAAGGTGAGGGGAAGGAACGCGGCCGGTTCCTGACCCAGGGTCGTGCTGGTGAACCCTTTAGGCGCCACCCCGACAATCGTGAATGTCTGGCCATTCACTTTGAGCGGTTGGTTGAGAACGCCGCTATCGCCGCCCAGGTGGTCCGACCAATAGCCGTGGCTAAGCACCGCCACGGCATTGCCGCTGCCCGTATCGTCCGCCGGTTCGATGGTGCGGCCCAACAGGGGGCGCACGCCCAGGATCGGGAAGTACCCGCCCGACACCACCATGACACCGTTGGGCAGGGTCTGCTTTTGGAATGAAATGTTGGCGCCAAACTGAAAAAACGCGGCGACACCGGTCACACCCTGCGCATGTCTTTCCAATTCGCGGAACATGGGGTAGCTGAATATGTGATCCATGCCGCCGGAATCGCCCGTGCGGCTGCTGCCGCCTTTAAACTCTTCAGGAGAAGTCAGCACTACCAGTTCCTGCGGCCGCTGCACCGGAAGCGAGTCAAGCAGGATCTGGTGGAGGAGGGAGAAAATCGCCGTGTTGGCCCCGATTCCGAGGCCCACCGAAAGAATAACGACCAGGCTGAGGAACGGCGCCTTGGCCAGGCTACGGAACGTCGAATCGGACACGTGCCATACGACTCTCTATGCTTTATACGGCTTACCCGCCGAAATGGCAGCAGCACCTGACGCGCAGATTCAGTAGAATACGGTCGAAGGGGGCAAGCCGTACGAGTTACCCGCCGCGCAGGCTGCCGGCGGAGACTGGCTTGACGCTACCGAATGGATGTTCTTTGGTTGACTGCCGGGCTCGGCTGCGACGGAGAAACCATCTCCATCACGGCGGCGACCCAGCCTTCACTGGAGGAGCTGAGATTCGGCGCTCTCCCGGGCGTTCCCGGTATCACGCTCCACAACCCGGTGCTGTCCTATGAAGTGGGCGAGGAGTTTCTGGCGCCGTTCCATCGCGCGGCCGAGGGAAAGCTCAGTCCGTTCATCCTGGTGGTGGAAGGCTCCATTCCCAACGAGCGCAATAAAGAGGAAGGCTATTGGGCTACCTTCGGCACCGACAGCGCGACCGGGCAGCCCATCCTCACCACCGATTGGATCGACCGGCTGGCGCCGAATGCGTGGGCGGTGGTCGCCGCCGGAACCTGCGCCACCTACGGCGGCATTCACGCCATGCAGGGCAATCCGACCGGCGCCATGGGGCTGCCGGACTATCTGGGCTGGCAGTGGAAATCCAGCGCGGGCATTCCCATTGTGTGCATTCCCGGTTGTCCCGCGCAGCCCGATAATATGACCGAAACGCTGTTCTACCTGCTGAGTCAAGCGGCCGGGCGCGCGCCCATGATTCCGCTGGACGAGGCGCTCCGTCCCACTTGGCTGTTCGGCGAGACGGTGCACGAAGGATGCGACCGCGGCGGCTACTACGAGCAGGCTGAATTTGCCGGCGAATACGGCTCGCGGCAGTGCATCGTGAAGTTAGGCTGCTGGGGGCCGGTGGTGCAGTGCAATGTGGGCAAGCGCGGCTGGATGAATGGAGTGGGCGGCTGTCCCAATGTCGGCGGCATCTGCATTGGCTGCACCATGCCGGGCTTTCCGGACAAGTTTATGCCGTTCATGAATCAACCGCCTGGGTCGCTGCTCTCTTCCAATGCCGTCTCCACCTACGGCCGAGCCATTCATGCGCTGCGCCGCTTCACGCAGGCATCGCTCAACAAGGAGCCGGGCTGGCGGCACAAGTAAATGATGCGATTCGAACCGGCACTCTCGGCCCTGGACAGCCTCCATGCGGAGCAGGCGGAGAAGATTCTGCTGGGGCTGGCGCAAGTGTTTGCGAATTCGCCGGATGCTTCCGGCGATGCATCGGTGCACGACGTGGAGGCGCCGAACCTGGAGGCGCAGTATCGCACGCTGATCGAACAGATTCCGGCCGTGGTGTTCATGGTCTACCTGGATCGCGGCGTGGGAGAAGCGTACGTCAATCCGCAGATCGAAACCATGCTGGGTTTCTCGCGGGAGGAATGGCTGGAGGATCCGGTTCGCTGGTACGAGAGAATTCACCCGGACGACAAACTCCGCTGGAGCGAGGAAGCCGCCGAGATGTTTCTCTCCGGCCAGCCGCTGCGGTCCGTCTACCGGGTGATTGCTCGCGATGGCCGGGTGGTTTCGTTTCACTGCAATGCGCGCATGGTGCGCCGCGCCGATGGCCGCCCCTGGTTCATTCACGGGGTGGGGTTCGACATCACCGATCTCAAGCGCGCCGAAGAGGAGTTGCAGAACGAACGCAATTTCGCGTCGGCCGTGGTGGACACGGTGGCTGCGCTGGTTCTGGTGCTCGACCCCGGGGGCCGCATCGTGCGATTTAATCGGGCTTGCGAGCAGACCACCGGATACGATTCCAGGGAGGTGACCGGCCGGCAGGTATGGGAACTGTTCGCGGCGCCGGAAGACGCCGTTCGCTTCCGTGAAGTCTTCGAAGAGTTGCGCGGCGGCCGGCTTCCGGCTGCATTCGAGAGCGCCTGGACCAGCCGGCAGGGCGCCCGGCAGTCGATTGCCTGGTCCAGCACGGCGCTGCACGGTCCACGGGGCGCCTTGGAATACGTGATCCTCACCGGAATCGACGTGACGGAATCGAAGCGCCTGGAGCGCACCATTCTCGAAATCAGCGGCCGGGAACAGCGCCGGATCGGACAGGACCTGCACGATGGCTTGGGGCAGCACCTGACGGGCGTAGCGTTCTTGAGCAAGGTGCTGGAGCAGAAACTGCGCGAAAAAGATCTGCCGGAGGCGCTCGAAGCCGCCAAGATTGTGGCGTTGGTGAACCAGGCGATCAACCGGACGCGCGAACTCTCCCGCGGCCTTTTGCCGGTGCTTTCCGACGCCCGCGGATTGATGAATGCGCTGGAGCGGCTGGCGTTGGAGGTGGAGGATCTGTTTCAGGTGTCCTGCCGCTTCGAATGCGGCCCTCCGGTGTTGATTCGCGACGGCACCACCGCCACGCACCTGTATCACATCGCGCAGGAGGCGGTGAATAATTCGCTGAAGCACGGCCGGCCACGGCACATCTCGATCCGGCTTTCCGGCGGCGGCGAACCCTTTCTGCGGGTGGACGATGACGGAGTGGGAGGCCGCGGGCTGTGGCCTGCTTCGCCGGGAGCGCAGGGTATGGGGCAGTTGATCATGAGCTACCGCGCCAAGATGATTGGCGGGGACCTGGAGATTCGCGCCGGGAAGGACGGAGGCACTTCAGTGTGCTGCGCGTTTCCCGCCAGCAACCTGGAATTCGAGTAGGAGGTAAACGATGACGCCGCAACACCGTGTTGTGTGGCAGGCAAGGAAGGCGACGGTCCTGCTGGTGGACGATCATCCGATCGTTCGTCAAGGCCTGACCCAACTCATTAACCAGGAACCGGACCTGGCTGTCTGCGGCCATGCCGAGGACGCCGCCAGCGCGTTTCACGCGATCGCCGTTCACCGGCCGGATATCGTGGTTCTGGACATCTCGCTGAATGGTCCGGACGGGCTCACGGTGCTAAAAGAAATGCGCATGAACGATCCGGTGCTGCCGGTACTGGTGCTCTCCATGCACGACGAATCGTTATACGCGGAGCGTGCGCTGCGCGCCGGCGCCAACGGGTACATTATGAAACAGGAGGCCACCGAACGGGTGCTGGAAGCGATCCGCCGCATCCGGGGCGGGGAAGTGTATGTGAGCGATCGGATCGCCAAGCGCCTTCTGCGCCAGGTGGTCAGCAGCCCGTCGGCAGCTGGGAAGTCTCCCATGGAAGCGCTGTCGGACCGCGAACTTACGGTGTTCCGGCTGATTGGCGAAGGGCGCGGCACGCGCGAGATCGCCGACGATCTGCACGTCAGCGTCAAAACGGTGGAGTCTTACCAGGCGCATATCAAAGAGAAACTGTCGTTGAGCAACGGACGGGAGTTAGTCCAGCACGCCATCCGGTGGGTAACGCGCGAAGATGGGGTGTAGCATCGACCGGACCTGCCCGATTTGGGAATGAAGACATTTTCATTATCTGGTCTTCGAATATTTGTTGACACTGCGGGTGGGTGAGCGTTATCTTGGCTTTGGGTGGACAGCGTCCATCTGATTTGCAAGGATCCTCGGTAGGCGAGGCGTCCGCGCGGCAAACAAGCCACTGCCCTCAGGCATCCAAAGATGCTGTGTGGAGGGTGACCAGGGACTCCCGGGTTAAGGGTTTCTCTAACGTGGCTGAGGTCGGGAGATCTCTCACGGCGTGCGGTGCTGAAGCTTGGACCAGTGGGGGAATCCGTCAGCAATCGTTCTGCGATAGTTGGCCATTTCTTCCGCTCCGGGGGAGATGGCGTTTCGTCTCCCTCCTGAGCTTCGAACTCGCCTCCAGAAAGGTATATGGAACCGAACGACGATAAGCCTCCCAGTACGGAGGACGCGGCGTGGGAGTTCCGGCGGTAAACCGATAGTCCCTCAGGCTATCGCGCTCACCGCCGCATCTTCCACAGATGTTGCGGTGGTGAACGCGTAGGGCTGAAGGCCGATGCTCCGATTCCCGGAGCTCGCGATTTCTTCCCCCCTTCGATATCTCCATCCGGTTATTCATACCGGCTTGCGGTCGCGATTTCCGGCCGTCTGCCATAGTGCCCGTAGTGTCTTCACACGCGGGCGGATAGGAGGTGCCTCAATGGCCAACAAGTTTGTGACGGTGCCCGCGGCCAGCCTGGAAACAGAAGTACAGCCGGTTCGCGGGCGAGTGGTGAAGTCCAGGTGGGCTCACAATCTGCTGACCTTCCTGATGGTCTTTGGGCCCGGTCTCATCGTTATGGTCGCGGACAACGATGCCGGCGCCGTCTCGACATATAGCCAGGCGGGCGCGCAATACGGCACTCATCTCTTGTGGGTAGTTCTGCTCTTATTGCCGGTTACTTACTTCATACAGGAAATGGTTGTACGGCTCGGAATCGCTACCGGCCAAGGCCACGCCGCCATGATCTATCAGCGATTCGGCCGGTGGTGGGGCCTCTTCTCGCTGGTCGATCTGGAACTGGTGAACTTCTTGACGCTGGTTACCGAGTTCGCCGCCATCGATCTCGCGCTCAACAAAATGGGAGTCGACCCGCGGATCGGTGTGCCGCTGGTGGCGGCTGGTCTGGTCCTTATGGCGGTGACCGGCAGTTACCGCCGTTGGGAGCGCACCGTGGTATTCCTCTGCCTGTTGGACCTCGCTTGGTTTGCCATCGCGTTCCGGTCGCATCCGCCGCTGTGGCAGATCGCGCGCGGGTCGCTGATTCCGGGGATGCCGCCGGGCGGGCTGACGCCGGACCTGATGTTCCTGGTAATCGCCGTCGTGGGGACTACCGTGGCGCCCTGGCAACTCTTCTTCCAGCAGAGCTGCATTGCCGATAAGCGCCTGCGATTTGCCGACCTGAAGTGGGCCCGGCTGGACACTTTTCTCGGCGCTTGCATCACCATCACCGTGGCCGGCTGCATGATGATCGCAGGCAACGCTTCGCGCGTTCACGGCTTCACTTTCACCGACCCGGCTCAGATGGCCGTGGACATCGGCACCTTCACCAGCGGGTTCTTCAAGCACGCAATTCTGCTGATGATGATCAATGCGGCCGTACTGGGCACGACGGCGATTTCGTTGTCGAGCGCATGGGCTTATGGCGAGGTGCGCGGCTGGCCGCACAGCCTCCAGCTTCCCGTGCGCAAGGCGCCGGGTTTCTACGTGGTCTACCTCTTGTGTGTGGCGGTCGCCGCCGGGCTGGTGCTGATTCCCCGCGCGCCGTTGCAACTGATCATTCTGGGCGTGCAGGTGCTGGCGGGTGTGATGCTGCCTTCGGCAATCATCTTTCTGCAACTGCTGCTCAACGATAAGGAACTCCTGGGCGGGTATGCGAACAAACCCTGGAACAATTGGGTGAACTGGATCATCATCACGGTCCTCTTCATTCTGTCTCTGATTTTGGCCGCGCAGGTTGCGGCCCCGAACCTGTTCCCGGCCGCATAGGGCGGGCGTTGTAAAGGAGAAACGAACATGGCAACGATGACGAACCCAATCGAGCTCCACGAGCCGGTCAACCGTTTCGTAGTGATCCACCCGCTGGACGATGTGCCGGAAGAAAAGGTCGATACCCGGAATCTCGGTCCGATGGCGATGACTCTCAGCGTGCGCATTTCCTTGCTCAGTCTGCGAGCCTATCTGGTGCTGATGATGGTCCTGGTCTTCTACCACGTGCTGGATCTGGCCGGACTGTTCGGCCGTCACGGATAGCCGGCGCCGTCCTGCCTGTGACAACTGCCGATAAATTTATGAAGCCTCCGCAACGCTTTTTGAAAGGGAAGAGACATGTTCGCGAACCGTCCACTCATTTTGCTGATCGCCGGCGCTCTGTGCGCCTGGCTCCCCGCCAGGGCTCAGAGCGTCAGTAATGACTCGTCCGGGGAGCGCTGGAGCATCCATTTCCAGGCCACCTCCATCGGGCAGTACCATGGGTCCTTTCCTTCCCTCTACCAGGGGGAAAACAGCCTTCCCTCCCATCCCGAGAGCCGGGTTTCGCTGACCGCGACCGTTTTCCTGGCGTATCGTGTCAACTCCTGGACCGAACTGGTTTTCGATCCGGAACTGGCCGGTGGCAAGGGCTTCGGCCAGGTCACCGGAATCGCCGGTTTCACCAATGGCGAGATCCCGCGGGTCGCCAGCGCCACACCAACTCCGTACGTGGCGCGTGCTTACGTGAAGAACACGTGGGCGCTCAGCGACGAAAGCGAGATGGTGGAAGGCGGCCCGAATCAACTGGCCGGAAGACTGCCGGTGTGCCGCTTTACCACGATCACCGGCAAGTTTGCCATCACCGATTATTTCGATAACAACACATACAGCCACGATCCGCGCCATCAGTTTATGAACTGGTCGCTGATGTCCAACGGAGCCTGGGACTATCCGGCCGACACGCGCGGGTACACCATCGGCGCCGTGCAGGAGTTGACCATGCGCGGTTGGTCGCTGCGCGCCGCCACGGTGATGGAGCCGACCGAAGCCAATGGCGCGACCTTCGATACGCGCCTCGCCAAGAATCGTGGCGTCGCTGTGGAATGGGAAAAGCGCTACCGTCCCATCGGGCACGCCGGCGCCTTGCGCGTGTTGGGCTTCGAGAATCGCGAACGGGCCGGCACGTTCCGCGACGCGATGCTGCCGGACGGCACTACCGATCTGGCTGCCACGCGCCGCCCCGGCACGAAGAAGTACGGTTTTGGTTTGAACGCGGAACAGGAGATCACCAGGGACATCGGAGCGTTCGCGCGCTATGGCTGGAGCGACGGCAAAACCGAGGCGTGGGCTTTCACCCAGATCGACCGCTCTGCCAGCGGGGGCATCTCGGTGCAGGGCCGTCTCTGGAAACGGCCCGGCGATAACATCGGCCTGGCGGCCGTTCGCAACTATCTGTCCGGCGACGATCGAAGCTTCCTGGCCGCCGGCGGTATGGGCTTCATCATCGGCGACGGAAGGCTGAAGTATGCGCCGGAGTCGATAGCGGAGGCCTACTACGCGTGGCGCGCGACCCGGGACTGGACGTTTACACTGGATTACCAGCGAGTCGCCAACCCGGCCTACAACCAGGACCGCGGACCTGTTTCCGTGGCATCGTTACGAGTCCACTGGGAACGATAGATAGGCACTGGTACGCCAGCTTACATAGTTCGCCATTTTCTCAGGGAATCCCCGATCTCCCGAATAGAAGTTCTCCCGCAAGTGGAAACCGCCCTCGCCCGATTGAGGGCCTGCGACCAGCCCTCCTATACTCAATTCACGACTGGCAACTCAGAGAGGGCGAGGAGGGAATACCATGGCGGACAAGGTTCCGCACGGACGTGTGACTCAGAAACCGTCACCGGTCCGTGATGTTCATATTGTTTGGATGACCGCAGGTCTGGGCTGTGACGGCGATTCGGTTTCCATTACCGCCGCCACCCAACCCAGTGTCGAAGACGTTTTGTTAGATGCCATACCGGGACTACCCAAAGTGCACCTGCACAACCCGGTGCTGGCCTATGAAAATGGCGGGGACTTTCTGGACTTCTGGTATCAGGCCGAAAAAGGTAAGCTCGATCCGTTCGTGCTGGTAGTGGAAGGTTCAATCCCGAACGAAAAAATCAAGAAGGAAGGGTATTGGGCCGCGCTCGGCACCGACGATCAGACGGGTCAACCCATTCCCACCTGCGATTGGATCGACCGCCTGGCGCCCAAGGCGATTGCCGTAATCGGCTGCGGCACGTGCGCCACTTACGGCGGAATTCACGCCATGCAGGGCAATCCCACGGGTTGCATGGGCCTGAACGACTACCTGGGCTGGGAGTGGCGCTCGAAAGCTAATATCCCGATCGTCAATGTGCCGGGCTGCCCGGTGCAGCCGGATAACTTCATGGAGACGGTTTTGTATCTTCTCTATCAGGTGGCCGGCCTTGCGCCCATGATCCCGCTCGACGACCTGGGCCGCCCCGAGTGGCTGTTCGGAAGAACCGTGCATGACGGCTGCGACCGCGCGGCTTACTACGAACAGGGCGATTTCGCACAGGAATACGGCTCGCCGAAATGCATCGTCAAGCTGGGCTGCTGGGGCCCGGTGGTCAACTGCAATGTGCCAAAACGGGGTTGGATGGCCGGCATCGGCGGCTGCCCCAACGTGGGCGGCATCTGCATTGGCTGCACCATGCCCGGCTTTCCCGACAAGTTCATGCCTTTCATGGACGAGCCTCCGGGCGGCAAGATGTCGACCAGTGTGGTTGGAGTTTACGGCCGGGCGGTCAGCGCGCTGCGCTCCTTCACGAACAGCACGCTGAACCAGGAGCCGAAGTGGCGCCATCCACGCGCGGAACTTACCACCGGCTATCACCCCAGGACTTACTAAAAGAGGAGAGGAACGAGTAACATGAGCACTATCACCAGCCCGACAACCGAGACTCCGAGCGGGTCCCGGAAGTTAGTGGAGATGAACTGGGATCCGATCACGCGCATCGTGGGCAGCCTGGGAATCTTCACCAAGATCGATTTCGAAAACCGCCAGGTCGCGGAGTGCCATAGCACCTCCTCCATCTTCCGCGGATACAGCATTTTCATGAAGGGCAAGGATCCGCGCGACGCGCACTTCATCACCAGCCGCATTTGCGGCATCTGCGGGGACAATCACGCCACCTGCGCCACGTATGCGCAAAACATGGCATTCGGCGTGAAGCCTCCGCCGATGGCGGAGTGGATCGTCAACCTGGGTGAGGCCGCGGAGTACATGTTCGACCACAATATCTTCCAGGACAACCTGGTGGGTGTGGACTTCTGCGAGCAGATGGTGAAAGAGACCAATCCCGGCGTATTCGCCAAAGCCGAAAAGACGCAGTCCCCCCATTCGCACCTGCACGGCTTCCACACCATCGCGGACATCATGCGCGCGCTGAACCCGTTCACCGGGTCGTTCTACCGCGAAGCGCTGCAGATGAGCCGCATGACGCGCGAAATGTTCTGCCTCATGGAGGGCCGTCACGTCCATCCCTCCACACTGTACCCGGGCGGCGTGGGGACCGTTCCCACCGTCCAACTCTTCACCGATTACCTGGTGCGGCTGATGAAGTACGTGGAGTTCATGAAGCGCGTGGTCCCGCTCCACGACGATCTGTTCGACTTCTTCTACGACGCGCTGCCCGGCTACGAGAAGGTAGGCCAGCGCCGGGTTCTGCTCGGCTGCTGGGGCTCCTTCAATAATCCCGACGTTTGCGACTATAGCTACAAAAAGATGACCGATTGGGGCCGCGGCATGTTCGTCACGCCCGGCGTGGTAGTGGACGGCAAACTGGTCACCACGGATCTGGTGGACATCAATCTGAACATTCGGATTCTGCTCGGCAGTTCCTATTACGACGGTTGGGAGAATGCCGAGACGTTTGTCCGGGAGGATCCGCTGGGCAATCCGGTGGACAAGAATCATCCCTGGAACCAGACCACCATTCCGCGGCCGCAGAAGCGCGATTTCAGCGGCAAGTACACCTGGGTCATGTCGCCGCGCTGGCTCGACAAGCGGACTGGCGATCATCTGGCGCTGGACACCGGCGGCGGCCCCATCGCGCGGCTCTGGGCCACGGCGCTGGCGGGGATCGTGGACATCGGCTACATCAAGGCGACCGGCAACAGCGTGAAGATTTATCTGCCCAAGACGATGTCGGCGCCGGAGGTGGAGTTCGAATGGAAGGTGCCGAAATGGAGCAACGCCATCGAGCGCGATCGGGCTCGTACCTACTTTCAGGCATACGCGGCGGCCGCGGCGCTGCACTTCATCGAAAAGGCGATGGCCGAACTGCATCGCGGGAATACGAAAACCTGGAACGAGTTCAAGGTTCCCGATGAAGCCATCGGCTGCGGCTTCCACGAGGCCGTGCGCGGGGTGCTGTCGCATCACGTGGTGATTCGCGGCGGCAAGATCGCCAACTACCATCCTTATCCGCCCACGCCCTGGAACGCCAACCCGCGCGATGTCTACGGCACGCCGGGGCCTTACGAAGACGCGGTACAGAACACCCCCATCTTCGAGGAGAACGGACCCGACAAGTTCAAGGGCATCGACATTATGCGCGCGGTCCGCAGTTTCGATCCCTGTCTGCCCTGTGGTGTGCACATGTACCTGGGGGACGGAAAGGTGCTGGAGACCCGGCATTCGCCGATGTTCGGCGTCGAACAACATGATTGAGGAAAACAGACTGCGCGAGCGGGTGCGGGAGATCGCCGGCCTGGTTCGGCGCCTGGACGCAGTCGCGGACCCGGCGGTGAAAGTGCAGGTCCAGAAACTCCTCCAGTCCGTGATGGATCTGCACGGCGAGGCGTTCGAGCGCATGCTGGAGCGCCTCCGCAGCACCGGAACAGCGGGAGAGGCGCTGCTGGATTCGATGGTTGCCGATCCGGTGGTGGCGAGCCTGTTAGTGTTGCACGGACTGCACCCGGTGGAGTTCGAGACCAGGGTACGACGGGCAATCGAAGGAGCCCAATCCGCGCTGCGCTCTTACGGAGCCATTGCGGAGTTGGGCGGCGCCAGGGCTGGCGATGTGAAGATTCGGATTCGCGGGGTGAACGACGCGGTCACGGCCCGCGCCGTGAAGTCCCTGGTGGAAGAAGAGCTGTACGCGGCGGCTCCGGATGCCGTATCGCTGGACTTCCTCGGCCTGGAGAAGTTCTCT
Organism: Candidatus Sulfopaludibacter sp.; assembly: GCA_031292755.1. Lineage (GTDB taxonomy): Bacteria > Acidobacteriota > Terriglobia > Bryobacterales > Bryobacteraceae > Sulfopaludibacter. Next base: position 38,007 of record JARLGM010000041.1, read on the forward strand.
GCGCCGGATTTCGTGCCGCTCGAGCAGGTAGGCATGTTGGCGGCCGGAAAGGCCGGCGGTTGAGGATGCCCCAGCAATCCTTCCAGGAATTCGGAGCATTGCGGCGATTCGCCCGCCGCGGCGAGAGCGACGAGCGTTGCGAGTTGTGCGGTTCGGCGGTCGCCGCGGAGCATGAGCACCTGGTGGAGCCGGGAAAGCGGCGCTTGATCTGCTCCTGCCAGGCCTGCGCCATCCTGTTCAGCGGGCAGGTGGGGCAGCGCTACCGGCGAGTTCCCACGCGAGTTCGGTCTTTACCCGGCTTTCGCTTGACGGATGCGCAGTGGGACAGCCTGCTCGTGCCGATCAATATGGCGTTCTTCTTCGCAAACAGCGCGACGGGCAGGATAACGGCCGTCTATCCGAGTCCGGCGGGAGCGACGGAATCGCTGTTGACGTTGGAGAACTGGGAGCAGATCGCGCTCCCCAATGCCGAGGTGCGGTCGATGCAACCGGATGTGGAAGCGCTGCTGGTGAATCGCCTGGGCGCGGCCCGCGGGTTTCCCGCGAATCGGTATTTCCTGGTGCCCATCGACCAGTGCTTCAAACTGGTGGGACTGGTCCGCATGCATTGGCGCGGGCTCTCCGGGGGCGAGGAGTTGTGGCGGGAAGTGGCGGACTATTTCGCGGCGCTGGCGGCGCGAGCGGTCCTCGCCGGGGAGCAGCATTATGCCTGACCTGGACCTCCGCGTGGAAGGCGCGGAACCCGTCCCTTTTGCGGCGGTCCCCATGCTGGCATTCCGCATCGCGGTCACCAATGCGGACCCCAGGGAGGAAATCTACAGCGTGGCGCTGCGCTGCCAAATACAGATCGAAGCGCCGCGCCGCCGCTACAGCGAAGCGGACCAGGAGCGGCTGCTGGATCTGTTCGGCGAGCCCGCCCGCTGGGGGCAGACGCTGCGAAATATGCTTTGGACCCACACCGCGACCGCCGTTCCAGGTTTCACGGGAAGCGCTACGCTGGAGTTGCAGGTGCCGTGTTCATTCGATTTCAACGTGGCATCCACCAAATATTTCTACGGCATCGAACAGGGTGAGATCCCGCTCTGCTTCCTGTTCAGCGGCACCGTGTTTTACGACGCCGGCGACGGCGTTCCCCAGGTTTCGCCCATCTCCTGGAGCAAGGAAGCGCGCTATCGCCTGCCGGTTGCAATCTGGCGGGAAATGATGGAGACGTACTACCCCAACAGCGCCTGGCTGTGCCTGCGGCGGGACGTCTTCGATCGTTTATACCAATTCAAAGTCAAGCACGGCATTCCCACCTGGGAAGCCGCGCTCGACAGAATCCTGCCCGCGGTGGAGGAGACAGTGAAATCGTGAGTATTTCCCGGGTGGAAAAAATTGCCAACGCCGTGCTTTACGAGGGCTACATTCTCTATCCGTACCGCGCCTCGGCGGTGAAAAACCAGCAGCGGTGGAACTTCGGCGTGCTTTATCCGCGCGCCTACAGCGAACAGCAGCAGGGCGTCGAGCCGTACCGGATGGAGACGCAGTGCCTGGTGCAGGGGGACGCGTTGGCGGAGTTGTCCGTAAAGGTCCGATGCCTGCGGCTGGTAGATCGTGTGGTGGGGTGCCTGGCCGAACCGGTGGAGGAACTGCCCGAAGCGGAAGATCCGGCGTTTGTGCCCGCAGCCGCGATCTCGATTGACGGGCGCGAGTACGAATCGTGGCAGGAGGCTACCGAATGCGAGATGACCCTGCCCCCGGTCCGCTTTGCGATTTTGGCCGCCGGGCAGACGCGCCGCCGGTTTGCGTTCCCGGCTAACCGCACGGTGGAACAGTTGCGCAACTCCGAGGGCCTGGTAGCCGGATTGATCGAGCGTATCCAGCAGCCGCTGGAAGGCTGGATCGAAACCGGAATAGAGAAGCTGGAGGATGGGCTGTTTCGGATCGGCGTGAAAATCTCCAACCACACACCGCTCCGCAACGGCCAGCCCATCGAGAGGGACAGGGCTCTGGCCTTGTCGCTGCTTTCGGCGCACACGATTCTGAAAGTCTCCGGCGGTGAGTTTGTGTCGCTGTTGGAGCCGCCAAGCCGGTTTGAGGCAGCCGCGGGAACGTGCAAGAACGCGGGTACCTGGCCGGTGCTGGCGGGTGAAGAGGGACAGCGCGACACGCTGCTTTCTTCCCCCATCATTCTCTACGATTATCCGCAGGTCGCGCCGGAGAGTCCCGGCGACCTGTTCGACGGGGCTGAAATCGACGAGATTCTTTCGCTGCGCATCCTGGCATTGACCGACGAGGAGAAGAGCGCCATGTGCCGCAGCGATGAGCGGGCTCGCATGATTCTGCAAAGGACCGAGGCGCTGCCGCCGGAGCATTTCATCAAGCTCCACGGCGTGCTGCGCGCCATGGGCCCGCGCCATGGAGGGGCATCGTGAACGAGTGGGAATGGCAGTTGCTGGAGGACAAGACTCCACTCGAAAGCCTGCGGGTTTGTGGTGTGGAACTGCGGGCGGGCGATAGGGTGAGACTACGGCCGCGCGCGGGCGGGGATGTGCTCGACCTGGCGCTGGCGGGTAAGACCGCTATGATCGAGAGCATCGAGCAGGATTACGACGGTCTGGCGCACCTCGCGGTGGTTCTGGAGGACGACCCGGGGCGCGACCTGGGCATGCTGCGCCAGCCGGGCCACCGCTTTTTCTTCGCTCCCGAAGAGGTGGAGCCGGCGCCGCGGAGCGGGTGTGCGTCATGAAGATTCTGGTCGCCGGCATCGGCAATATTTTTCATGGCGACGATGCGTTCGGCGTGGCGGTGGCGAACCATCTTTCCACCCGGCGCTTGCCTGAAGAGGTGCGGCTGGTGGATTTCGGCATTCGCGGCTTCGATCTGGCCTACGCTCTGCTGGACGGTTACGACGTCACCATTCTGGTGGACGCGGTGGCTCGGGGCGGGGCGCCGGGTACGCTGTACACCCTGGAGATCGACCCCAACGCGCCGGATGGCCTGGACCAGCCGGAGATGGATGTGGCAACTCACGGGATGAATCCCATGCGCGTACTGCGGATGGCGCGGGCCATGGGCGGCAACTTCGGGCGCATCCTGCTGGTGGGTTGCGAGCCGGAGACGTTGGGTCCGGAGGACGAGGGGCTGATGGGGCTGAGCGCCACCGTCGAGGCGGCGGTGGACGCGGCTGGCGATATCGTGGAAGCGCTGGTGACAAAGTTTCTGGAAGTACCTCGCGGCGAGCCAGGTAAAGGCGCCGCGGCTTGAAGTGCGATCGGAAAGGAGACGATTATGGCGGCAGTTGCAATGATGCGCTCGGCGAGCGCGGAACTGGAATCGAACGACACAAGGGACACCTTGTTTTTGCTTGGAGGGATTTCTCTGATTGTATTCGGCGTGGGCCTGGTGGTCACCAACCCGGTAATTCGCAAGCTCCTGGGAGAGACCAATGTGAGCGGCCTGCTGCACGGCGCCGTGCCCGACCTGGAACGCTATCTCAAGATCCGGTCGATGTAAGGCTGACACCACATGGTACCCACAAACAGGGCCGAGGACCTGGCGCCCTCCTACGTTCTGGACGCGGGCATGAGCCGGTTCCAGGTGAAGGCGTACGCCAGCGGCATGCTTTCGGCTTTCGGCCACAACCCCACCATTGCCATCCGCTCCTTCACGGGCGAAGCCTGGTTTCGCCCGCAGGCGCCCGAGCAATCGTCGCTCCGGCTTGAGATTGACGCTGTTTCCCTGGCGATGAGCAGTGACGCGAACGATAAAGACCGCCGGGAAATCGAGCGCATGATGCGGGAAGAGGTGCTGGAGACGGCGCGCTTTCCCGAAATCCACTTTGCCAGTTCTGGCATGGAGGCCAACCAGCTCGGCGAAGGGATGTACGCCATGAAGATTCTCGGCAAGCTATCGCTGCACGGTGTCGAGCGGGACGTCATGATTCCGTGCAACGTCACAATCGACGAAGAGCGCCTGCGGGCCGGCGGAGAATTCTCCATTCGCCAGACCGACTACCGGATTCGGCTGGTCTCGGTAGCCGGCGGAACTCTGAAACTTAAAGACGAACTGAAATTCCAGTTCGAAATTGTGGGTAAGCAAAGGCGCGAGGCCTTCGGAGACTGATATGTGTCTGGCGATTCCGGGGAAGATTCTTTCGCTGGCGGACGATGCGACGCACAGTGCCATGATTGAAGTTGTGGGCGTGCGCCGCAGGGTGGATGTGAGCCTGGTGGCGCCGGAAGGGATCGGCCCGGGCGATTGGGTGCTGATCCACGTGGGCTTCGCCTTGAGCAAGATCCGGGAAGAGGATGCTATCGAGCAATTGCGGATGCTCAGCGCCCTGGGCGAGACGCAAGCCGCCATGGAGGAAGTGCGCGGCTACAGCCATGACGAGGTCGATCCGCCGCCGGGAGAGAGGGCGTTCCCATGAAATACATCGATGAATTTCGCGAGCCGGAGCTGATCGCGCGGACATCCGCGGAGATCCGGCGGCTGGCCGACCCCGCGCGCCACTACCGGTTCATGGAGGTGTGCGGCGGCCACACACACGCCATATACCGCTTCGGCCTGAAGGATCTGCTGCCGCCCAATATCGAACTGGTGCACGGTCCGGGCTGTCCGGTGTGCGTGCTGCCCATGGGCCGCATCGACGACGGGCTGGCGATTGCCGCGCAGGGTGGCGTGGTCTTCACCGCATTCGGCGACATGATGCGGGTGCCGGGCACGCAGGGCAGTCCGCTGGAACATAAAGCGCGCGGCGCGGACATCCGGATTGTCTATTCGCCGGCGGATGCGCTGAAGCTGGCGCGCGCCAATCCCGAAAAGCACGTCATGTTCTTCGCCATCGGCTTTGAGACCACCGCGCCTTCCACGGCACTGACGCTGATGCGCGCCAATGCCGAGGGCGTCCGGAATTTTTCGGTCTTCTGCAACCACGTCACCATCATCCCGGCCATCCGCGCCATTCTGGATTCGCCGGACATGCGGATCGACGCGTTCATCGGGCCGGGTCATGTTTCCACGGTGATCGGCTGCCGGCCGTACGAATGGATTGCACGCCACGAGGGCAAGCCGATTGTGGTTTCTGGCTTTGAGCCGCTGGATGTGCTGCAATCGGTGGCCATGCTGCTGCGGCAGTTGCGGGCAAAGGAAGCCAAGGTGGAGAATCAGTACCGGCGCGTGGTTCCGTGGGAGGGAAATCGCGCCGCGCTGCGGGCCATGGCGGAAGTCTTCACCCTGCGCAGCTACTTCGAATGGCGCGGCATGGGATTCATCTCGCAGTCGGCGCTGGCGCTGCGCGATTCCTACGCGGAGTGGGACGCGGAGCGGCGCTTCAGCGTGCCCGGCATCCGCGTTACCGATCCCAAAGCGGCGCAGTGCGGCGAGGTGCTGAAGGGAGTGCTCAAGCCCGCGCAGTGCAAGCTGTTCGGCAACGAATGCACGCCCGAGCGGCCGGTGGGCGCGCTGATGGTATCCTCCGAAGGCGCCTGCGCGGCGTACTACCAATACGAGCACCGGAAGAGCGCTCTGGTATCCATTCCGGCGTAGCGGGGCTCACTCTGCTCGCCGGGGGATAGGGGATGGGGGCCGATCAAAAATGGAATCGCATGCTTCCGTACACGGTGAAGGGCGCGGCCGGGTATCCCAGTTCGTATCCACCGGACGGCGTTGAGAAATAGCCGCCGGAGGAGATATAGAGATACTCGTTATATTGCCGGTTGAGCACATTGAGCGCGTTGAGCAGGAAGTCCACGTGTTTGAACGGCACTGAACGAGAATTCGACAGACGGCCCATTTTAGGCGGCCTTCCTGACTGTTTGAACGGCGATGAATTCAAGGTTGGTCACGGCCATGCGCTTGGCCTTCAGCAGCAGGTAGCGG
>JARLGM010000042.1 GCA_031292755.1 Candidatus Sulfopaludibacter sp.
GCGTCAGCAGGGCCGCTTCGCGGTTGCGCGGGGCCGGATCGACCAGGGTGCGCTCGCCCACGCGGTCGTCGCTGGATTCGTGATGCTCCAGGCCGAAATGGGCTACGTGATCGCTGAGCGTGAGCAGGAAATGATAATCGCGATAATGGCGCGTGCCGAACAGCGCGCCGGTCTCGGCCACCAGATTCTTCCAGGCCGCAATCAACTCGGGCGGCGCTTCCAGGGCGCGGTCGCTATCGGCGGCGATGTGGATGAAATGGGGGGCGCCGCGATCGGTCCCGAGGTCGAGCGTGCGGTAGTGGCTGCCGGTGGAGACGGGAGAATCGACCATGGTGGTCAGCGATGCGGGTTGGAATTCGATCTGGTTGCCGCTTTCGCGGCGGATGGGCAGGGCGGTACCGTACTTCCAGGCTGCGGGCACTTTCAGATTGGCCTGGTATTGGAGCTTGTCGGCGTCCACTCCCTGCGGGTACAGCAGGAACTGATTCCAGTTGAGGACGGCCAGTTCGGTGGTGGCGGAACTGCCGGCGGCGAAGTTGCCGGCAGCGTCGGGAGGCGAAAGAAAGTCGAACGCCACGTCCAGGGCGGTGGCTCCCGCGGGCACATCCACGTGGAACGCAAACATGTTCACGCTATCGCGTTTCCAGGGGACGATGCGCCCATCGCTTTTGATGACGAGGCCGACCACCTGAACCAGGGGACCATCGGGCATATGGTCGCCCGGAATCCATTCGGGGTACAGCAGGGTCATGGGGCCGGGCTTGGCCGGCAGGGTCATTTGGACGTGGAAGACGCGGCGGGCGGCGTCGGTCGCGTCTACGCGAAGGGGAATGGCCGTCTGCCCAAACACAGAGGATGCAAAAAGGACTCCGAGGAAAAAAGAACGCATGTTCTAGAGATTGTATCAACGCGGAAAGCACGAACTGACGTCTAACTGATGGGTGATACGATGAAGCTCGCTCTAATTGTGGCCTCGCTCGCGGGGTGCGCGGCGGCACAGGGACTGACCGATGTCCCTCCCATTCTGCAGATAATCCGTAAGCCGGGAACCGGCGGGAACGGCACCATCCGTCCGTACAACGGCGTCAAAGCGGCGGTCGATGTGGTGGGGATGACTGCCATCACCGGGCTGCCGGAGACGTGGGGGATTGAACTGCACCAGACTTTCGCGGAGATCGAAGATCTGGACCGCGCCCTGGCATCCTTTCCGGTAAACGGCGCCAATTACGCACAGCCTACGCCGGAGGATATTCTGGCGCCTTCGCGGACCATGATCCTGCTCTACCAGCCCGGCTGGAGCTACCGGCCGCAGGAGGCCGTCCGCCGCTTGCCCCGGGCGCGATACTTCCACGTCTCCATTTACCGGATGCAGCCCGGCGCGGAAGCCGACCTGGGCGAGTTGATGCGTCTCAGGCGGCATGAGATGGACAGCGTCAATCTGGATCGTCCGGACCTGGTGTATCGGGTGGTTTCGGGAGCGCCATCGGGGACGTATATTATTCTCTCACCGATGCTCTCTTTGAAGCCCCTGGACGATGGCATCGCCAAGCTGCCGGTATTTGCCGAACCGCTGGCCGCGGCGGAAGCCGCCGGCACCAAGGTCGCCGCGTCCAGGGAGCTGAGCCGCGAGCACCTCCTCATGCGCGTGGAACCCAGCCAGAGCTACGTCTCGGACGATTTTGCCGTGGCCGACCCGGAATTCTGGCGGGGCAAAAGCGGAGGCGACGGTCTGAGGCCGCAAGTCAGGGAATAGTTCTACAATGACTCCTGATGAACCGCGAGCTCCTCATTCAGTGTCCGGATGGTCAGATGAAGACCATGCCCTTGCAAAAGGACCGGATTTCGGTGGGCCGGTCGAGCTCCGCCGAGCTGTGTTTCCCTGAAGACGCGGGCCTGTCCCGCCAGCATTTCGTGTTCGAGCCGGAAGGCGACGATTGGACGGTTCAGGACCTGGGCAGTAAGAACGGCACGTTCGTCAATAATATTCCGCTGAAGGCCCGGCTGGTGCTCACGCCGGGCGACCGCATTACGGCCGGGCACCTGGTGATCGTTTACTCGCCGGACGCCAGCAAACAGGCACAAGGCGTGGTGGTATTTGACGGCACGGACAGTTCGGCGCCCACCACTTCCACCGTGGTCACCAGCCTGGAAGGCGCGCTCAGTAACCAGACCATGGCTTTCGAGCGCGTGGGCGCCAAGGGGCCGGCCCCGTTGCAGGCATTGATTCGCGCGGGGCAGGAATTGAGCGAGAACCGCCCGCTGGAAGAACTGTTTCAGGTGATTCTGGACCTGGCGATTCAAGCTGTCAGCGCGCAGCGCGGCGTGCTGCTGTTGCTGGAAGGCGGCGAACTGTTGCCGCGGGCTTATAAGGGCGAAGGCTTCCGCATCAGCACCGCGGTACGCGACAAGGTGCTCAAGGAGAGATCCAGTGTGCTGGTGCGCGATGCGCAACTGGACGAAGCGTTCAAGGGCCGGATGAGCATTGTGGAACAGAAGGTCCACACAATGATGGCCGTGCCGCTGCAGGCCAAGGACCGCATCATCGGCCTGATTTACGTGGATTCGCCGTTCATCCTGCGCGAATTCACTAAGGACGACCTGAACCTGTTGACCGTGATGGCCAGCATCTGCGCGGTGCGTATCGAAAACGCCCGGCTGGCCCTGGTGGAAGAGGGGGAGCGCATCATGAAGCGCGACCTTTCGCAAGCGGCCGAGATTCAGGGCCGCATGCTGCCCGCCGAGGCCCCCATTGTGCCGGGTACGGACCTGGCCGGCTTCAACGTCCCCTGCCGCACCGTGGGCGGCGATTATTACGACTTTTTTCCCTACGCGGACGGGCGGCTGGGGTTGACGCTGGGCGACGTATCCGGCAAAGGGATGCCCGCTTCCCTGATGATGATGGCGCTGCACGCGCGCGTGCAGGTGCTGGCGGAAGACCCAGGCAACCTGGACGCGTTCATGGCGCGGCTGAACAAGACGACTTGCGCCAACTGCCCCAGCAACCGCTTCATCACGTTCTTCTTCTGTGTGCTGGACACCAACACGGGCGACCTGGCGTTCGCCAACGCGGGCCACAACCCGCCGATCATCATCCGGAGTTCCGGAGAGGCGCAGATGCTGGAGGGCGGCGGTCCGGTACTGGGCATCATTCCGTACGCCCCGTACAAGGAGATGCATGCGCGCCTGGATCCCGGGGACATGCTGGTGATTTACAGTGACGGTGTGACCGAGGCCAACAACGTGAATCACGAGGAATACGACGAACAGCGGTTTATCGCCGTGTTGCAGGAGAATCGCCAGAGGCCTGCCGCGGAGATCGTGACCGCGGTGACCAGGTCGCTGAACGAATTCGCCGCCGGTGCGCCGCAGGCGGACGATATTACTCTGGTGGTGGCCAAGCGGGTATAAGCACGGGGCTATCATGGTTCCATGAAGCTCCTCTGTTGCGCCCTGGTGGCGGCCACAGTCTTATCCGCGCAAACTTTTTCCGCGGGGCCGGCCGAAGACCAGGCGATTCAGGAAGCCATCCAGCAGGGTCGACTGCCGGGGGCGGTGCTGCTCATCGGGCACGATGACCAGGTGGTCTACCGTAAGGCGTACGGCAATCGCGCCGAGGTGCCGAAGGTGGAAGCCATGACGGCGGACACCATCTTCGATCTGGCTTCGCTGACCAAAGTCATCGCCACCACGACCAGCCTGATGAAACTGTTCGAGCAGGGCAAGTTCCGGCTGAACGATAAGATCACCGAGTACATCCCGGAGTTTCAGGGCGGGAAGAGCGACATTACCATTCGCCAGTTGTTCACGCACTTTTCCGGCCTGGCGCCGGACGTACCCTTGGTGCCGGTGTGGAGCGGTTACGAAACCGGCATGCACCTGGCGTATACCGATAAGCCCACCGGCCCGGCGGGCGTGCGCTTCGTGTACAGCGACATCAATTTCGAACTGTTGGGGGAACTGGTACACCGGCTGAGCGGCAAGATGCTGTCGGAGTATGCCAAACAGGAAATTTTCCTGCCGCTGGGTATGCAGGAGACCACGTTTCAGCCGCCCGCAGCGTGGATTCCGCGCATCGCGCCCACAGAGCGCCTCGGCAAGGACGGGCCGCCGTTGCGCGGCGTGGTGCACGACCCGACAGCGCGCTACATGGGCGGCGTGGCAGGCCATGCGGGCCTGTTCTCCACGGCGGACGACCTTTCGCGCTTCTGCCGGATGATGATCAACGGCGGCGAACTGGACGGCGTGCGCATCGTGAGCCCGCTCACCGTCAAGAAATTCACCGAGCCGCAGACTCCGGCGGACCAGCCCATTCTGCGCGGTCTGGGCTGGGACATGGACTCGCCGTACGCCACCAATCGCGGCGAGTTGTTCCCCATCGGGTCATTCGGGCACACGGGCTTTACCGGAACCTCGGTGTGGATGGACCCTGCGACCAGGAGCTATGTGATCCTGCTTGCGAACAGCGTGCATCCCACGGGAAGGCCTTCGATCGTGGCGCTGCGCTCCCGGGTGGCGACGATTGCCGCGGCGGGCCTGGGCGTACAGGCGCAGGGCGTCACGCTCACCGGGTATAACGAAACTACCGCGGGCGCGGGGTTGCGACGCGAGATCGCCGGCCGCAACGGGGCGACGCGCACGGGACTCGACGTGCTGGCGGCGGAGAAGTTCCGGCAGTTCGCCGGGAAGCGAATCGGGCTGATCACCAATCAGACCGGCGTGGACCGCGAGGGGCGGCGCAATATCGACCTGATGCGGGAGGCGGGCGTCAAGATCGCCGCGCTATTCTCTCCGGAACACGGATTCGCGGGCGCGCTGGACCGGCCGGGCATCGAAGACACCGTGGATTCCAAAACGGACCTGAAGGTCTACAGCCTCTATGGCAAGACGCTGCGGCCTACGCCCGAGATGCTGCAAGGCATCGATGCCCTGGTGTACGACATTCAGGATGTGGGCGCGCGTTTCTACACCTACGAGAGCACGATGGCGTACGCGCTGGAGGCCGCGGCCAAGGCGGGTCTTCCGTTTTTTGTGCTGGACCGGCCAAACCCGATCACGGGCACGCACGTGGAGGGGCCGCTGCTGGATGAAGCGAACAAGTCGTTCGTCGGGTCGTTCGCCGGGCTGCCCACGCGGCACGGGATGACGATGGGCGAGCTGGCGAAAATGTTCAACGTGGAAAACAAGTGGAGCGCCAACCTGACCGTGATCGAGATGCAGGATTGGAATCGCGGCGACTGGTTCGATTCCACGGGGCTGCCGTGGGTCAATCCTTCGCCCAACATGCGCAGCTTGAATGCCGCGATTCTGTATCCCGGGCTGTGTTTCCTGGAATATTCGAAGAACTACTCGGAGGGCCGCGGCACGGATGCGCCGTTTGAGCAGACGGGCGCCGATTTCATCAACGGACGTGCGCTGGCGGAGTATCTGAATAAGCGGCTGATACCGGGAGTGCGGGTATACCCGACCACGTTCACGCCGGCCGATTCGAATTTTAAAGGCGTGCGCATCGAGGGCGTGCGGTACGAAATCACCAATCGCGACGTGTTCGATTCCACGCGTCTGGGACTCGAGATCGCCGTCGCGATTGAGAAACTGTACCCCGGCAAGCTGGATTACGCACTCGGCAAACGGCTGATCGGCAGCGACGATGCCATCCGGCGCATTCAGGCAGGCGAAGATCCGCGGACGATTCAGGCAAGCTGGCAGGATGCCCTGTCGGCTTTCCTGAAGGTGCGGACGAAGTATCTGTTGTACTAGTTTTCGACCGGCCTGGCGGCGTTCACTCAGGCGGGAAGATATTGACGACGTTGATTCGACGGCGGTAACGCTGAAGGAGATACGCTACGAAATCGCCCAGAATCAACTCGGGGCTACCCCGTCCCTTATTGATCACACGGCAAAGGAGGATACGAGTATCGCTATCCCATTCGACGTTGAGCGCACCGCGCCGATCGGGCCGGGTGCTGTGGATCTTCGCCCATCCCATCTGCCTCGTCGGCTTTAGTTTTCCGCTGACCTTTAGCCCAAAATCCTCGAGCCGCCTAGCATCATTCACGATGGACTCACGAAGGCTCGATCCTTTTGAACAGATCACTTGAACAATTGCTTGCATAAAATTCAGTGCCTAACCGGTGATTCTTGCCAGTGCGCTTGAGCCAGGTCCATCAGTTCCGTTTCGGCGTCGATCTCCGGTTCGTATGGCCACTCGTCGTTGGGATTATCATCCACACCATGTTTGATCATCGCCTTCTGTACCCGCCGAATGGGAACACGATAGATGCGAATCCGGCCCCGGCAGATCCCGTAACTGCCATAGCTGTATTCGTCCCAGCCATCCCATCCGTAGACATACACAAAACGGAGAAGCGGCCACAACCTCGACAAATCGCGGAAGTACTCATGGCCGTCGTCATCTGACGTTTGAAAGAAGTAACGCTTCTCCAGAAGATTCCGTCCGACGCGTTTGGCCCGTTCGCAGAAAAGCGCCTGGCATTCGCCTGCGAGCATATCGTCCCGAAACACGCAGGACGCGCGGACGGCGGCGACGCGCCGGAATCGAGTAACTTCAGCCGGACGGCCGACAACGACCAGCCGGGCGTTACACCAGGTCGCCATCCTTCCCTTTCATTCGCGAAAGCGGATCGTAACATACATTGAGCCAGACTTAGTAGCTGCTGTACCATCTCCTCATGCACCGCGTAATGTTGTTGTTCCTGTTCGCCTCCTTTTTCGCCGTAGTCGCCGCGGCCGATGATTACAGCCTGGGACCCGATTCCCAAAGGCATCCGGGCGTGCCGCAGGGGAAGATCACCAGGTACACCTGGGACCGTAGCAAGGTTTTCCCCGGCACCACGCGCAGTTACTGGATCTACGTGCCGGCGCAGTACGACGGCAGCAAGCCGGCGTGCGTGATGATTTTTCAGGATGGCGGCGGATTCACCAGCGATACCGGGCAGTGGCGCGCGGGGATCGTTCTCGATAATTTGATCCAGCAGGGCGCGATGCCGGTCACCATCGGGATCTTCATCGACCCGGGAGTGATTCCGGCGGAATCGCCGGAGCAGCAGAATCGCTACAACCGCAGCTATGAATACGATAGCCTGGGCGACCGGTATGCGCGCTTCCTGATCGACGAGATTCTGCCGGAGGTGGGCAGGCAGTACAAGCTGTCGAGCGACCCGAACGATCGCGGACTGGCCGGGTCGAGCTCGGGCGGCATCGCGGCGTTCACCGCGGCGTGGGAGCGGCCCGACCAGTTCCGGCGCGTGCTGAGTTTCGTCGGCAGCTTCACCGACCTGAAAGGCGGCGACCGGTACGTCAACCTGGTGCGCAAGATGGAGCCGAAGCCGCTGCGCGTGTTCCAGCAGGATGGGTCGAACGACCAGACGCTGTATGGCGGCTCGTGGTTTCAGGCCAATTCCGCGCTGGCGGCCTCGCTGGAGTACGCCGGCTACGACAGCAAGTTCGTGGTGGGGACCGAGGGCCACAACGCGCGTCACGGCGCGGCCATTCTGCCGGACGCGCTGCGCTGGCTATGGCGCGAGTATCCCAAGCCCGTTACCGCGAGCGCCGGCCTTAAGGTGGATCGCCATTTCATCACTCAGATTTTGGACCCGGGCAAGGGTTGGGAACTCGTGGGCGAAGGGTACCAGTTCACCGAAGGGCCTGCGGTGGATAAACACGGCAACGTGTACTTCTGCGATGCCGGTGCGTCGCGGATTTATAAGGCCGCGGTGGATGGCAAGGTCACGCTGTTCAAGGAAGACACGGGTGGCGCCACGGGCTTGATGTTCGACGCGTCAGGCCGGCTGTATGCCGCCGAAAGCGCGCGCAAGCGCGTGGTGGCGTACGAGCCGGACGGCCGGGTTACGGTGCTGGGCACGGGCTTCCGGGCCCCCAACGACCTGGCGGTGAGCAGCAAAGGCACGGTATACTTCAGCGATCTGCCGGCGGAGCAGATCTGGATGATCGATCCGGCCGGCGCAAAGAAGATGGTGTTTCAGGGCGAGAAGGACGGCAATTTGCTGATGCCGAATGGCGTGCGCCTCTCGCCCGATCATGCCCTGCTAATCGTCGCCGATACGCTGGGGCGGTCGGGCTGGAGCTTCCACATCGCGGCAGACGGCTCGCTCAGCGCCGGCCAGCCCTTCTATCGCCTGGACGTGCCCGACGAGGAAACGCAGGGACCGCTGCGCAGCGGGGCGGACGGCCTGACGGTGGATGACCAGGGCTTCGCCTATTTCGCCACCGGGATGGGCATTCAGATCTGCGATCAGCCGGGGCGCGTGATCGGGATCATGGCGAAACCGGGCGCGAAGGATGTGTCCAACCTGGTGTTCGGCGGTTCCAATCTGGAGTGGCTGTACGCCACATCTGGCGATAAAGTGTACAGGCGCCACCTGCGGCGCAAGGGCGTGTTCCCGTGGACGCCGGTAAAGCTGCCGCGTCCGCAACTGTAGCGTTACTTCGTGAATTTCAGTTGCTCCTTGAAAGCTTCCAGCGAGTTGTAGACGATGGGGCAGTAGCAGGCGCGGTCGGCGAACTGCCACATGCGGCTGGCGATGGAACCCGCGCCGCGCACCACGTGCGGGAATTTCTGGCAACTATCGGGACGCGCTTCATAGACGGTGCATTCGTTGCCGTTGAGGAAAATGCAGCCGCTCTCTTCGGTGCGCCGCAGGATGCGCCCTTCCTCTTCGCTTTCGTCGGTGTAATCGGCCAGGAATCGCTCCGGCTTCATGCGCAGGGCGCGCGCCAACCGTTCTACGTCGCGCCCGGTAACGGTGGCGGTGGCGACGCGGCAGCAGTTGGCGCACAGGGTACAATCGATCTGCCCTTCGATTCCTTCGGCGATGCGGCGCAGGATGCGGTCGGAATAGTCGCGCGATTTCATGTGGCGGCGGAAGCGCTCATTTTCGTCGCGCTTCTTTTCGCCCAACATGCGAATCTGCACCAGGTCGGTAATCATCCCCTCTCAGGGTAGCAGGCGCCTCAGAAGACCAGCTTCAAAGGCAGTTGGATCTGGCGCGCGGGGAAGGTGGCACTGAACACGCCGAATCGGCTCGTGATATGATCGGCCAACCGATATGGAAAAAGTGATCGGTGTTGGCGGATTGTTTTTCCGCGCGCGAGATCCGCAGGCGCTGCGCCTGTGGTACCAGGAACATCTGGGCATTACGCCGACGCCGCGCAACTACGACGATCTGCCGTGGCAGACCGAGGCCGGCATCACCGTGTTCGAGCCATTTCCCGAGGCAACCGATTATTTCGGCAAGGACGGGAAGGCCTGGATGGTCAACTTCCGGGTGCGCAACCTGGACGCCATGGCGGCCCAACTGCGCGCCGCCGGTATCGAGATCAAAATAGATCCCGAGAAGTATCCCAACGGCCGGTTCGCGCGCCTGTACGACCCCGAACGGAATCCTATTGAGTTGTGGGAACCGGCCGGGCGCAACGCGAAGCATTAAGCTCTCCTAACCACGCCGCGAAGCATCCGTCAAACACCCATGCTGCGAGATTTACGGCACACCGTGCGCGGGCTTTGGAAACAACCCGCTTTCACCTGGATCATCGTACTCACCCTCGCGCTCGGCATCGGCGCAACGTCAGCCGTGTTCAGCTTGATTCAAGGGGTGCTGCTCACGCCGCCGCCTTACCGGCACCCGGAGCAACTCGTGCTGATTCACGCCGCGCGGACCGATGGGCAAAAGCTGGCGAGCTTTCGCGCCTGGCCGGCCCAGCAATGGACGGAATGGCAGCAGCAGGCGAAGTCGTTCGACGGGATCGCCGCCTATGCCTGGTTGTTCAATTACGTGGTCAGCACCGACGGCAGTGAATCGATCGAGGGAATGCTGGTGACCAGGGACTATTTTCGCCTGACCGGCATTCAGCCCGTACTCGGACGTACGTTTCTGGAGTCCGAGACGAAGTCCGGTGGGACGCCGGTGGTGGTTCTGGGGTATGAATTCTGGCAGCGAAAATTCAATGGGGACCGCAACGTCATCGGTAAGACCCTCCGCATCAGCCGCTGGGATACACCGCCCACGGTGGTCGGCGTGATGCCGCCGGGCATCCGCTTTCTTCCGTCGCCGGCCAATGCCAAAGAGCCGAATTACAACGTGAACGCGCTGGTGGATTTTTGGATTCCGGTGACGCCCAATCCGGAACAGCGAAAGAATCCCACGTGGGATGTGGTGGGCCGCCTTCGAGGCGGAGCCACGCCGCGGCAGGCGCAGGAAGAGCTGGCGGTCATCGCGGCGCGGCAGGCGCAGGCGGAGCCGGCTTTCGAAGGTATCACCCCCCAAATAGAGCCGCTGGGCAGCGAACTGAACCGCGACGGCCGGCGCATACTGTATCCGCTGTTGGGCGCGGCGGCGCTGGTGCTATTGATCGCCTGCGGGAATGCGGCGGCACTGCTCCTGGTCCGCGGCCTGCAACGGCAGCAGGAGTATGCGGTGCGCAGCGCCCTGGGCGTGAGCCGGATGGCGCTCTTCCGGCAAGTCTCGTCGGAAAGTGTGCTGCTGGCGCTGACGGGCGGGACGCTTGGCGTGGCCCTGGCGGTTGGATTGGTCCGGATTTTCAAACTGATTGCAGGTCACGCGATCCCGCGCCTTGACGCCGTGACGACGGGTTGGCCGGTGTTGGCGTGCGGGCTGGGCGCGGCGATGCTGGCCGCGGTTCTGGCGGGGCTATTTCCCGCGCTGCGCGCCTCGCGGCTGGACCCCATCGAGGTGCTGAAGAGCGCCGGTCCGAAGAGCAGCGCGGGGCGCGGAGAACGCCGGCTGCTGCGCGGCGTCACCGTAGTCCAGACGGCGTTGACTCTGGCGCTGCTGGTGGGCGCCACCCTGCTGATCCGCACCATGATGAACCTCTCCACCGTGCAGGCGGGCTACAAGACGGAACGGATCCTCACCATGAGCGTGACCGCGGTGCAGGGGAATTGGGTCGATTTTCACCGGCGGGCCTTGGATCGGGTGTCCGCGCTGGGAGGCGTGCAGTATGCGGCTTTCGCCTGGGGAGTGCCGCTCACCGGCAACAACTGGCCGGTTACGGTGGAGATCGAAGGACAACCTCCGGCACTCAAGGAGAGCGATAAGACCTCGGTGCCCGCGCGGGCGGTCACGCCGGACTACTTCAAGGTGCTGGGTCAACCGATGGCCGCGGGCCGCGAAATCCGAACGACGGATTCCGGAGGCGGCCCGCAGGTGGCAGTGGTCAACCAGGCGTTTGCCGACCGCTATTATCCGGGAGCCAGCGCGATCGGGAAGAAAATCTGGATGAACGGGCGGCAAAAACCGGCGACGGAAATTGTCGGCGTGGTCACCAACGGCCGCACCGACGATCTGACGCAAGCCGCAAGTCCGGAGATTTATTTTTCGCTGTGGCAGGCGCGCGCCTTTTCAAAACACCTGGTGGTCCGCACCACGGCGGACCCGCGCTCGCTCGCGGCGGCGGTGCAGCGCGAGTTGCGCTCGGTGGATCCCACAGCGGCGGTGGAAGGCGTGAAGACACTGGAGCAGATTCGCGGCGAATCGCTGGCTTCGCGGACATTCGCCATGCAGTTGCTGGTGGGCTTTTCGCTGATCGGCAGCGTGCTGACGCTGGTCGGGATTTATGGCGTGCTTTCGCTCTCGGTGGCGGCGCGCCGGCGCGAGATCGCCATTCGCGCCGCGGTGGGGGCCGGGCGGCGGGATATCCGCAACCTGATCTTCGCGGAGGGATTTCGCTTGATCGCGGGCGGGGTGATGATCGGCCTCGGGGTCGCGCTCACGCTGTCGCGCATGCTGCGGTCGTTCCTGTTCGAAGTGCGGCCCACCGATCCCGCCACGCTGGCGGGCGTGGCATTGCTTTTCGCCGGCGTCGCGATGCTGGCGTGCTGGGTGCCGACGCATCGCGCCGCGAAGGTGGATCCGGTGGAAGCGCTGCGGTACGAATAACAGTCACAGTCTTTTCACACTCCCACGTTATATTCGTAATAGTGCGCCTGCGAACGTTGATTCTGCTGGCGGTCTCCTCCGCGCTTCCGCTGGGCGCACAGGATGCCGCGCCTTCTGAGAAGTGGAACCTCTATTACCAGGCGACCTCGATCGGGCAATATCATCCGGCGTTTTCGGCTCTTTATTCCGGTCCGCTGAGCCTGCTGAACCATCCGGAAGCCGAGGCGTCTCTCACCACGACCGTATTCTTCGCGTGGCGGCCATTCCAGAACACGCAATTCTATTTCGACCCGGAAATTGCCGGCGGACGCGGCTTCAGCGCCACCGATGGAGTGGCCAACTTTCCGAACGGGGAAATGCCGCGCGTGGCCACGGCGACTCCCAAGCCCTACCTGGCCCGCCTGTACGTGACTCAGGATTTCGCGCTGGGCAGCGAGCGCGAGACCCTCGAGAGCGACGAAAACCAGCTCTCTGGATCGCGGCCCGTGACTCGCTATTCGGTCTCCGTGGGCCGTTTCACCGTCACCGATTTCTTCGATAACAACAAATACAGCCACGACCCGCGCACGCAGTTCATGGGGTGGGGCGTGATGTACAACGGCGCCTGGGACTATGCAGCCGATACCCGCGGGTACACCTGGGGGTGGGTCCACGAGTTGCATACCAGGCGATTTTCCCTGCGTTATGGCAGCGCCGCGATGCCCCTGGTAGCCAACGGACTCCGCTTCGACCGCCGCCTGTTGCGCGACCGATCCGACATGTTCGAAGGCGAGGTGCGCTTTCAGCCTCACGGCCACGAGGGCGCGCTCCGCCTGCTGAGTTATCAGAATCACGCCGATATGGGGAATTACGCGGAGGCGCTGCGGCTGGCGGATCAGAACGGCGGGAAGCCGGATGTCGTGGCCACGCGCAAGGTCGGCACGTTGAAGTATGGATTCGGCGTCAGTGCCGAGCAGGAAATCGTGAAGGATGTCGGGGTATTCGGGCGTCTGGGCTGGAACGATGGCAAGACCGAGAGCTTCGCGTTTACGGCAATCGACCGGCTGGCGACCATCGGAGTCTCAGTCAGCGGGAAACGCTGGCACCGTCCGGACGATACGGCGGCCACCGAGATTACCGTCGGCGGCATTTCGGGAGTCCACAGGGAATACCTGGCACGGGGCGGCGTTGATTTTCTGATCGGCGACGGCGCGCTGCGATACGGGCCGGAAACCATCACGGAGAGCTATTACTCGGCGCGCCTGGTCTCGTGGTTCTTCGCTACGTTGGACCTGCAGCACATCGACAATCCGGCCTATAATCGCGATCGCGGGCCGGTGTGGGTAGGCACCATGCGGCTGCACATGGAGTTCGGGAAGAAGTAAAGGTGTACACTTCCGGCATGGCAACTTTGGCGGAATACCTGAGCACTTCCTACGACCCCGATGTCGAGTTCGTGGATGGTGTCCTTGTGGAACGCAATATCGGGGAATGGCCGCATTCACTGATTCAGAGCAACATTCTCTTTGCCTTGAGGCGGAAGTACCCAAATCTGAAGGTGGTCGCAGGACTGCGTTGCGGCGTTACCGGGACCAGGTTTCGCCTGCCCGATGTCTCTGTTCTGCTGTCGGCGCCGAAGACCAAGTACCTGCTTGACGCCGCGTTCCTGGTGGTCGAGGTGCTCTCCGAAAGCGACGTCATGGGCGCGGTGACCGAGAAATTGAAAGAGTATGCCGGCAAGGGCGTGCCGAATATTTGGGTCATCGACCCGCGGCTCAGACTGATGTGGACTTACCAGCCGCCGGCGTTGGTCGAAATCGAAGGCGAGAGCATCGCCTCCACGGATGGCTCCGTCGAGTTGTCACGCGCCGAAATCTTCGCCGAATAGCTTACACTTTCGCGAACAGTTTGCCCAGAATCTTTACCGCCTCGTCAACCTGCTTTTCGGTGACGATGTAGGCCGGCAGGAAACGCAGCACGGTATCGTGCGTGCAATTGAACAACAGGCCCTGCGCCATGCCGTCGAGTACAAGCTGTTTGCCGGGGATGGCCAGTTCCACCCCCACCATCAGGCCGAACCCGCGCACTTCCTTCACGAAGCTGTGTTTCTTCGCGAGTTCGTTGAGCTTCAGGTGGAAGTATCCGCCCACGCGCTGAATGGAGGGCAGCAGTTCGTCCAGAATGTCCATGAACTCCAGCGCCACGCGGCAGGCCAGCGGACCTCCGCCGAAGGTGGTGCCGTGCATGCCAGGCTTAATGGCCGATGCTGCCTTTTCGCTGGCCAGGATGAAGCCCAGCGGAATGCCGCAGGCCACCGGCTTGGCTGCCACTACCACGTCAGGCAGCGTCATGGGCTGGGAGCGCTGGTAGGCAAAGTACGTGCCGGGCCGGCCCACGCCGCACTGCGTCTCGTCGGCCACCAGCAGCGCGTTGTGACGATCGGCCAATTCCCGAGCCCGGGCAATAAACTCCTGAGTGAGCGGGTAAATGCCGCCTTCGCCCTGAATCAGTTCCATCACAATACCGGCGATGCGGTCGCTGAAGGCCGCTTCGAGGGCGCCGGGATCGTTGGCCGGAACGAATTTCACGCCGGGCATCAGGGGCTCGAAATCGCGGCGGTATTTCGGTTGGCCCGTAATGGAAAGAGCGCCCACGCTGCGGCCGTGGAAGGAGTTTTCCAGCGAAATGATTTCATACTTTTCGGGATGCAGGGCGCGGCCGTGGGCGTGAATCATCTTGATTGCGCCTTCAATGGCCTCGGTGCCGCTGTTACAGAAAAAGGCGCGCGCGAGGCCGCTCATTTCGCAGAGCCGCTTGGCCAGCGGGCCCTGATACGGGTGATAGTAAAGGTTGGAGGAATGCACCATCAGGCCGGCCTGTTCGCGCATCACTTTGACGATGCGCGGGTGCGCGTGGCCCAAGCCGTTTACGCCGATGCCGGTGATGAAATCCAGGTACCGTTTGCCGGCCAGATCATATACATGGCAGCCTTTTCCACGAGCCAGGACCAGCGGATATCGGGCATAATTCTGGAACAGATAATCGCGTTCCAGGTCCATGATTGACTGGGCAGAGCTGTCCACGGCGGGGGGAAGGGCGGTTGTCATTCAGCTATCATAGCGCGTCATGCCGAAGAACGGCCGGTTGTCCGTAAACCGTTCGGTTTCATACGGCTAGAGAAGCCTGCCGCTCGACCCCGTAAAGTCTCCGTTCAACGCCTTTTGGTACCGTACAACCAATAAATTCAACGTTTTAATGGCAATTGGTGGCCCGGGCGCCCGCCATTCCCTATACTTTGGACAAGCGCACTCTATTTTCAATTGCATTGGGACGCCGGTCACCTGGAGGAGTTTAACGAGATGCACAAGCCTATAAAATATGCCGAAAAAGTTCTCACTGTCGCCGCCGGTGCGGCCTGGACCGTATTCGACAAGCTCAATCAGATAGGCCAGCACCCTGGCTTCGTGCCGAAGTGGAGCGAGAAGCCGCTTCTGAAATCGTGGGAAAAGGTCAAGCCGCAACTCGGCTGGCCGCGGCAGACCGATTCGCTCTGCCCGCGGTGCGTTCCGGAAATCCGCCAGCAGATTCTGGATGGCAAAACGCCCCTGGATGTGCTCTACAACGGCAAGCCCGGCGAAATCAAAGCGCAGGTGATCGAACGCGATGGCAAAATCCTGATGGTGAAGGATTGCCCGATTCATGGCCACTTTGAAGACGTGATGGCGATCGACACCGCCTTTTTCAAGCACCTGGAAGACGTATTTCCCGGCCGCGATATCCGCGCGCACAACGATGCCACGCTGCATAAGCACGGCTCCAGCACCATCACCCATGGCCGCGGCTCGGTGCTGACGGTGGACCTCACGAACCGATGCAACATGATGTGCGACCCGTGCTTCATGGATGCCAACCAGGTGGGCTTCGTACACGAACTGAGCTGGGAAGACATCAAGACGCTGCTGGACAACGCCATCACGATCAAGCCGAAGCGCCAGATGTCGGTGCAGTTCTCCGGCGGCGAGCCCACCATTTCGCCGTTCTTCCTGGACGCCGTGGCGTATGCCCGCGAAGTAGGCTACAGCAGCGTGCAGGCGGCTACCAACGGGATTGAGTTCGCCAAGAATCCGGAGTTCTGCCGGCAGGCCGCGGAGAAGGGCCTGCGCTATGCCTACCTGCAGTTCGATGGCATCGGCAATGCCGCCAACGAGCACCGCAAGGTGGGCAACCTGTTCGATGTGAAACTGCGCGCCATCGAAAATCTTTACAGCAATGGCGTGGACATCATCCCGGTCATCACCATCATTAACGGTATTAATAACGAGCAGGTAGGGCGCATCGTACAATTCGCGCTGGATAATCCCAAGCGGATTCCGTTCCTTTCGTTCCAGCCGGTCTCGTTCACCGGCCGCGACGAAGCGGTTACCGACGAGCGGCGCGCCGCCCAGCGCTACACCCTCTCGCACCTGGCGCATGATGTGAAGAATCAGACCGGCCTGGGCGAACCGGCGCGCGACTGGTTCCCGATTTCGTTTATGTCCACGTTCAGCGATTGGAGCGACCTGGTACACGGACCGCAGGCGGACTGGGGACAGTTGAGCTGCGGCTGCCATCCGAACTGTGGCGTGGGCATGGCCGTGATGGTGGACAAGGAAACCAGGGAATCGGCGCCGGTGACTTCGTTCCTGAACGCCGACCGCCTGGCGAAAGACGTGGCGCGCCTCAACGACGCGGCGCGCAGCAAGTGGCCTTCGATCGTCGGCATGGGTCTGGCGGTAGCGCGCAATTACGATCCTTTCAAGGCTCCCACGCACTTCAAGCTGAGCGACATGATGAAGAAGTTCGATAAGACCTTCGGTGCCACGGGCAAGAGCTACGGCAAAGTGGGCAAGGACCGCACCATGGAAGATATCGAGAAGCGCCGGCGCGACCGCTGGAACTTCCTCTTTATCGCGGGTATGTGGTTCCAGGATCTGTTCAATTACGATTTCCGCCGCACCGAGCAGTGCATCATCCCGTACGCCACGCAGGAAGGCGAAATTTCGTTCTGCGCGTATAACACCGGGGTGGGCTGGCGCAATATCATCGAAAAGATGCACATGACGGCCACGCTGACCAAGTGGTACGAAGAGCACGGCAAGCACGAAATCTTCGCGGGCGGCAAGAGTGTGCAGCTCAACAGCCGCGATCACTCCCTGGTATTGCGCGAGGAGATTGTGACCAACGAAATCCAGCACGATCTGGACAAGCTGGGCATTGCCAAGACCGCGCGGGAAGAGAAGATCCGCGCCCGCGACGCCAAGCTGAAGGAACAGGCCGAAAATCAGCGCATGGCGCAACTCTACAAGCAGCACGTGCTGAAGGAGCAGCCCGGTCCGGAACTGGTGCAGCTTATGCCCATTGCTCCGGCGCCGGCGCCCGCCGCCAAGCGCGAGGAAGAGCGCGAGGAAGTGGGCAGCTTCGGCGATTAGGATTCTCCCATAGGAACAAATCCTCCAGCCGCCGGAATCTTCCCGGCGGCTTTTTTATTTGGATCAGTTCAAGGTATCCAGGTAGCGGTGATAGGCGCGCAGGAGAACGGTGCCGGCATCCTGGTCGGGCGGGACGTAGTCGCGAAACAGGGCGCTGCCTCCCCAGTTTTTCTTCAGTTCCCGCCAGAAGCTGTTCCAGGCCAGGATCCGGTCGCCGCGCAGAATGCGGTCATTGACCGCCTTCATGATGGAGTCGTTGATTTCCGTTTCGCCGACCCCGCGGGTGGCAATCACCTGGGCGTCATGCGACGCTTCGATCACGGCATGGACCTCGGTGGATCCGCCGCAGCTTCCGAGGATCACCAGCAGGCTGGATTTCGCCAGGTAGGTCAGGGTCCGTTCCACCCAGAAACTGTGTCCGCGATGGACAATCACGGTGGGCACCAGTCCGCGCCGGTCAAGCTCTGAGGCGATGGCCTGCTGGCGGCGTCCCGCTTCGCCTTCAAGCGCGCGATTCTTCGGCAGGTGGCCGTCGATGGGCACGTTCGCGAAGATCTCGATGCGGCGGCCCTCGGGACCGCGGCCGGTGAGGTGCACATATTGGCCGCGATCTTCCACCTGCCAGGCGGGGTCACGCTCGTAGGCCGCCAGAAACGATTCGAAGGACGCGATGCCGTCTTCATCGTCGTAGAAAAAGTAGCGCTCGATGCAATCGTTGTCCTTGCCGAACAGGAGTGCGGTGTCCAGGGTATCCGATGACCGGAAGAAGGGCAGATAGGGAGCGGCAACCGAATCGACGGAGAGCTTGGCGGCCAGCACGCCGTATAACGTAGCGCCGCGCAGGTCTCCGGCGGCGCGGCAGCGGGCGAACTCGGCGGAGACAAGCGAGGCCATTTCGTCGCGCAGCTCAGGACGGGTGGTGGCGTCGATGATCTCGGCCAGGCGCATGGCTTCGCGCAGCGGGTTGCTCGCCTCGGCGACGCCGCGGGTGAGCCGCCCCACCACTTCACGGCCGGCCAGGGAGAGAAGCGCGTCGAAGCGTCCGGCGGCCAGCGCACCGGCGGCGAAATCGCGCAGTTCCCAATTTTGGGTGCGGTCCAGCCAGGCGACCAGGGAATCGCCCTTTTTCCATTTGGGCAGGAGCAGGCGGTCGAAGACGGCGGCGAACACCTGCGGCGTGGCCTCGGCGCGGCCGAGCGCGAGGAGGGTGTACAGGTCGGCGGCGCGGAAGCGCGCCAAGTCGGTCGCCAGCAGGCCGTTGAGATTCTGCTGCGCCGCCTGGCACAGCATCAGCGATTCGTTTTCCAGCGCGCGCTCCAGGGGGGCAGCCTCCGCGCCGGTGGCGGCGACGCGCATGTCCAACACCGTGCTGAAGAACTGCGGGGTACTCGCGGCAATCTTCATCGCCGATTCCAGGGACATGCCTCCGCGCGCGACTCTCGCGGCCAGAATGGCCACACGGCCCCGGCGGGGCAGATCGATGGAGGTGTCTTCGGCCAGGCGGGAGAGCACGGCCATTTCCGGCGACTGCGCGTCCGCCATCAGTTGACGAACAGCGAGCGCCGTCTTGCTGGCGCCGGTGGCCAGGCCCATCGCCTGATCGGGCGCGGCCAGAACGAATCGCTCGAAGAGCTGGGGTCCGCCGGGGAGCGGGACGTACTGGCCGGATTCGCGCAGCGCCAACTCGGGATTGTGCAGCCCGACGGCGAGCACCAGCTGCTTCGCGACGGCGGCATCGCCCGCGGCTCGCGCCAGGGCACAGGTCCGGCGGAAATCCATTTCGGCGAGCCAGGGCTTATCGATCACCAGGGGAAGATAGCGTTGGGCGATGTCGAGATTCTGCTCCAGAGCGGCTTCGAATCCCTGACGCAGGACACGGTCTTTTTCGATCTCGTTTTTGAGTTGGGGCAGGCGTTCCAGTGTGCCCGCGGGACCGTCCGCGGCAGGCTGACCCTGGGCCATGGGGCGGAAAAGCAGGAGGATGAGGCACAGTCGGAGCATACCCATACGTAATTTTATCGTCCCGCCAGCCGTGCCGTGACGATGGCCTGGCCGACGTGGCGCTGGGTGTGTTCGGCGATATGGGTGAGCAGTCCAATAACAGTAGTGGGCAGCCGCTTGCGGCCCACCCAGCGGGGTTCCGCGAGGCTGGCCGGGTCGGTCGACCGGACCACGGCTTCGGCAGCGCGGAAAACTTGATCCAGGGCGGCCAGCAATTCTTCCCTGGCCGGGCCGGGCTGATGTTCGGCCTGCAAGGCCGCCAGTTGGGCGGGCGTCAACTCCTTACCTTGCAGATACGCCATTAGTCTTTCGGTACTGCCGGCGATGTGGCGCAGATGGAAGCCCACCGTCCCGAGGCCGGGTGGAGCGGTCCAGATCTGTTCCGCGGTGAGACCGGCGGTGTGGCGGGCAAGATCCTCGCCGGCCTGCCGGAACGAAGCCAAAACGGGCGCGAGTAAGGGGCTTACCCCGGGGATGGGGCCGCGTAGCCAAGGTTCATCCATATTACTGATTGTAGAGACTTTCTACAGGGAATTTCACCCAGTTGGGTGAGCCAAATCGCACTCTTGACCTGTATTCGACCCGATTTGTCCGCAAATGCGCCCAATCTTCCTTGGCACGCCGATTGCGAAGCTCATAAACCGGATAAAGATACTCCTTTTCCTTATTATGCAATTGACACGTGCTGCCGACTACGCCGTCCGGGTGATGATTCACTTGGCCGGACTGCCGCCGGGTTCCCGCGCCAGCCGCTCCGCACTCGCCGATGCGGCCGAATGCCCGGAGCAATTCCTCTCCAAGGTGCTGCAAAGCCTCACGCGTGCCGGCCTGGTGATTTCGCATCGGGGAAATACCGGTGGTTTCGAACTTCCGGAGGTTCACCGCCAGTCGTCTCTTCTGCAAGTAGTGGAAGCCATTGAGGGCCCGATGCGCCTGAACGTCTGCCTCACATCGAACGCGGCTTGTGCCCGCGTGGGCTCGTGCCCGGCGCATCCGGTCTGGGTAAGAGCGCAGCGCGCCATGGCGGATGTTCTGGCCAACGCCTGCATTGCAGATATGTCGCGGGAAGAACTTGCATCCAGATGTAGCTTGACGTAGACGGTGCGACCGGTTACGGGCGGGAGGAACCCCATACCCGCCGCAGCAGCGACGGCGCTTTCCAGTCTGCCGGTGCTTGGGAATTTGCGGCCGCCAGGCTGGCCTGGATGGCGTGGCGCTGCTTCCACGCCATCCGGCGGGCGGATAGCCACACCATCAGAGCTACCAACAACACAGTCGAGATGGCCGCCTGCCAGGCGCTCATGGTCCGCTTGATGGGCATGGAAACAATGCCATACACCAGCATCACGTGCACCCAATACACCATAAGCGAATTCTTTCCCAGGCACTGCATCCAGCTCCAGCCCGGTCCGGCGGCATAATCGGTCCACAGGTACGCCCCCGCCATCATGAGCAGGGAGACGCCCACGCGGATCAGGATGAGGGTGGGATTGTTCAGCCAGAAATCGGATTTCGGGTAAATGGAAAACGGAATATTCGAAAGGTACTGGGCCACCAGGATCAGACCGAGGCCGATCAGCACACTCCACTGCATCATCCGCTCGAAGCGCTCCTCGGGAGTACGCTTGACGATAGTGCCCACCGCCAGCCCGAACGCGGCGTAAGCGGCGCAGGGGAAAAACGGGAAACGATTGTGGGCGGCGACCGGCACCAGGTATTCCTGCAACAGGGTAGGTTGGCTGCCCCAGTTCAGGTTGGAGATGACGGGCGCCAGGGCGGCAATCCCCAAGCCGGCTACCAGGGCCCACCGGACACGTTCCCGGGCATCGAACACGGCCAGCGCCGAGAGCACAATTAACGCCAGCGCCATGCAGTTGAGAATGTCCACTTTCAACAGTTCCTGCATGGTGCCCTTGGGAAAACTGAGCAGCCAGTTGCTAAAGCGAAACAAAAACGCCAGCAGCAGAATGTAGCCGGCGCGCTTCAGCGAAATCAGCCAGCGGCGCGAAAGAGCGGGCTCGCGCCGCTCCAGGCTGTCCATCTGAAAGGCCATGGTCATGCCTGCCATGAACAGAAAGAGCGGCGCGGCCATCCCGCCCACGAACTGCGAGAGGACATACGGACCGCCGGCGCGGATATCCGGATGCGCGTAAGAATTAAAAGTGTGGCACTGGATCATGATGACCACAGCCAGGCCACGCATCCAGTCCAGAAAGGGAAATCGCTTCACAAAAACGGAGGGTACCCCGCTCCTATGATATCCGAAGAGCGGGGCCTAATTCTCCTGGCAGGCTTCCCAAATTGTCTGCAGCCGGTCAAGTTCGTCCGAAGTGAAAAAAGACAGGTTGCGAAATAGCCGGTGCCGGCGATGCAAACCGTCGAAGACAACGACGAAAGCCATCATAAATATGATCGCGTGCAGTGCGCAGTAGTGTGTCATCGCTAGACTGTTCCCGGCCGGGGGTTGACGGCCGCATACTCAAGAGGCAACTGGGGCCGCGGCATCACCAGCGAGCGGATCCCGAGTACCGGACGCGCGCCGGTGCCTGACGGTTCCTCATTCGGCAACTGCCCGCCGTTAGTCAGGTTCCGCAAGCCGAACAGCGCCAGCTCGAAGCGATCTTTCACCCCGGCTTTCTCGAACAGGCGCGACAGGTAAACCTTCACGCTGCCGTCGGCAATATTCAACGTGGCGGCAATCTCTTTATTCTTCATTCCCTGCGCCAGCAGACTGACCAACTGCCCCTCGCGGTGCGTCAAAGAGACGCGGCGGGAACTCAGGAAACCATCCGTGAGGGCCTTTTCAAACCACAATTCCCCGGCGCGCACTTTTTGGAGGCACTTTACCTGCACTTCGGCGGGCAATTGTTTGCGCAGAATGCCGCGCACTCCCAGGCCCAACGCCTGAAACGCCAGTTCCATGGACACCGACTTCACCCACAGGATGACTTTGGCGGATCCCACCGATTTCTTCAGTTCGCTCATGACCGCGAAAGTGACATCCTCGGTCAAATCGAGCAACACCAGGTCCGGCGATGCGCCTTGCGACAACTGCTCCGTCATGGCAGGCATGCCGCAGCAGGTTGGCAGCAGTTCGAAATCTCCGGCCTTCCGCAAGACAGATTCGAGCCCCTTCGCCAGAATGGGCTCGCCCACACAAAGCAAAATGCGCGTCATTATTCCTCCAGCCGTCACCCCTGCCCCTGGCAAAGGCGGCGATATGCTCCTTTGACAGCGTCCGTTATATTGACTGCCGGGAAAAGTCCTGCGGGTACTTGACCCGGCATACCCAATGGTCTAGGGGAGCGGATGAATACGAAAGTTAACCGTGGGAAGCGACCCTTCCCTTCCGCGTACGCCGCACTGCGCATACAACAAGCTTTTCGGACGAAGGAGTGCGAATTTAGGCGCCAGATTGCAGCCGGTGCGCACCCCACTGTATAATTGTCACAACTGTTGCTGCGAGCACTCTGGAGAGTTAATGCGACGCTGTGCCCCGATAGCCGCGTGTGTGATTTCCCTGATCCCGGCGGTCCATGCCGCCGCTCCCGATCTCGACCGGCAGTTCGCGCAGACCGTCCGCCCCACCCTCGCGAAGTATTGTATCGGGTGCCATAGTGGATCGAGTCCGGCCGCGCAGCTCGATCTGAAAAGCTACTCCAGCCTGGATGCGGTCATCCGCGATTTCGCCCGCTGGGGCCAGGTGATGGACAAGCTCACCGCGAAGCAGATGCCGCCCGCAATCGCCCCGCAACCGCCCGATGCCACGCGCCAGGAAGTGATCGATTGGATCAAAGCCGTGCGCACCGGCGAGGCGCGCAAGACCGCGGGCGATCCGGGCGTGGTGCTGGCGCGGCGCTTGAGCAATGCCGAGTACAACTACACCATTCGCGACCTCACCGGCGTGGACATTCAGCCCACCCGCGAGTTTCCGGTGGATCCGGATAATCCGGCGGGCTTCGACAATTCGGGTGAATCGCTGACCATGTCCCCCGCGCTCCTCAAAAAGTATCTGCAGGCCGCGCGCGACGTGAGCGATCACATGGTGCTCACGCCCGACGGATTCAGTTTCGCGGCATATCCGATGCTGGTGGAAACCGATCGCGATAAGTACGCCATCCAGCGGATCGTGAACTTCTATAAGAGCCAGCCCACTAACTTTACAGATTATTTCGAGGCGGCGTGGCGCTACAAATACCGCGTGGCGCTCGGCAAACCTCATGCCACGCTCTTAAGCACGGCACTGGATGCCAAAGTCAGCCCCAAGTATCTGGCGATGGTGTGGCCCATGCTGGAAGAATCGCCCGAAGCGGCCAAGGCCGAGGTCGGTCCCATCGCCACGCTCCAGACGTTGTGGCGGTACCTGCCCGCACCCGGCGCCGATACCCTGGATGTGCTTCGTGCCCAGTGCGACGACATGGCCGCTTTCGTCATCCGCATCCGTAAGGAGACCGGGATGCAGTTTGCCGCTCCCAAAGTGCGCGGCTTGCCGGCCGGATCGCAGGCGCTGCTGGATTGGAAGAATCTCCAGTACAGTTTGCACCGCCGGGATTTTGACCGCGCCTCCCTGCGCAACGATACCGGCCCGCCGCCCGTCGTGCCCGTGATCCCGCGTTACCCCGGCCTGCACCAGGAAGGCGCGCCCCATTGGGCCGCGCTGATTGCCAGAAGCCGTGCCGCCGATCCCGACCTGGCGGTCCCCGCCGCCGCGCGCAGCCGTTATGAGGCCGCCTTCGCCCGTTTCGCTCACGTGTTCCCCGACGGCTTCTACGTGCAGGAGCGCGGCCGTTATTTCCCGGACGACTCGCAGGATAAGGGGCGTCTGCTCAGCGCCGGTTACCACAACGTGATGGGCTACACACGCGACGACGAGGCGCTCCAGGAATTGATCCTCGACGAGAAAGGCGTGGCGCAACTGAACCGCCTTTGGGATGAGTTCGATTTCATCGCTGCCCACACGGCTCGCACCTGGGACCAATACTATTTCAACCAGAGCGGCGAGGTGGATGGGAAGGGCGCCGAAGCCGGCCGCCTCCGCCCGGCGGACAAACCGGTGAACGACAGTTCCGTTATTTTCGGGTTGCGCGACGACTACCTGGCCAAAGCGGCGGCCAACCCGGACAACGACCGCATTGCGCCGGAAGCTATCCGCAATCACTTCCAGCGCATCGACGATACGCTGCGCCGCATGGAGAAAATGCACGCGGATGCCGAGCCGCTGCACCTCGAAGCGCTGCTTAAATTCGCCGCACGCGCCTACCGCCGTCCGCTCACCAGGGCGGAGCGCGACGACCTGTTGGCTTACTATCACACCATCCGCGAAAAGGAAGGGCTGTCGCACGAGGACGCCATTCGCGATTGCATCGTCAGCGTGCTCATGTCGCCGGATTTCTGCTACCGCATCGATCTGCTGGACGCCCGCACGCCGCAAACAGGGATCGTGAAGACCGCCGGAACCATGGCGGTGCGTCCGCTCTCCGGTTACGCTCTGGCCAGCCGCCTCAGTTATTTCCTCTGGTCCAGCATGCCCGACCAGGAGTTGCTGGCGCACGCAGCCGCCGGCGACCTGCAAAAGCCGGAAGTCCTGCTGGCCGAAGTTCACCGCTTGATGAAGGACCCCAAGGCCGCCGGGTTCGCCACCGAATTCGGCGGCAACTGGCTGGAGTTCCGCCACTTCGACCAGATCAACACGGTGGATCGCGAGCGCTTCCCCAGCTTTACCCCGGAACTGCGCGACGCCATGTTCCAGGAACCCATCCGCCTGATCGAAGACGCGGTACACAACAATCGCTCCGTCCTGGACCTGCTGTACGGCAATTATACGTTCGTCAATCCGGTGCTGGCCAAACACTACGGCATGAATGCGGTACAGGGTGATAACGATACCTGGGTGCGGGTGGACAACGCCGCACAATACCAGCGCGGCGGCCTGCTGCCGATGGCTGTGTTCCTCACCGAGAACTCGCCCGGCCTCCGCACCAGCCCTGTGAAGCGCGGCCATTGGGTGGTCAAGGATGTGCTGGGCGAAGTGATTCCGCCGCCGCCGCCCGTGGTTCCGGAACTGCCGCACGACGAAGCCAAGACCGAACTCTCCGTCCGGGAACTGCTGGCGCAACATAGGGCGAACCCCGTCTGCGCCTCGTGCCACGCGCGCTTCGACGATTACGGCCTGGCGTTTGAGAATTACGGCCCGGTGGGTGACGCCCGCGCCAAAGATCTGGGCGGCCGGACCGTGGATACCAAGGTGTCCTTTCCCGGCGGATTCACGGGCGACGGATTCCAGGCCATTCTGGATTACGTCCGCGATCATCGCCAGAACGAGTATCTCGACAATCTCAGCCGCAAACTGCTGGCTTACGCGCTCAATCGCTCGCTGCAACTCTCCGATGACCTCACCATCGAGCGCATGGACTCGCGTCTGGCCGCCGGCGGCTACCGGTTTTCCGAACTGGTGGACACCATCGTTGCCAGTCCTCAGTTCCTGAATCAACGAAGTCCCGAAGCCCTGTTAAGGAAAGGTGAATAATATGATCCCGCGCAAAATCTCCCGGCGAGCCGTTCTTCGCGGCGCCGGCGTCACCATGGCACTCCCCTGGCTGCCATCGCTTCCCGCCTTTGCCGATACCACCGCGGCGAACCCCACCTTCCCCAAGCGCTTCGCGGTCCTGTTCATGGGCAACGGCATCAATGAGGATCACTGGAGCGCTGAAGGCTCCGGCCCCGATCTGAAGCTCAATGGCACCCTTTCCATCCTGGAGCCGCTCAAGAGCAAGATCAACGTCATCGACGGCCTGTTTGTAAAGTCGCTGACCGGCCAGGGCATCCACCCCGCGCAAACGGGAAGCCTGCTCTCGGGCGCGCACATTCAGAAGGGCGCCATCCTTCACTCCGGCGTGAGCGTGGATCAGATGATCGCCAACACCGTGGGCCAGGATACGCCGCAATCCAGCATCGTGCTGGCGTGTGAGCAGCCCATGACCGGCTACCACGAGACCAACTTCTCGCTGGCCTACAGTTCGCACATCTCCTGGCAGACGCCCGATTCTCCCGTGCCGGTGGAGGTGTACCCGTCGCTGGCCTTCGACAACCTGTTTGAGAATCGCGGCAGCCTGCGCAACATCAGTATTCTCGATCGCGTCCGCGATCGCGCCGAGGTACTGACTACCAAGATCAGTTCCACCGATAAGACCAAGCTCGACGAGTACCTCACCAGCGTGCGCGAAGTGGAGAAGCGCGTCGACGCCATGCGCAAGACCAAAGACCAGGCGGACGATCAGGCCAGGCTGCGCAATCGCCCCGCCTTCACCATGGAGCGCCCGGCCAATGGTCTGCCCGAAGATCTCCGGGAACACGCCAGGCTGATGTGCGACATCATCGCCATCGCCTTCCAGACCGACAAGACGCGAGTGGCGTCCCTGGTCATCGCGCACGATCTTTCGGCCATGTACTATCCGTTCCTGGAAGTGCGCGAAGGCCACCACGCCGCGTCGCACGATAACCTCTCGGCGGGATATGAGCGCATCGCGCGGTTCCACCTGAGCCAGCTTGCCTACCTTGCCACTAAACTCGACAGCATGCCGGAAGGCGACGGCACCGTGCTGGACCATTCCTGCCTGATGTTCCTCTCCAACCTGTGGGCCGGCCGCAAGCACGATAATGCGCGGCTGCCCCTGGTGCTGGCCGGAGGTCTGGGCGGGACGATCCAAACCGGACGCGCCCTGAACTATCTGAACGATGGGGAAGACAAGCGCAAGATGTGCAGCTTGTATCTCTCGCTCATGGATCGCATGGGCATCAAGCTGGAACAGTTCGGCGATTCCGGGACGCGCCTCGAACGGCTGTAAGCCCTACTCGATCGTCTTCTGTTTGCGGAACCAGTCCACGATGATGTCCCGCATCAGACCCACATCGTGCGGGAACTGCAGGCCCGTCGTCCCCAGATTTTCCGGAGTGCCCTGGTTCGCCGCGGTAAAATCGCTGACCGCCAGGGTGTAGTCCTTGTCGGGATCGATGGTGCGGCCGGCCACCACCTTCGCCGGCAGGTCGCGGCCCTTGAACGTGCCCACCACCACCCTGTTGTCGAACGGCATGATGTCCCAGATGTGGCGCACCAGCAACCGGCCCTGCGGCAGCGTGTCGCGCACGCCGCCCTGGTTCATCCAGGCAAAGTCCGACCCCGTCTCGTCGCGCAGGGCGCGCTCGATCAGTTTCTTGACTTCCGCCTTGGTAAACGCCCTTGACGAGACCGCCAGCGGCTGATCCACGCGGGCCGTCACTTCGTCCTCCCAGTGCTTCACCAGCGCGGCCACGTCGGCGGCCGGCTGAATTTTGGCGGAATCGATCGGCAGCGCCTGCCATTTCCACCAGGCCACCGCCTTCTTTTCGCTGTCCACTTTCAGGTCCAGGCGCCCCAGCTCCTCGCCATACCCTTTCACCCGCACCACCATGCGATTGTCCTGCGCCACCGCCTGCGCCAGTCCGCCGTGCGCATGGCCGCTTACGATTACGCTGAATTCCGGCGCCTCGCGCAAGAATCGATTCTCTTCCACCGGCGCGATGTGCGCCAGCAGCACGATGATGTCCGACTTGTCTTTCACCTCGGCCGCATACTTGCGCGCCGTTTCCAGAAACGGAATGGTGTGCCACTCGCCCAACAGGTTCGGCGTGGTCAGGCTGTTCAGCGTATCGGTCATGGCGCCGATCACCGCCACCCGCAGTCCATTCACTTTCAGGATCACGTACGGTTTTTCGGTGAACAGGCGGCCCTGCCCGTCCACCACATTGGATGTCACGATGGGGTACTTCGCGGTCTGCATGAACTTGCGGACCTGCGGCCAGCCGTAATCGAACTCATGGTTGCCCAGGGTGGAGACATCGAATCCCAGCAGGTTGGCCACCTCGTAGACCGGCAGCCCGTGAAAGATGGTGGAAACCGGTGTGCCCTGCACCAGGTCGCCGGCATTCAGCAGGATGCACTCGGGGCAGCCCGCGCGCTCCCGCCGGATGGCGGCAGCCAGGTAAGCGAATCCGCCGTGACCGTTCTCCAGCGGACTGAGCCGGGCGTGCAGATCGTTGGTGTGCAGGATGGTCAGCGAACGGATTTCCGCCGCCGCCGGAGCGCAGCACAACAGCAGAATTACCAGCGGGCGCCGGATCCAAGACGTCATATTCCTGATTGTATCCGGGCCACCGTTTTTGTGGAACTTCGCATGCAAACCGCGCGAATCAGACTGACTTCCCCTTGGATTCCCTGGGCTTGAGGGGATCAAAGTGCGGGGCGGATCGATGGCCGGCGGTCGCTATGAACTGCACCAACATGACCATGGCCGAATTCGCCACACAGTTCCACGACATGGCTGGAGGCTACGTCAACCATCCCATAGTCGATTTGACCGGCCTCAAGGGCGCATACGATTTCACCATCAAATGCACTGACCGCGGCAGGCTCAGAATGCAGCAGAGCGGCCCCAGCACCGAAGTGAACTCCGGCGACTGGCAGAGGCGCATTCAAGATGTGAATTGCTAAGGTAGTAGTGTCCTTAACCTTGACTTCTTGTGCAGAACGGATCAGTGAGATGGAAGCTGAAATGCATCGTATCACTGGACTGTTTGAATGCGGAGAGCTTAACCCTGATTAAGGGCGAATACAGTGTTCATCTAAAACACTGGGCCGGTCTACGGGACGAATAGCAAATATAGCAGATGAAGCAACGTAGAATCTGCAAGTTGCAGATTCTTAAAGCCTATCAAGGTTACCGAATCCCTCTCTCTCCGCCATTTAAGTCATTTATAATGAATAGCTTACATCTGCCAAATTGGTTTTCGCCGTGCAATACTGGCGAAACACGGATATCCGTGATGGCGGTACGGCACCTACTCGCTGGACACCATTGTCCGATGGCCGGCCCGCCGCCTGTCCGATGAGGAACGCATGCGGTTGCATGAGCCCCTGGATCGGCTGGTCCACTGCTCGATGTCAAATCCGTCGCAGCCGCAACGACGCCGAGCCGGACTCCCGCGCACCATCCGCAAGAAACTTGCCACGTTTGCTCGGAAACTGTCCCGTGAGCGCCGCAGTTTGATGTTTCGAGTCCCGAAATCGCCCGTCTGGCCTTACTCTCCTCGCAGAATTTCCAGGGGCTTGCGGCCCAGGATCCGGAAACTGGCGGCCCATCCGGCCGCCGCGGCCACAACGGCGGTCAGCGCGATGGTGATCCCGCCGGAGAGCGCATCCGGGTGGAATTCGATATCCAGCAACTGTTTGAGCACCAGCGCCGCGAAGCCCGATGCCAGCAGCGTACCCATCGTTCCGGCGATGCCGCCCAGCGCCAGAAACTCCACCGAGAAAATCCCGGCGATGCGGTTGCGTGTGGCCCCCAGCGTTTTCAGAATCACCACTTCCCTCATGCGGCGGAAACGTGTGCCGGCAATACTGGAGGCCACCATCACGGCGCCGGCCAGAATGGTGAACGCCGATATGAAGCGGATCACCAGTGCGATGCGATCCACCACGTCTTCCACTATCGCCATGACGTCCGCCATGTTGACCACTGTCACGGTGGGGAAGCGCTGGTACATCACGCGCTGCAGCGCCGGCACATCGGGAGGGCGCACGCGCGCGCTGCCATAATACACGGCGGGCAATCCGGTAAGCTGCCCGGGACTGAAGATGAATTCGAAGCGCGCGCTCATGCGGATGGCTTCGGTGCGCTGGATGCAGGCGACACGCGTCCGCACCGGCCGCTTCCAGATGTCCCACTCGATCAGCGATCCGGTCTTGAGTCGCAGGATGCGAGCGGCTTCCTCGGTGACACAGGCTTCGGGGTCGCGGTCGCCGGGCGGCCACCAGGCGCCGCTGAGAATCTGGGTTTCAGGCGGCTTGGACTCCATTTCGGTCACCGATCGGGTACGCAGGAAGCGGCGCCCGAAAGCGCGCAACGGCAGTTGGTCCACGGGCACGCCGTCTATGGCGGTGATGCGCGCCGCCACCGCCTGTGCCACATCCGGCGCCGCGGTGACACCGGGCTGCGTCAGAATAAAATCGGCCACCGTCTGGCGTTGTGCGCCGGGAATGTCCAGCAGGAAGACGTTGGGCATCCCCGGCGGCGCGCTGCCGCGAATCTGGCGCACCAGCGCGCTCTGCACCAAAAATACCGTAAGGGTGAACATGACCCCCACGCCCAGCGCGACCACGGCGGATTGCGCCTGGTTGCCCGGCCGGTAGAGGTTGGCGATGCCGTGGCGAAGCATTCCCGGCAGCCAGGCGGGCGCGTGACGGAGCGCCAGGCGAACGCCGCGCAAGGCCAGCCACGCCGCCAGCGAAAGCAGCGCCAAGCCGGCGGCCAGGCCCGCGGCGAAGATCGCGCCGGTGCGTACCGCATCGCGGAAGTTGCCTTCGGAGAGAGTGCCTGCCACCGCGCCGGTGCCCAGCAGGATGAGCGCCCGGACAAAGAAGACCGGCCACAAGAACCGGCGGCCCGGCTTGCTCGCGGACACATCCCGCCGGAAGACTTCCGCGGGACGGATGGCGCGAATCCCCAGCAGCGGCGGCAAGGTGAATAGCAACGTCACCAGACAGGCGATGGCCACTCCCTGCACCGCGGGCCACGCATCCCAGGAGGCCGACCCCTGGATGCTGAAATACTTCGCGATCAGCCCGGGGAATGCGGAGGCCACCGCCACGCCCAGCAGCGCCCCCAGGATTCCGCCGCTGAGCCCCAGCATCAGCGTCTGCGCCGTATAGATGCGGATCACCTGGGCCGAGCGCGCGCCGATGCATTTCATCACCGCGATGGAATCCAGCTTCTGCTGGAGATGGCCGTGCATGGCGCTGCCCACGCCCATGGCGCCGATCACCAGCGCGATCAGTCCGATCAGGCTCAGGAAGGTGGTGGCCCGGTCCAGCCCGCGGGTGATGATGGGGTGCGTTTCGGTGTAGTCGGCAATGGTGGCTTCGGGAAAATTGTTCTTCAGAATCTGGCGCACTTCGGCCACGCCCGGAGGGCCGGCGGCGGGCAGGCGGAAAAGGTAGCGCTCGGCGGCGCGGCTGCCCAGGCTGATCAGGCCTGTGCGCTCCAGCCCTTCGCGGGTAATCATCACGCGCGGGCCCACGTTGAGGCTGCCGGTCATGCGGTCGGGTTCGGAAGTCACCACGCCGGCGATCCGGAAATCCTGCCCGCCCAGGTGGAGCGTGTCACCGGTTTTTACTTTCAGACGCACCAGCAGATCGTCGGACACCACCACGGATTGGGCCTTGAGCGCGTCGCGGAAGGGCAGCGGCGGATCCAGCTTCACCGCGCCGTAATACGGATAGGCCGCCGGATCGACGGCTTTGACCGACGTCAGCACCGGGTCTTCGGCGGCCGCGGAAGAGGCCATGGTGACGGTCTCGGTGATCCAGGTGTGCTGGACGCCGCGGAGCGCCAGGTCCTGCAGCACGGCGTCCTGCTCGCTGGTGGGCAGGGCGAAGACGCGCAGCGACATGTCGCCCGCCATCAGGGTACGGGCTTCGCGCAGCAGCATGTGGCGGAACGCACTCCCGAAACTGCGCACGCCGGTAAGCGAACCGACTCCGATGGCCACGGCCAGCACCACGAACAGGAATCGCGACCGGGACGCGCGCATTTCCCGCCACGCTATGCGAATGGCCACGCGCCAGGGAAGCTGGCGGTTCATTGGCTGACCACCAGGCCGTCGTGGAGTACGATGCGCCGGTCCGCGCTCTCGGCCAGCGCCTGCTCGTGGGTCACCAGGACCATGGTGGCGCCCTGTTCCCGGTTGAGCGCCAGCAGAAGATCCAGCACCACTTTGCCGGTGGCGCTGTCCAGATTGCCGGTGGGCTCGTCGGCCAGCAGGATGGGTGGGCGCAGCGCAAAGGCGCGCGCCAGGGCCACCCGCTGCTGCTCGCCGCCGGAAAGCTGCACGGGGTAATGGTCGAAGCGGCCCTTCAATCCCACGCGGTCCAGCAGTTCGCGGGCGCGCTCCCGGCCGCCGGTCGCATTGCCCGCCAGTTCCATGGGCAGCACCACGTTCTCTTCGGCGGTCAAGGTGGGGAGCAGGTGGTAGGACTGGAAGACGAATCCGATCTTGCGGCCGCGCAGCAGAGCCATGTCGTCTTCGCTCAGGCGCGTGATGTCTTCGCCGTCCAGCAGCACCTGGCCGCTGGTGGGAAAATCCAGTCCCGCCAGCAGCCCCAGCAGGGTGCTTTTTCCACTGCCGGAGGGCCCCATGATCGCGGCGAACTGGCCTTTGGGAATTTCCAGGTCGATGCCTTTGAGGATATCCACACGGTGCGTGCCGGTGTCGATAGACTTGGTGAGCGCGCGAACCTGAATCAACCTTTATTATGGCATTGGGATGACGAAACTTTGTTGGTTCGCGCTGGCCCTCGCGTTGTGCGGCTGCCGGCAGCAGGAAACCGCATCGGGCGCGCCGCCTGCCGCGGAAGCACCCAAACCCGCGGCTCCGCCGGTGGACGCCCGGCCGGAAATCGCCTGCTTCGGCGACAGCCTGACCGCCGGTCAGGGATTGGAACCGGAGCAGAGCTTTCCCGCTCTGCTGCAGCGCGAGTTGGACCGCGAAGGCTACCGCTATCGCGTGGCGAATTTCGGAGTCGGCGGCGACACCACGCAGGACGGCTTGGAACGCCTGCCCCTGGTCCTCGCCGACAAGCCCGCCCTGGTGGTGTTGGAATTGGGCGCCAACGATGGCCTGCGCGGACAACCCGTGGCTGTTACCGAAGATAACCTCGGACAAATCGTCCGGGCATTGCAGCAGGGTGGAGCGCAGGTACTGCTGGCGGGGATTACCTTACCACCGAACTATGGCCCCGCGTATATCGGCAAGTTCCAGGCGATGTATCCTGAACTCGCCGCCAAATACAAGATCCCACTCATTCCGTTCCTGTTGGCGGGCGTGGGCGGCAACAGCCGGTTGATGCAGCGCGATGGTCTTCACCCCAACGCGGAGGGTACCGGTGTGGTGGCTCATACCGTATTGCAATCGCTGAAACCCCTCATAAAAAAGTGAGGATTAACTTTTGACAGCTTGATGCCCGATAACGGAACTGGTATTCAAACGTTAGGGACGTATGAATAAATCCAGAAGATCGAGATGCCGCGGTGGTAGTGCTCTTGAAATGGCACTCATGCTGCCCTGGCTGGCCTTTCTTTTTGTGGGCGCATTCGATTGGGGGTATTACGCCCATGCGCTCATTTCCACCGAGGATGCGGCGCGCGTGGCCGGCACTTACGCCGCCACCGCTACCAGCACCGCGACCGACACCACCAACGTGTGCCTCTTTGCGTTGGAAGAGCTGCGCATCGTGCCCAATATCAGCAGCAGCACGACCTCCTGTAACGGATCTCCGGTAAGTGTCACCGCGGCGCTGCTCAACAGTACGACCACCCCCACCAGCGCCGATGGGCAGAATGCCGCGCAGGTTTCGGTCACCTACACCACCCTGCAACTGATTCCCATTCCGGGGTTGTTGCAGAAGCAGGCGACATTCAACCGCATCGTGCAGATGCGACTGAGGAATTGACCATGAAACGCCGCAACAAACGCGCCGGAAGCGCCATGATCGAGTTCACCATGACCGGCATTCCGCTGATCTTCATGTGGATCAGCATCGTTCAGATGTCGCTGGGCATGTGGAACTACCACACGCTGCAATACGCCATCAAACAAGCCGGCGCCTATGTCGCCGTGCACGGCTCAACCACGGGATATTGCAAGTCGAACAGTTGCCGGGTTCAGGATGCCGCGACCATCATGGCCCAATATGCCATTGGTATGCCGGCCAGCGCCATCACCATGACGTTCACGCCCGTGGCGTCGGACCACATCACCAAGGGCACGGCTACCACCTGTGCGCTGACCTCGTGCGAGACCAATGTCACTGCGTTTCCCAACGGGAACCCCGAATTTGAAATTCAGGCGGAGTATCAATTCAAGACTGCGATTGCCATGCTTGCTCCCGGCACGAAGGGCGGCGCCGTCCGGTTCACGAATCCCTGGTTCCCCGCTTACACGCACCAGCAAGTAATGTACTAAGCCTGCCTCGGGCTGGCATAGAATGGGCAGTAGGCTTCGAATGCCCAATCCACAACTGCAGGCCACTCCCAAGTCTCCCGGACTGTTGCGACAGATCGGCTTCTTCAGCGCCACGGCCCTGGTGATCTCCAACATGGTGGGCACCGGCATCTTCGCCACCACCGGGTTCATGGCCGGCGACCTGGGCAGCGCACGGCTCATCCTGGCCTGTTGGTCGGTGGGAGCGCTCTTCGCCTTTGCCGGGGCTCTCAGCTATTCCGAACTGGGCGTGAACTTCCCCAGCTCCGGAGGCGAATACGTCTACCTGACGCACGCGTTCGGACCGGAATGGGGCTTCATGACGGGATGGGTCTCGTTCTTCGCCGGCTTCTCGGCGCCCATCGCCGCCGCGGCGCTGGCATTTTCCGATTACCTCGGCCACTTTTATCCCAGCCTGAAGCAGGACCATGCGTCGCTGGTCATCGGTTCCGGCGCGCTCACTCTGCGGCTGGGCAGCGGGCAAATGCTGGCATCCACGCTGATCGCCGCTTTCACCATCCTGAACTGCTTCGGTCTCGGCCGCACCGCCAAGGTGCAGAACGTGCTCACCTCCACCAAGGTGCTGGTGGTTGCCGGCTTCGTGCTGATCGGGTTTGTGGCCGGCACGGGCAGTTGGGGCCATTTCACGGAGCACGCCGTACGCACGTCCACGTTGAGCCTGCCCACCCAGTTTTTCGTGAGCCTGATTTGGGTGATGGTGGGGTATAGCGGATGGAACGCCGCCACCTACATAGCCGAAGAGGTGCGGCGTCCCGAACGGACGCTGCCCGCGGCGCTGGCGGCAGGCAGTGCGATTGTCGCGGTGCTGTACCTGGGGCTGAATCTTCTGTTCATCTATTCCACCCCGCTGGAATCCATGAAGGGCGTGATCGCTATCGGCGCGCTCTCCGCATCCAACCTGTTCGGCCCGGGAGTGGCGGGCGTCTTTTCGGCGCTGATGGCGTTGGCCATCGTCTCCACCGTGAGCGCCGAGGTGACCATCGGCCCGCGCGTCTATTACGCCATGGCGAAGAATAAGGCGTTCTTCAAAGCTGCCGCGCAGGTGCACCCGCGATTTCACACGCCGGTGGCGGCCATCGTGAGCCAGGGGCTCTGCGCCATGGCATTGACCATCACCCCGTTCCCCGGGCTGATGACGTACATCGGGATGAGCCTGACGCTCTTCACGGTGCTCTCGGTGGTGGCGTTGATTAAGTTCCGGCGCGGCCGGCCCGGCTGGCAAAGGCTGCGGGCCGTGGATTTCGGCTACCCGCTGATTCCCGCCGCGTACATCGTGGTCGGTATCGGCATGATGAGCTACGGCGTCATCAACCAGCCGCTGGCCTCATTGACCGCGTTTGCCACAGTGGGCGCTGGCGCACTGGTTTATCATTTCGGCGTCCGCCCCCGCCGCGTCTCTTAGCATAAACTCGAAAGATGCCACAGGTTTCCGTACGTTCCAGGGAAGAACGTCCCACACGCGTCCGATACTGGGTGATCGTATTCGCGGTGGCGCTCGCGGTCATCACCTATATCGATCGCGTGTGCATCTCGCAGGCTGCGCCTTTGATCCAGCGCGACCTGGGCCTGAGTAAGGTGCAGATGGGCTGGACCTTCACCGCGTTCGGTCTGGCGTATGCGCTGTTCGAAATGCCGGGCGGATATCTGGGCGATTGGATGGGACCGCGCAAGGTGCTGATGCGCATCGTCATCTGGTGGTCCATCTTTACCGCTGCGACCGGCTGGGTCTGGAATTTCACTTCCATCCTGGTGACACGCTTCCTGTTCGGCGCCGGTGAGGCCGGCTGTTTCCCCAACGTCACCAAGGCATTCAGCACGTGGCTGCCGCAGGAGGAAAAAGAGCGGGCCCAGAGCATCATGTGGCTCAGCGCGCGTTGGGGCGGCGCCTTCACGCCGCCGCTGGTAGTGCTGGTGATGAGGCACGTGGGCTGGCGTCACACCTTTGAAGTGTTCGGCGGTTTGGGCGTGATTTGGGCGGTTCTGTTCTATCGCTGGTACCAGAACGATCCGCTGAAGAATCCCAAATTGAACGGCGCCGAACGCGAGTTGGTCCGGAACAGCGCGCGCCATGCCGAAGGTCACGGCGATGTGCCCTGGGGACGCCTGCTGGCGTCGCAGCAGGTTTGGCTGCTGTGCTGGCAATATTTCTGCCTGAGCTACGGCTGGTATTTCTACATCACGTGGCTGCCCACCTATTTGAGCGAAGGGCGGCACCTGACCATCGCGAATTCGGCATGGCTGGCGGTGCTGCCGCTGTTCTGCGGGGGCTTGGGGAATCCGGCGGGTGCGTATCTGACCGGACTGCTGGCGCGCAGCAGAGACCTGGCGCAATCGCGGCGCATCATGGCGTATGTGGGCTTCACCGGGGCGGCGGGGTTCCTGGTGTTCTCCACGCGTGTCGGCGATCCCCTGTGGGCCATGCTGTCGATCGGCTTCGCCAGTTTCTGCAACGACCTGGTGATGCCCGGCACGTGGGCGGCGGCCATGGACGTGGGCGGCAAGTACGCCGGCACGCTCTCGGGCGCTATGAATATGTGGGGCAATGTGGGCGGGCTGTTGTGTCCCCTGGCGATCGGCTACCTGCTGAAATGGACGAATAATGACTGGAACGTCACGTTCTACGTCTCGGCGGCAATCTACCTGGCGGGTATTCTGTTTTGGGCCTTTCTGGATCCGGTGACGCCGCTCGAAATGGCGGAATAATTCGAGCGGTATAATTAAGAAGCTACTAAATTAAGAAATTAAGAAACTATGTGGTGTCCTCCTCCGCCCCAAGATACCCAGGAGGCGGCCTCGAATGAGATCGCCCCGGGAGACGAGCCCAAACCGGATCAGTACGCTGTCGCGCCGAAGCTTGTCGATGCTCCCGGCACTGAGTATTGGCTGCCGTAAAGTTTCGAAATAGTTGAAGTCAGTCCTGCCGGAGCGCAAGCGAAGGGTCCACTGCCGCGGCGCGATGGGCAGGGAGCCAGGCGGCGAGGGCACCGGCAATCGCCAGAAGCAGCGCGGGCGCTGCCAGCATCGGCGGATCCCAGGGATCGATGCCATCGGGCAGTAGATCCGCGAGCGGCCGGATGGCGGCGATGGCCAGCGCCATGCCGAGCGCGCCGCCAATTGCAAGGATGGCGATGCCGTCGCCGAGCGCGGTCCACGTGATGCGGCGGGCGGTTGCGCCCAGCGCCGAGCGGATCCCCATTTCGCGCGTCCGGCGGCCCACCGAGTACGAAATAGAGCCGTACAACCCCACCAGCGCGAGCAGCATGCCGAGCAGGCTTAGCGAACCGACCAGCGCCGAGGCCATCCGCATGGGGAACAGCGC
The DNA here is from genome assembly GCA_031292755.1 of Candidatus Sulfopaludibacter sp. Lineage (GTDB taxonomy): Bacteria > Acidobacteriota > Terriglobia > Bryobacterales > Bryobacteraceae > Sulfopaludibacter. The sequence goes on from JARLGM010000042.1 coordinate 37,797, forward strand.
GCCTTCCACGGCGTCGGACATAGGGTGGATATCGAGCGTGTCACCCGGTTCCGCCTGTGCCAGCGCCGCGCGCAGCGGCTCCAATTGGCGCGCGGGAAGGCCGGCTACGCGGACCAGGAATTGCGCCGCGAAGAACGGGGTGTAAATCGCCGCGACGCGATCTTCGCCAAGCGTGCGCAGGCGCGTATCGGCGGCCACGCCAACGATCTCGACGGCCTGTTCGTGGCCGCGCCCGGCGAGCAGGCGGGCGCCCACGGGGTCGCCATCGCCAAACAGGAGTTCGGCCAGGGTGCGGCTCACAATCGCCGGCGTGGGGGTGCGGTCCCGGTCGCGGATTTCGAAATCTCGCCCGCGCAGAATGGGGATGCCCAGGGTAGCGAAGTAATGTTCGCCCGCGCCCATGGCATACACATCGCGGTAGGTCTCCGGCGGTGCACCCTCGCGCCGCACGCGCTCGAACGGCAATTCGCCCATGAAGGGCAGAGTGCCGATCGATGTGACGCCGAGCACTCCCGGAACTGCTTCCAGGCGCCGGACCAGCGCATCGCGATCGGTGGCGCCGTGTACGGCCGCGATGATGGTGTGGGCCGCGTCGAAGCCGGGGCCGCTGCGTGCCAGTTGCACGAAGCTGCGGGTGAACAGGGCGCCGAGGGAGAGCAGCACCATCGACAACGCCACTTGCAGCAGCACGAAGCCGTTGCGCGGATTCCAGCGGCGCAGGGAGAAGGCCGGCTCTCCCTGTTTGAGCGCCAGACCGAGGTCGGCCCGGGAACTGCGCAGCGCGGGAATCGCCGACGTGATCGGCAGAGCGATGGCAGACACCAGTAGGGCATACAGCAGCAGCCCGCGGTCGCTTTGAAAATGGAATTCGATGGGAATGTCGTAAGCAGAAGGCCAGCGCAGCGCGCTCAGGCGGCTGCGCAGAAACGCGTCCAGGGCGAGTCCCGCCGCGGCGCCGCATAACACCAGCACCAGTCCTTCGGCGAGCATGGGCCGTGCCAGTTGCAGGCGGCCGGCGCCCAACGCTTTACGGATGGCCAGTTCCTTCCGCCGGCTGGCGCTGCGCGCCAGCATCAGGCCCGCTACGTTGGAACAGGCGATCAGCGCCAACATGCCGGCGACGGCGAACAGCATGACGAAGAAGAGGAAGAAGCGCCGCTGGTCGCCTTCACCGGCGGAGTTTGCGGCCAGGCCGGCCATGGGGCGCAACGTGGCAACCTGGCGGGCGAACTCCGCGCCGCCGATCCGTTGCGCCGCCGCTTCCAGCGCCTCCCGCGTCTGATCGCGCGTCAGGTCCGGACGGAGGCGGCCGAAGAGACGGCAATGCGCGGAATCGCTGCCGGCAGGCAGGTAGACTTCCGGTGAGACGCCGTGGCCCATCACGCTGCGATAGTCGCGGGGCAGGATTCCGAGCACGGTATAGAGACGGCCATTCAGTTCGAGCGAGCGGCCCACGGCATGGGGATCGGAATGCAAACGCCTTTGCCAGAAGCCGTAGCTGACTACCGCCACATCGCTTCCCTCGCCGGCCTGCGTGAAGAGGCGGCCGGCGGAAGCGCGCACGCCCAGCACATCGAAGAAGTTGGCGCTCGCGGACAGTCTCCAGACGCGCTCGCCGCCCGCACTACTGCGCCAATCGATATCGCCGAAGCCGAGCTGAAAGGCGAGATCCTGAAGCACTCCGGCGGCGCGCAACTGGCGATATTGGCTATAGGAGACCTGCGCATCCACGCGTGCCAGGCGATCCGGCTGGGAGGCGCTGAGATCGTCCAGCACCATCTCCCGGACCACGCTGTAGACGGTCACGGCGGCCCCAATACCGAGGGCGAGGGAGGCGATGGCGGCCGCGGCTAGCGCGGGGGAGCGGCGGAGAAAGCGAAACGGCAGCATAGCGCTGCTACTAATGTATACTCAGGACGGTTTCTCATGTCATTGTGGCTCGACATCGTTTTCGCCTGGCGGCAGATCAACAAAAGCTGGGCGACTTCGGCCGCGGCGATTCTCTCCCTGGGACTGGCGATGGGCGCGTGCACCTCGGCATTCCGGCTGATCGACGCCCTGCTGCTGCGGCCCTTGCCGGTGGCCCATCCGGAGCGATTGTACGCGTTGTCGCGCCTGGCGTTCCCGGTCGCCGGCCAGATCGAAACGTACGACCGTTGGGAGTATCCCCTGTTCCAAGCCATGCGCGAGGCGGTGCGGGGACAGGCGGAATTGATGGCCGTTTCCGGACAGTGGATGGATGTTTCCTACGGGCCGGACCGGGAGTTGGAAAAAGCGCGCGGGGAATACGTATCCGGCTGGATCTTCGGCGCTCTGGGACTGCGGCCCGAAGCCGGGCGGCTGCTCAACGGGGATGACGATCTGCATCCCCGCCAGCATGCCGTGGCGGTGCTCTCTTATGACTATTGGATGCGCCGGTTCGGCGGGGACGCGAAGGCGGTGGGCGGCACCTTCCGGTTCGACAACGATCTCTACGACATTGTGGGCGTGGCCCCGAAGCGATTCACCGGTACCGAGCCCGGGACCATGACGGACATTTTCCTTCCGGCGATGATGAACAGCTTCGTGGAAAATGGCGGGGCGGCGGTGTTCCGGATCTATGTGCGGTTGAATGCGGGCTCGGGCGCGGAACCTGTGCGCGGGCGTTTGCAGGCGGTGACCGCGGCGAGGGACCTGGCCCGGCATGACCGCGTGAAAGTTCTGGCCATGGAGTCCGCGGCGGCCGGCGTTTCGAGCCTGCAAAAGCAATACCGGCGTTCGCTGGCGGCGCTGGCAGTGCTGGTGGCACTGGTGCTGCTGATAGCCTGCGCCAACGTGGCGAACCTGATGACGGCGCAGGCAGCGGCGCGGTCGCGCGAGATGGCGGTGCGGGTTTCCATCGGCGCGGGCCGCTGGCGCCTGGCGCGGCTGGTGCTGGTGGAAGGGGCCATGCTCGCGATGCTGGCGGCTGCCGTGGGCGCGCTGTTCGCGGCGTGGTCCGCGCCGTGGGTGGTGAGCACGATCAATCCGCCGTACAATCCGGCGCGCCTCGAGATTCCGGTGGACTGGCAGGTGCTGGCGTTCGGCCTCGCGCTGACGCTGAGCGTGACCTTGCTGTTCGGGTTGACGCCGGCGCTGCGCGTATCGGCGGTTCAACCGGCGAGCGTGCTCCGCGGCGGGGAGGATCCGCATTCCCGGCGGCGGCTGATGCACCTGCTGATTGCCGTGCAGGCGGCATTTTGCTTTCTGGTGCTGTTCGTCGGTGGGCTGTTTGTGGCCACGTTCGAGCGCCTGGCGAATCAGCCGACGGGCTTTTCGGCGGAGCGCCTGGTCACCCTGGAGACCTTGCCGGAGCGCCCGGTGCCGCCGGTCTTCTGGGATCAGGCGGCGGAACGTTTGCGCGCCGTCCCGGGGGTCGAGAAGGTCGCGCTGTCGCAGTGGGCTCTGCTGGACGGGTGGGGCTTCGCGATGAGCGGCGTGGCGATTCCAGGGGCTCCGAAAAGCGATGCGGATTGCTGGTTTCTGGATGTCTCGCCCGGGTGGTTGGACGTGATGAAGATTCCGCTGCTGGCGGGCAGAGACTTCCGCTCCGACGCCACCACGCCCGGCGAGGCGATTGTCAACCAGGCGTTCGCGCGGCAGTTCTTCGGCGGTGAGAACCCGGTGGGCAAGTCGTTTGCGGGAACCGGGGGCTGGCTAAAGGGGCTACCCTTTCAGATTGTGGGACTGGCCGGCGATGCCCGCTATCGCGATATGCGCGAGACCATCTGGCCGACCGCGTACGTTCCGTTTCGCAGGCTGGATGACAAGGGCGGTCTGCTGGCCAGGAATCGCGGGACGTTCATCGTACGCACGACGGGCGCGAATCCGCTCTCGCTGGCGGCGGTGTTGCGGCGCGAAGTGGCGCGCGTGCCCGGCAGCGGATTTCACGTGAGCAATGTGCGGACGCAGGCGGATCTGGACGCGCAGCACACCCTGCGCGAGCGGCTGCTGGCGAAGCTGGGGCTGTTCTTCGCCGCAGTGGCGCTGCTGCTTGCCGGTGTGGGGCTGTACGGGGTGCTGAACTATTCGGTACTACAGCGGCGGCGCGAAATCGGCATTCGCATGGCTCTGGGGGCGCCGGCCGGCGATATCGCGCGGCGGGTCACGGTGGAGGCGTTTGCGATGGTGCTGACGGGAGCGCTGGCGGGTTCCGGCGCCGGCATGTTCGTGGCGCGGTATCTCGAATCGCTGCTCTACCAGGTGAAGGCGACCGACGCGGGGATGCTGGCGCTGCCGGCACTGGCGATCGCCGCGGCGGCACTGACTGCGGCAGTGCCGGCGGTGATCCGTGCGGTGCGGATCGACCCGGTCACGGTAATGCGGGCGGAGTAGAGTTTGTCCCAGGCTCCGTACTGTTCAATTAAGATCCGCGGAATGTCCAGTATCCTCCGGAGTGGCACCAGTTTCCGAGTCGGCGACGATCCACCCGAAGGCGCCCGCGGCACTTCCACGCATAGGGCGTTTTCCAGCCGAGTGGTGTCCGAGTGTTGCAGGCACGGTAGTGACATGCCAGGCGACTGCTCGCGATTCAGCAGTAGCCGATTGCAGGAGGGCGGTCATATACAATCGAATGCTGAGAATGCGGGAGTACGATCTGATTGCCGACTGGTACGCGAACGATCGCGGCGGGAGTGTCGGAGTCGCCGAGGCGCTTGCGGTGGCCGCGATGCTTCCAGCCCACTCACGCATTCTGGACGTCGGCTGCGGCAACGGCGTGCCGATCACGGAGGCGTTGGTGAATGCCGGCCATCGCGTGATTGGTCTTGACAGTTCCGCCGGAATGATTGCTCGCTTCCGGGCCAATCTCCCGGGCACGCCGGTTGTGCGCGGAGACGCTCGCGCGTCTCCGTTCGCGGACAACAGCTTCGACGCGGCAATTTCCTGGGGCATGATGTTTCACCTACCTCGCCGTGATCAGGCCAGTGTGTTCGCCAGCGTCTCGCGTGTGCTCAAGCAGGGCGCACCGTTTCTCTTTACGGCGGCCGAAATCGACAGCGCCGACGACGCAGGCATCACGGGCACGATGAACGGCGTAACGTTTCACTACTATGCCGTCGCCAGCTATCGAACGCTGACAATGGAGTTCGACCTCACGCTCATTGACATTCACGATGACCCCGGCGTGAGCACCTACTATCTCACCCGCAAGTCCTCGTGAAGTGTCGCACCGGCACGCCAGACAGTAGCGGCGTGGCGCTTACCAATCCATATTGACATGTTGTCGCCGAGTCGTACTTCTGCTTCGGCTCCAGCGCTCCGTCCGCATCGCGCGCCACTCGGAGCGAGGTCACCTCTCGCCGTCTCCAGCCCCGGACATGTCCTTCGGCGGCGGTCTGACTGAACAGCATTGGTCCTACGCGCGCCAGTTGACGCCTACGTTGAGGGTCTTGCGGGCGTACTCCAAACTGCTTTCCAGGTCGATGCGCTGCTGCTCTTTCAGGGCTTCCGCCATCACCGGGGGCTTCTTCAGGCCGGCCACATCTTCAATCACCATGGCGCCCATATAGGGGTGGCCGCTTTTGACCAGGGCCACGAAGCGGGCGAATTCCGATGCCAGGGCCTTGGGGAAGGCCTTCCAGAAATCGCGCTCCAGGTAGGGAATCACGCGCGGCGGACGGCCGGTGATCACTTCCATCTGCA
>JARLGM010000043.1 GCA_031292755.1 Candidatus Sulfopaludibacter sp.
CAGCACGCCGAAGATCGCGCCGGATGCGCCCAGCGTGGGAGTGCCCCAATCGCCCACGGCCATGTTCACAACCAGCACGCAGAGACCCGCCACGAGACCGCAAAGCAGGTAAAATTTTACAAATCGGCGCGTGCCCCAGCTCTGCTCGATGGGCACGCCGAAGAAATAAAGCCCCAACATGTTGAACAGCACGTGCATGACCCCGAAATGCACGAACATGTACGTGAAAACCTGGTAGATCAGCACGCCGCGGATGGCCATGACGGCGCTGAGAGCCAGGTAGACACTGGCCAGCTGCTGGATGGCGGCGCCGCCCAGATAGCAAATGAGGAACACCCCCAGGTTGATGGCGATGAGCCACTTCACTCCCGTGGGGAAGTATCCGGAAAGGGCCGATCCGCTGTAGGAATACCGCGTGCGTGGCATTGCGACGTTCTGCTACAGCTAGAATATCATCTAGGACGCGGCCGTATGCTTGCTTTTGCCGTAGCGGTTCAGGAAATGCGAGCAGAGTTGCAAAAGCGCGGCGGCGCCCAACCATAAGCGCCAATCCGAGAAGGGCCCGGAGGCAATGTAGAAGCTGGAAGTGAGTTTCAGGCCGGCCGCAATCCGCCAGACTCCCAGCACCAGGGCCATCACGGCGGCGGGCGTCAACAGGGCGGCTACGGCCATCGCAAGATTTGCAAGACCCTCGTCCGGTTTCCGCTTCCTGTTTACGACTGGACCTTTGGCAAAACGGATCCTGACTACCATGAGACTCATACCAATCTAGCAATTTTTGCGATAGATTAAACTTTCAGCCCTAGAGAAAAACACCATCATGAGAACATTTAAAACCGCAGTCTTCGGCACCGGCTTCGTCGGCCGGGTTCACCTGGAAGGAATTCGACGGCTGGGCTACGTACAGCTCTATGCCATTGGTGAACCGCAAATTGAGAAAGCCAACCAACTCGCGGCCGAATTCGGCGTGGAGAAAACGGAAGCCGACTATCGCAAGATTCTGGACGACCCCGCCGTGGACGCCGTTCACATCTGCACCCCGAATTTCATGCACTCACCGATTGCGAAGGACGCCTTGCAGGCCGGCAAGCACGTGATCTGCGAAAAGCCGCTGGCCACCAGCGTGGCGCTGGCCACTGAACTGGTCGCCCTGGCGGCCCAGACCAAGCGGCGCAACGCCACCTTCCACAACCTGCGGTTCTACCCCATGGTGCAGCAGATGCGGCGCATGCGGGAGGACGGGGACCTGGGCGATATTCTGGTAGTGCAAGGCACCTATTCCCAGGATTGGCTGCTGTACGATACCGACTGGAACTGGCGGCTGGACTCCAAGGCCAATGGGCCTTCGCGCACCATGGCCGATATCGGCTCGCACTGGTGCGATATGGCGGAGCATGTCACCGGACAGCGCATCACCAGCGTGTGCGCCGACCTGCAGACGTTCCACAAGAAGCGCAAGCAGCCCAAAGGACCGATCGAGACTTTCGCCGGGAAAACGCTGCAGCCGGAAGATTACCAGGAAGTGGATATCGATACGGAAGATTTCGGAGCCGTCGTATTTCGCATGGGCGAGCGGACGCGCGGAGCCTTCACGGCGAGCCAGGTATCGGCGGGCTGCAAGAACAGCCTCAGGCTGGAAATCTACGGCACCAAGGGCAGTGTGGCGTGGAACCAGGAGCGTCCCGACGAGTTGTGGATTGGGAACCGCAATACCAATAACCAGATCATCATTAAGGATCCGTCGCTGCTGAAGCCCAAGGCGCGGTCGTATGCCGACCTGCCGGGCGGGCACAGCGAAGGGTACGACGATACGTTCAAGCAGGTGTTCCGGCGCTTCTACCAATCGATTGCAGATCCAGGCGCCGAGCCGGAGTATCCGCAGTTCGTCGATGGCCTGCGCCAGCTCACGATTCTGGAAGCGGAACTGGAGAGCAGCAAGAAGCGCGCCTGGGTGGACGTGCCGGCGTAGGCCGGGCCCTCCGGGCCGGTCCAGGCAAGTGGAGCCTGCCCCAACCGGACCGCTGCGATTTTCCAATCCGGCCCTTCCCTTTTCAGGATTATGAGGATGGGCTGGTTTCTCACTTTGCAATCGGCCAGCGCCACGTCCGCGGTGATGAAGCGGATGGAGATCGTTTCCACGGGCCAGGGCTCTTCCAGGTAGGCGGGCCAGAAGGGCCAGTAGTCGGCGGATAGGGGCTCGTTGGGCGGCCGTTCACGGCGCGGCGCGTGGATGGCGGCTTCCAGTTGCGATCTGCCATCGGCGTCAACGGTGAACTGCGCCCTGCGCTCGGCGGCGATATTGAGCGAGCGGAGCGTCTTCCGGACGGCCAATCGATCGGCTGCTTCATCGGCCACGCCGGTGACTGCGAGAAAAAGCACAAGCCAGGTGATGGCTCTCACGCAAGGAGAATGCCCTCGGGCGAGCCTGCCTTTCAAGTTCGTGCTAAATTCGCTAGAGACCGCTCTTTATGCGCAGCGTCGCTTGTACGTTCTGCCTGCTCCTCGCGATCTGTGCTCCACTGCCCGGGGCGGACCTGGAAAACCTGTACCTGACCAATCAGTGGTTCCGTCTGCGGGATGCGGCCGGCCCGGCGACTCCGGAATTCTACCGGGGCGCGGTGGCGGCGGCCTTCAATGATCCGGCGACCGCCGAGCGGTATCTGGGCGCCGCGATGAAATCCGGCTCCGACACCGCCCAGCGGGTCGAGGCCGCCCTTTTGCTGGAGGAAATGTATGCGCGCTCCGGACGGCGCAAGGCCGCGGCAGCGCAGGCGCAGCGGGTGGAGAGTCTGCTTCGGGAACTCACGCAAGCAAGCCAGTTGGACCGCGCGGTGTATCGCAATTTCCGGCAGGCGCGGGCCGAACTGGGTGCGCTGAACGGCTATCCGGACCAGACGGTTGTGGCGCGGGGTCTCTCGCGCATCCCCTACTACCAGGTGGACAACCAGATCGTGCTGCCCCTCACCGTCAACGGCCGTCCCGCAAATTACTATGTGGACACCGGCTCATCGGCGTCCTTTCTGAGTGAAACGGAAGCCAAACGGCTGGGGCTGACGGTGCATGCCGTCTCCATTCCGATTGAACCTTACGGCGCGCACAGCGACGCGACGGCAACGGGCGTGGCGGTAGCGCACGACCTGGTGATCGGCAATATCCACCTTCGCGACGTGTCGTTTCTGGTGGATCGGGACGACGACCACGACGGGCTGCTGGGCCTGCCGCTGCTGCTCGCCCTGGGAACGCTGCGTTGGAATTCCGACGGGACGATGGAACTGGGATTCCCCTCCGGGCCGCGCGATCCCGCCGCCGCGAATCTGTGCCTGGATGACGGCCAATTGGTGACGGAAGCCGCGTTCGGCTCCGCCAAGCTGAACCTGCTGGTGGACACCGGCACCTTCGAGACGCTGATGTTCCCCACCTTTTCGGACCAATTCGCGAAGACCGTGGAAGCGGGCACGCCGGAGCCGTTCGATATCAGCGACACCAATCACGATCCCGGTGCGCGCACACTTTCTTCCCTGACGCTGCGGGTGGGAGGAGCCGATGTCACGGCCGGACGCATTCATGCGTTATCGCGGAATTTTACAGAGGATGGATCCTGGGCACACGGCAATCTGGGTACCGATTTTGCCGGGAACGCGCAAAGCGTCACGCTGGACTTTCACGCGATGCGCCTGACGATTGAAGGCGGCGCATCGTCGGCGGGGAGTGAGTCGGGTTGCCCGCTGCCGGCGAATTTCGTTTGCCTGGGCGGGTTCACTTGCACGGCGCGGTATGACCGCGATGTCCGCTGTCATGTGGACCGCGTTCCGACCGAGGCGCCGGCGGGAAACACGCTCGCCGAGCCGGACAATTCGGATGCCTCCGCCAGTTGCAAACTGCCGGCCAGCTTCGCCTGCGCGCGCGAGGAGCGATGCAGCGCGGTATTCGATGGCAGGGGCGGCTGCCGGATCGAGCACGCGCGCGTCGCGGCGCCACCCTCCGCCGCTCCGCCGGAGAAGGGTGGGAAGGTCACCGATCCCGCAGCCCCGGCGGCCGGGCCCGACGCCCGGGAGATCATCGAGCGTTCCTTGAAGTTCGAATCGCTCGAACTGGCGCCCGCCAAGGATTATGTGTACACCGATGAGACCGTTCTGAAATTCCTGGATACCGATGGCGCGGTGAAGAAAACAACCAGCGAGACGCATGAAGTAATGACGCTCTACGATCAGGAATACCAGCGCCTGATCAGCAAGGACGGCGAGCCTCTGCCGCCCGACAAAGAGCGCGCCGAGCAGGCCCGCTTCGATAAAGCCGTGGAGAAGCGGGCGCACGAGGCCCCGGAGGCCAAGGCCAAACGGGAAGAGGCGGAACGTAAGCGCTCCGCGCAACAACTGGTGTGCGACAGTGAGTTCCTCAAGGCGTTTCAGTTCCGGCTGCAAGGCCCCGGCGAAATCAACGGCCGGCCGGCGTGGATCGTGGAAGCCAATGCGCTGCCGGACGCTTCGCCTTCCTGCGATGACACCAAAACTCTCGCCAAGCTTCACTTCAAGGTCTGGATCGATCAGGCAGAGTCCCGCTGGGCACAGATGCAGGGAGACAATATCGCGCCGATCACCTGGGGCAAAATTCTGCTGCGGATTCCCACGGGCCAACTGCACTTCACCTTCCAGCAGCGGCGTCTGAGCGAGGGTGCGTGGATGGCTTACAGCATGAATGCGAGGCTGGATCCGCGCCTGATGGTGTTCGCCAAGCTGCACCTGGAAGTAAACGATACTTTCAGCAACTACCGAAAATTTCAGAGCGATTCGAAAGTTGTGCCGCTCGGCGAAGCGAAATGAGATCGCGCTCTACGTTGCCAGGGCGAAGGTGACAGAGGTTTGCCGGCGCGCGCCCATCTGTTCGAGCAGGGCGGCCTCGCGGCCCTGATCGTCGAGCGTCACCGCGCAGTCGGCAATTTCCTGGTCGCTCGCGCCGATGAAGCACAATTCGCACACGCCTACCGCTTCGGAGTTCCAGCGCAGCGCGGGGCCGAAGGTCCGGCACGTGAGCGGACGCGCCGCGTAAAGATCGCAGGTGCCGTGCTCGGGATCGAGGGCGGGGCACGGGTCGTCTTCGCATTCCGGAGCGGATGCCGCCTTTTGGGCGCGTTCCACCACGCGCGCCGCGCGGCCGGGGTCGGCCGCCCGCAACTGTGCCAGCCCCTGGCGCAGGCGTTGCGCATCCAACTGGGTGATGGGAAACGGGCCGAGGCAGCAATCCGCGCAGCCCGGTTCACAGGCGATCCAGGCGCCGCCTTTGCGGACGGCCTCAGCCAGCGCCGCATCGACGATCTGCACCAGTTCGCTATCCATGCCTACAGTATCGCGCCGGGGCGCAGCATGTTACCATCGCGGTTTGCGCAAGGTCCCTCTGACGGACTCGTTGCGGATCATCGGGCGGGGGTCGCTGAACTGGCTCGCCCAGCGTCCCATCGTGGTCTCTTTCGAAGTCACCGACGCGTGTACCTGCTGGTGCAAGCACTGTGACCATGGCGGTCCGCGCGACGAATCGCGCAATCTCCGGCCACCCGAGTACGCCCGGTACATGGAAGCCCTGCGGCCGTGCGTGGTGCAGATTTCCGGCGGCGAACCGCTGATGCGTGACGACGTAGCGGAGATCGTCCGCACGATCAAAGGCAGCCCGCGCCGGCCGTACACGATTCTAGTTTCAAACTGGTCGCTGATGACCGAAGAGAAGTACCTGGAACTGCGCGCCGCCGGGATCGACCAGTTTTCCGTGAGTCTCGATTTTCCGGACGCGCGCCACGATGATTTCCGCGTTTATCCCGGCCTTTACTCCCATTTGAGCGACCTGATTCCGCGGCTGGCCCGGTTGGGACATGACGATATCGTGCTCAACAGTTGCATCACCAGCGAGAACGTGGGCGAGATCGACCGGATCGCCGATAAAGCTCGCGAGTGGGGGGTGAATCTCTGCTACAGCGCTTACTCGGCGCGCCGCACCGGGTGCCGCGATTACTTTCTGAACACGCCCGCGCAGCTTGACGAGTTGAATGATCTGCTGGACAAAGTGGAGGCGCGCCGCGACGCCACCAACTGGATCGTCAACGCGCCCACCACACTGGAGGCCACGCGCCGGTACTTTGCGAACGGCGGGACCCCCGGCTGCAAGGCCGGCCTGAGGTTCCTGGTAGTTACCGCCGATGGCGCCCTGCAACCCTGCTCCATGCAATTCCAGCGATACCCGCTGGAGGATCGTGACCGCATGATCCGGGAGTTCACCCGCACCAACGAATGCGACCAGTGCTACGTCTCTATCCGTTCGTATCTGGATAAGAGCTTTCCGCAACTACTCCGGGAAAACGTCAGAGAGTTTCTTTCCGTCAAGTAATTCAATTCAATCTGAAAGTTACAGTGACAGGGGCCATGATCTCCACAGCTTCGCCGTTGAGAAGCGTGGGCCGGTAGACCCATTGCTTCACCGCATTGATGGCCGCGGGAGCCAGCAGGGGGCTACCGCTGAGCAGTTTCAGTTCGCGGATGCGGCCATCGGTGCCCACCACCGCCAGCAATTCCACCGCGCCCTGCACTCGCATCTGGCGGGCCAGGGGCGGATATGGCGGCTCGACCTTGGAAATCAGCTTTCCTTCGAGTACCACGCCGCCGATCTTCAGCCGGACAGGCTCGGGCGGAGCAACAGTTCTCTCCACCGGACGCGGAGGTTCGACCGGACGCGGTGGCGCGAAGGCCGCGGCGCCCGCGAGCAGAATGCCGGAAAGAACGCCGTTTTGCATGCCGCCCGACTGTCCGCCGGGAATTCCACCGGCCACATATTGTCCGCCCGTAATCGGCGGATCGTCCGGAGTCATGTCGATCCTGTCCGGAGGCTTGACGGGCTGAATGTACTTTCCATTCGGGTCGACGAATGCGTGTTTTGCCACCGCTCGCACTACCTGCGGCGCGTCCATCGCTTTGGGCGGAGGCGGCATGGGTACGGGCGGCAGTAATAGCGTGAGTAGCGCGGTGGGCTTGGGCAGCGCCTCCGGCCACACCATCGGGGCCAGAATCAAACTGGCCACCAACGCGACCTGTCCCGTCACCCCCGCGCAGGTAGTCCAGAATCGTTTGCTTCCGGGAGCTTCCGCGACGAAAACCTGTTCGAACATAATCCCCCCTTTTTGTTTGGGCACACTTCTCCACCTGTCCGCGAGCGGGCCGTTTTTTTTCTGAATGTCTCGGGAATCAGTTGGAGTGTTGCCTGGCTGCTGACATTGGCGTCAACCTCCACCCAAATAGACACCAGGATTTCCAAAGAAGTTCCGCGCGAATCCGGCATCATGGAAGAGTGCAATTGCCAGGACCTGTCAGTCGCGTTGTCGACGAGCGCGCCGAAGAGGTGGGCTTCGGCGCCCTGAAGCGCGCAGCCGCCGCGATGTCCGAGGGGTATCGCGAGGGGCGTGTTTCGGCGTTGGGCAGGCTGACGGCGGCGGAGCGCACCGCCGCCTACCTGGTGACGCGCATGCCTGCCACGTACACGGCCGCGTACAGCGTTCTGGGCGAAGTTCGGACACGGCTGGGCAACGCCCCGGTGGCGACCATTCTGGACGTGGGAGCGGGGACCGGGGCGGCATCGTTGGCCGCGCACCAGTGGTATCCCGAGGCAGCTTTCACCATGCTGGAGCGCGATTCCGCCTTCCTGGAAGCGGCCCGCGGATTTCTGCCGGACGCCGCCGTACTTAGCGCCGATGCCACTACGCTGGACCCACTGCCGCCTCACGACCTGGTGATGGCCGCTTATTCACTGGGCGAACTTGCGAAGCCGCTGGCCCATCGCCTATGGCAGGCTGCGCGCGTGGCGCTGGTGGTTATCGAACCAGGAACGCCGGCGGGCTTCTCACTGGTTCGCGCGGTCCGCGACCAATTGCTTGCGGCGGGTGCGCGCATGGCGGCGCCGTGTCCCGCGGAAACGGCCTGTCCGGTGGTGCATCCGGACTGGTGCCACTTTGCCGCGCGCGTGGAACGCTCCAGCCTGCACCGGCGCCTCAAGGACGCGCAACTGAATTACGAAGACGAAAAATTCAGTTACATTGCGCTCACCCGCAACGCCGTCTCTCTACCGGAGGCGCGCATCGTCCGCCATCCGCGGTACCAACCAGGACTCATCACCCTGGAGGTCTGCACGCCTACAGGGCTGCACACTGAACGGATTACCAAGCGGACTAAGGATAAGTTCCGCGCCGCTCGAAAATCCGCATGGGGAGATGTTTGGGGATAAAGTGCACTTACTGCTTGACCCGGATTTGCGGATGTGTCAACATCTCAGTTCATTGGGGACGGCGTAGTTAAAGGTAGGTTCATATGAAAACAGTTCGTTTGCTCTTGATCATGACGTTGGGTGCCTTGGCGCAGGACGTTTTGACTAATGACTCCATCGTCAAAATGATAAAGGCGGGTTTGGGCGAAGGAGTTATCGTCAGCATGATTCAAAATCAGCCCGGCAAATACGCTGTGACGCCGGACGATATGGTCAGCTTAAAGGGACAGGGTGTCAGCGAGAAGGTGCTCTCAGCGATGATTTCCAAGGGCGCGGGCGGTTCTGCGCCGGCGGCTCCGGCAACGGTCAGCGCGGCCCCAGACAGCGATCTGCCCAAGGATCCCGACATTGGAGTTTATTTCAGAAAAGGCGGCAATTGGGAGGAAATGTTGCCGGAGGTGGTGAACTGGAAGACCGGCGGCGTTCTCAAGCACATCGCCACCGCAGGCGTAGTAAAGGGAGATGTTAACGGACATCTGGACGGCGTTCACAGTCGTAACTCGGTAGCTACCCCGCTGGAAGTTCTGATCTATGTACCGGAGGGCGTGGCAATCACCGAATATCAACTCCTGCACCTTCACGAAAATCCCGATTCGCGCGAGTTCCGCACGGTCACCGGCGGCGTGATGCACGAATCCGGGGGAGCCACTCGCGACGTGATCCCGTTCGAGGGCAAGAGAGTGGCCAAGGGTGTTTATAAAGTAGTGCTCCCCAAAATGGGCGCCGGCGAGTACGGTTTCCTGCCGCCGGGCGCGGGGACGGCGCACAGCAGCGCGTCGATCGGCAAGATTTATACCTTCCGGCTGCTGGAATAATCGTGGAAGGCTTCCCAGTTCTCGCGTAAGTGATCTCGCGAGACTGTTCCGGTGAGTATTACGGCGGGCTGCCGCGCCAGCACAAACTGGAACGCCTGCCGTTTGTCCGTTCCGTCGGCGACCAGCGACCCCATGGCGAACGGACGGTTGACCATGACCGATACTCCGCGCAACACTGCCTGATCGATCACCGGGCCGAAAGCCGGGTTGGCAGCGTTGTACGGGACCTGCATCACCGAAAAGCGTGGATCCTCGAGCGCCAGCCAGGCCGATTCCAAGTCGCTGGCGCTGGGCCCGATTCGCGCGATCCCCAGCGACCCGGCATACTCCCACGCGCGCCGCACGTCGCTACTGCGCAGGGCGCCCGGCGTGGTCTTGTGCAGTTGCAGAATATCGATACGGCCGAGGCGCTCCATGCTGCGGTCCAGGCTGCGCCGGAGGGCGTCGAAGGAATGGCCGGCATAGGGCTCGCCTTTGGCGCGGTCCCAGTGTTCACCCATCTTGGTGGCGATGGTGAGGTTGGCGCGCTGCGCCGCGGGCAAGGATTGCACGAAGCACCCCAGTCGCTCTTCGCTGAGTCCGTCGCCGTAGGAGGGCGCGGTATCGAAGTAGCGAATCCCCAGTTCGCAGGCGAACTCGAGCAGCGCCCGAGCTTCGGTTTCGGAGGGCACCGGCCGCGGCGCGTGTCCCCAAGGCTTGCCGATACCAATCAAGCCAAGCCCCAGTAGCGTGGAATTCCGGCTCACTGGTTTATGATAATCGCATGATCAGTAGAGAAGAGGCGTGGAACATCGTCTGCGAATTCACCAAATCGGAAGGGCTCCGCAAACACGCGCTGGCGGTGGAGACCTGCGTCACCGCCTATGCCCGCAAGCTCGGTGAGGACGAACACAAATGGACCGTGACGGCGCTGCTGCACGATTTCGATTGGGAGATTCACCCGCAAGCGCCCGATCATCCGATGAAAGGCGAGGCCATCCTGGCCGAACGCGGCGTGGACGAGGAGATTCGCCGCGCGATTCTCTCGCACGCCAATTACAGCGGCGTGCCGCGGGTTTCGCCGCTGGAGAAGACCCTCTACGCGTGCGACGAACTTGCCGGATTCATCACCGCCATTTCTTACGTGAAGCCTTCGCGCAGCGTGTTCGAGGTGGATGTGCAGAGCGTGAAGAAAAAGATGAAGGATAAAGCCTTCGCGCGCTCGGTAAACCGCCAGGACATCACCGAAGGCGCGCTGGAGTTGGGCGTGCCGCTGGAAGAGCACGTGGAGTTCTGCCTTCGGGCTATGCAGGATCGCGCCGAAGAGTTGGGATTGAAAGGTACCTGGAGCGGTACACCCGAGTCCCTGGCGAGCGGTTCGCCGGCTCCTCAATGAGCGGCAAGGCCTAGGCCGAGCCCGATCGCTACGGAGGTTGTCGGGGCGTTAGGTTTAGAGATCCTAAGCGCTCCCACGCTCCACACCATGAACCAGACGATGAGCAGTGTCCGTACCACTTCAACCCACGGCAATGCATAGCCGGGCACCAGGTCACTGAAACCGGGCGGGATGGCTAGCAGCAGGGCAAGCGCCGCCGGCTTCCAGAAGTTGCCGCCCAGTTTGTGCCGCGAAAGAATCCAGAAAAAAGCGAACCCGATCAGCGGGCAAATCAGATGAACCATCGGAGCGTAAAAACGTCCGAAGTCACGAACGTGGCTCATCGGTTGCCATCCGTGTGCAAAACTCCACAGCCGCTCCGTTGTCAGCAGGATGTGCCGGAAGAATCCTCGATAGGTTGAAACCGGCAGGGCGTCATTGAAATTCACGGCGGAAAAGACCATGCCATGCGTGAAGACCGCCGCCACCGCCGCACCCATTCCGATTGATCTGCGTCTGCTCATGAAGCCTCCACTGTTCGTATCGGCTCTTTCCGGGGGAATTCTAAAGAAAGGTACCTGGAGTGCTAAGCTTGCACCCGCGCCATCCGAATCCGCAACCAGCGATTCGCCGGTTCCTCGATAAACCGGTACACCAGCGCCGCTAACCCGATCACCAGGGTGAGGTACAGCAGCACCGAAAAGCCGCGCGACCACCGCAGATACCACCACAGCACGGGCACGTGCAGAATGTACATGGCGTAGCTGCTCTTGCCCAGGTAGACGGCGGCCTGCGACGAGAGCAGGCGCGCGATCACGCCGCCGCCCAGCGCGAAGCCGAGCAGCAGCAGAGCGTTCAGGGGGCGCAGGGCGGTATTCAGATCGACGTTCGGGGGCAGCAGTCCGGGATAGGCAATGAGCGCGAAGCCAAGAGCCGAGCCCGGCAGATAGAACCACGAACCGGCGGGTTGCAGGCGCCGCTCCTGGAGCAGATCGTAGATGCGGGACGCAGCGATACCCATCAGAAAATCGGACAGGTGAATCAGCGGTTTGATTTCGTCGCTGATGCCGACTGCCCACATGGCGCGCGTCAGCACGCACGACGCCGCGGCAACGCCCAGCGTGGTGCGCCAGCTCGCGCGCTGCACCGCCGCGCCCACAAGCGGGAACGTCAGGTAGAAGAAGGCCTCGCAGGAGAGCGACCACGCCGGCGTGTTCCAGTTCACCGGAAGATGGCCCAGCCACCCTTGCAGCAGAAGACCGTGCGCCGCAACGAGCTGGCCCTTTCCGGGCGTGCGATCGGCGAGGATGAACGGCGCCACCAGGGCCAGGCTTAACGCATACACCGGATAGACTCGCGCGAAACGGCTCACGCCGTAGCGCAGCAGGCTGGTGCGATCCCAGGGTGTGCCGGCATAGCTGCGCGCCAGCACGAAACCGGAGAGCGCGAAAAATGTTGTGACCGCCAGGTATCCGCCGCGGATCACGGCATAGAAGAAGTAGGGCAGGCTGCGCACCCAACCGTCGAGCATCTGACCCGGCCCGGTGAGATGATGCAGGATCACCCACAATGCCAGGATGAAGCGGAGTCCGGTGAGTGCGGGCAAATGACGGCCTCGCGAAGGCTGGGTGGGTTTGGTGATATTTTGATTTTACCGGAGGAGAGGGTCCGAATGCACCAGGACATGCTTTACGCTTTGCGCGCCATGCGCCAGAACGCCGCTTTCACGGTGACCGCCGTGCTCACGCTGGCCTTAGGGATTGGGGCGAATACGGCAATCTTCACGGTGATCCGCGCGGTGCTGCTGAATCCGCTGCCGTATCGCGACCCCGACCGGCTGGTTTTCCTGGCAACGTCCGACCCGCAGCGCAACCTGCCGGAGACGCAATTCACACAATTGCGCTTTGCGGAGATGAGCGCGGCGGCACACTCGTTCGCTGCCGTGGGAGCGTTCGGCGCCAACATGGAAAACGTCACGCTGTCGGGCGATTCCGAGCCGGAACCGCTGAAGGGCGCCCGCGTCTCGGCCAATTTTCTGGAGGTTCTGGGTAAGCCGCCGCTGGTGGGTCGCGGATTCCTGCCGGATGAGAACAGCGCGGTGATGATCAGTGCGGCGTTGTGGAAACGGCGGTTCGGCGGAGACCCGCAAATCGCCGGAAGGACGGCCATGCTGGATGCCACGGCATATACCATCGCCGGTGTGCTGCCGCCCGGTTTTGAGTTCCCCTTTCCGGGCGTGGATGTGTGGTTTACCAGGCCGTCGGAATGGTCGGCACTGCCCTCGCGATACTGGGGCGCCGCCTTGTTGAAGGGCTTCGCGCGCCTGCGTACCGGGACCAGCCTGGCGCAAGCGCGCGCCGAAATGGAGGTCCTGAGCAGGCAATACAACGCGGCGCATCCAGGCATCGACCGCGGCATCATGCAAGTGGTCTTGCTGAAGGACCGGCTGGTGCAGAACGTGCGGCCCCTGCTGCGCATTCTTCTGGGGGCGGTGGCCTTCGTCCTGTTGATCGCCTGTGCCAATGTGGCCAGCCTGCTGATGGCGCGGGCAACATCGCGTGGCCGCGAGTTCGCGCTGCGTGCCGCCCTGGGCGCTCGCCGCGTCCGCCTGGTGAGGCAACTCCTGGCGGAGAGCCTGGTGCTGGCCTTCGTGGGAGGAGCGGCGGGGACACTGCTGGCGCAATGGTGTTTGAGCGCGCTGCAAGCCATGGATGACCGGAAGCTGGTGGGAGCCCTGTACCTGCCAGGGCGCGGCGATATCCGGCTGGATGGCACGGTGCTCGCGTTTACCCTGGCGCTCTCGCTGGTGACGGGAGTTTTGTTCGGACTCTTTCCGTCGCTCCAGCTTTCGCGGCCGGACCTGGCCGGCATGTTGCGAGAGACCAGCGCCGGCGCGGGCCGCGGGCTTTCCGGCAGGCGAAGTTCGCTGGGCATCAGTCCGCGGGGATTGCTGGTGGTGGCGCAGATTGCCCTCTCGGTGGTGCTGCTGATTGGCGCGGCCCTGTTGATGCGCAGCATAGTCCGCCTGCGTGCCGTGGATCCGGGGTTTCAAGCGGCCGGGCTGGTAACGATGAAGGTCGCCCTTCCCGTTACTCGCTACGATACGCCGCGGAAGCGGACGGCGTTCTTCGATGCCCTTCTCCAGCGGGTGGCCGCAGTGCCGGGCGTGCGCAACGCCGCCATGGCGATGTCGCTTCCCACTACCACATGGATCCGGACCAACATCAGCAGGGTGGAAGGAGCGGCCGCGCCCGACGAGCGGGATGCCGCTTCGTACGCAGTGTGGCAGAGCATCGCGCCCGGCTATTTCCAAACTATGCAGATCCCGTTGCGGCGGGGGCGCGAGTTTACGGCACGCGACAATGTGGCGGGTGCTCCGCCGGTAATCATCGTCAACGAGAGTCTGGCACGACACCTGTGGCGCGACTATCCCACGGTGAACCCCGTTGGCCGGCACATCGCCGAAGCGTACGACAAAGCGGTGGGCTGGCTGGAAGTTGTCGGAGTGGCCGCGGACATTCGCGAAGGCGGGCTGGCCAGCCAGGCTTCCCCGGAATTCTACGTACCGTACGCCATCCATCCTCCGCAGACCGCCTATCTTGCCGTTCGCACCGGTGCGGATCCCCTGCCCCTGGTGAACTCCATTCGCGCACAGGTCTCGGCCGTCGATCGCGAGCAAGCGGTGTCGGAAGTGAAAACGATGGAGGCCGTGTTGGAAACGTCGCTGGGCAATCGCCCGTGGGCCCTGTGGCTGCTGGGAACCTTCGCGGGCCTGGCCTTGTTACTGGCGCTGGTGGGAATCTACGGCGTCATTGCTTATTCGGTGGCGCAGCGGACGCAGGAGATGGGAATCCGCCGCGCCTTGGGAGCGCAGCACAGTGACATTGTGACGCTGGTCTTGCGGGAAGGACTGGGACTGACCGTTGCGGGCACGGCCATCGGCATGGGCGGCGGACTGGCGCTGACCCGCGTGATGAAGGGCCTGCTGTTCCGGACGAGTCCCACCGATCCGGCGACCTTTGCCGGTATCGCGCTGTTGTTTATTCTGGTCGCCGGGGCGGCCAGTTACCTTCCAGCGCGGCGCGCCACCCGGGTAGATCCCGCGTCGGCGTTGCGTTAAGTAGAGCGGGCTCCGCTCCGCGGGCGATCGGGCGGCCAGCCCCTTCCCCCCTGCGCGAAATTTTAGATATAATCGGTCCCAATTCCAAGGGTGAGCGCCATGTAGGAGGGTAAGGGGATATGTCCACGTTGCGACGATCTTCCGTGCTGCTGCTTGTATTGGCAGCTTCTCTGGTGGCACAGGAAACCCGCGGCAGAGTGCAAGGCGATGTCCGCGATACAAGCGGCGCCGTGATGACCGGCGCCAGCGTCACACTAACCAACGATGAGACCGGCGCGCGTGCCGCGCAGGTAACCAACGACACCGGCCACTACCTATTCGACTTCGTGGTGCCCGGCCATTACACGGTGGCTGTGGAAGCCGTAGGTTTCCGCGTCTTCGTGCAGAAGAACGTGCTGGTGGAGGCCCGCGGCGACGTGACGGTGAACGCCTTCATGGAGGTGGGCAACGCGCGGGAGACCGTCACCGTGGAATCGGCGCCGGTGGCCGTGCAGTTCAACACTGCGTCCATGTCCAACACGGTGGACACCAAGCTGGCCAACGATCTGCCCGTGATCAGCCGGAACCCGTTTATGTTCGTCGCGCTGGATCCGGCGGTGGTGGTGCACTCCACCACGCAGCAGGAGCCGTTCCACTTCTGGGCCGGATCGCAGTTCGATGTGGGCGGCAGAACCAACGATAAAAACGACATCATCATGGACGGCACCGCCTCGATGACCACGCAGAAGTCCAGCTACACGCCGCCGATGGACGCCGTTCAGGAGGTGAGCGTGCAACAGAACGCGGTGGATGCCGAGTTCGGGCACAGCGCCGGAGGCATCATCGTGATGGACATGAAATCGGGCACCAACGAATTTCATGGCACGGCCTACTACGCGGGCCGGAATCCGGCGCTGAACGCGCTGGCGGACCGCATGACTCTGACCGACAACCTGACCCGGCAGAATACCTATGGGGGCACCGTAGGGGGGCCGATCAAGAAGAACAAGCTCTTCAACTTCTTCGCCTACGAGAACATTCACCTGTCCAACCCCTACTCCACGCGCATTGAGACGCTGCCCACCACGGCGGAGCGCACCGGCGATTTCTCTCACCAGTTGAATACGCAGGGCGGTCTGGATACCATCTACGATCCGTGGACCACCCAGACCAACGGCAACACAGTGACGCGCCAGCCGTTTCCGGGCAACACGATTCCGGCGTCGCGGATCGATCCTTTTTCCCAGCAGGTGATGGCGGGCTTGTGGCAGCCCAACAATCCGGGAGACGGTATCACCGGTGCCAACAACTTCAAGGGCCAGCTTTACGACATCTACCCGTATTGGAACTTCATGGACCGGGTGGATTACAACATCACGGACAAGTTACGCTTCTTCGCCCGGTACAACTACCTGCACACCACTGAGACCACGTCCGATTACACCGGAAGCGGCTCGCCGATGCGCTATTTCCAGGGCTCGGCGCGGAACGCGCAGAACGCCGCGGGCGATCTGGTGTGGACTATCAATCCGACGACGGTCTTCAACGTACGCACGTCCTACCAGGGGATCAACGATTCGTTCCAGAACACGCCCACGGAAATCGGACAGAAGGGGCTGGCGGCGCTGTGGCCCAACAATCCCTGGTATCAGTCGTACCTGGCCAATCTGCCGCAGATCTATTTTCCGAACGTCAACGTAACCAGCAGCAGCGGAACGGGAGGCGGCATTTTCTCCAGCAGCATCAGCAACTATTGGTACCAGACGCCGGAGACTTATACCATCGCGGCCCGGCTCTCCAAGACTTTGGGGCGGCACTACCTGAAGGCGGGCGGCGAGTTCCGGCGGGAGATCGTGGACGCGGCGCGGCCCGCCTTCACACAGTTCTATTTCGACGCCGGGCAGACGGCCAATACCTATCTCTCGCCCAATACAGCGCTGAGCGGAAACGGGTGGGCCACGTTCCTGCTGGGCGCCATGGACAGTAATTCCAACGTTCAAACCATCCCCATCCAGCACCCGCGTATATCGTACTCGGCGTTCTTCCTGCAGGACGATTTCAAGGTGAGTTCGCGGCTCACCATCAACATGGGGTTGCGGGCGGAACATAACGGGCCCATGATCGACAGCCAGTACCGCCTGACGCAGGAACTCAATCTGAGCACGCCCATCCCGGAACTGTCCGGCACCAATGCGCCGGCCATGCCGGCGGCGGTGACGGCGCTGCGCACCGCGCCGCCCATCTTCAACGGAGCGTGGACGTTCACCGATGCCAACCATCCCGGCGTGCTGCAGACGCCGGCGGTGCTTTGGGAGCCGCGCATCGGTGTGGCGCTGCGCATCAACGACAAGACAGCCTTGCGCGCCGGGTATGCCCGCTACGTCACGCCGACTTCCCTGACCGACACTCTGAACATTCTGGGCAGCGTGTATTACGACGGCTTCAGCGCTACCACCAACGCCATCGCTCCCTTGCAGGGGGTGCCGCAGGAGACGGTGTCGAATCCGTTTCCCACCGGCCTGGTGGAGCCCATCGGGAAGGGTTACGGCGCATATACCAATCTGGGTAACTCGGCGAACTGGTATAACCCGAACTTCCAGCCGGAGACCAACGACCGCATCAATTTCAGCCTGCAGCGCCAGTTGCCCGGAAAATTGCTGGCCGATGTGACTTACTTCATGAACTACGGCCGCAACCTGCCCTATACCTATAACCTCAACATGGCGGACCCGAACATCGCCTACACCGCCAAGAACGCCACCACCGCCAAGGTGGCCAATCCCTTCTACGACCTGCTGCCCGCCGATAAAATGCCGGGCACTCTGCGGACGCAATCGCAGGTAGCGGTGAGTTCGCTATTGACGCCCTATCCGCAGTACGGAGCGCTCAACGAACTGATGCAGGGCGGAGGAGGCGATCATTACCGCGCGCTCCAGATCTCGGTCCGGCGGCCATACGCCAACGGGCTGACGATAATGATCGGTTTCAACTACAACAACGAAGTGGACCAGGGGTTCTACGATGACATCGCGACGTACGCCCGCAACCTGACCTGGATTCCCGCGCAGACGGCGCACACGCGCCTGACCGGCGCTACCGTCTACGAACTGCCGGTGGGAAAGGGACGGCGCTACCTGACCAACATGCACCCGGTAGTCGAAGGCATTCTGGGAGGATGGGTGGTGAGCGCCCTGTTCACTTACAACTCGGGTATCCCCATCCGCCTGGGTGGGGCCGTGGTCAACGGCGACCCGGCGCTATCGAACCCGACGCGAAACGAATGGTTCAACACCGCCGCCGTGGCCCTGCTGCCGCCCTTCACGCCGCGCAGTAACCCGGTGCAATACGGCGACCTGGTGGGACCGGACATTCTGAACCTCGACAGCACGCTGGGAAAGCAGTTCCACATCACGGAGCGCGTGCGGTTCGAACTGCGGTTCGAGGCGTACAACACCCTGAACAACATGGCGCAGGCCGATCCGGTGACCAGCATCACGTCGGCCAACTTCGGCAAGGTCATCGACGAGCGGACGGGGTTCTACGGACGCCAGATCCAATTCAGCGGCCATTTGTATTTCTGACCCGGCCGGCGTCCGGGAATCGCCGGGAATCGGCCATCGCGGACAGGCCCGGGACGCATCCAATGCGCATGTTACCTTGGATTCGATGCCTATCGAAAATCCGTTTCAAGATCCTCTGAGATTTGAGCGGCAGGTGCCGGAGTGCATTGTGGTCATCTTCGGCGCCAACGGCGATCTCACCAAACGCAAGCTCTTGCCCGCGCTGTACCGGCTGGCTTACGACCGGCGGCTTTCGACCGGATTCGCCGTGGTCGGCATTTCGCGGACTCCGATGAGTGACGAGCAGTTCCGCCAGAAGATGCAGGAGGCGGTCCAGCAATTTTCCGAAGACACCCAGTTCGACGAAGACGTGTGGAAAGCCTTCGCCGGCGGCCTTTCTTACGTGGCGGGCGATATCGCGGACCCACAGTTGTATCGGCGCCTGGCCGCCAAATTGAAAGAGATTGAGGACTCGCGGCGCACCGGCGGCAACGTGATGTTCTACCTTTCCACGCAGCCCAGCCAATACGCGCCCATCGCTCAGGGGCTGGGTGGCGCGGGCCTGGGTAAGGGTGGAGGCTGGCGCCGCCTGGTGGTGGAAAAGCCATTCGGCCACGACCTGGAAAGCGCGCGCGAACTGAGCGACCGCCTGCACGAATCCTTCGATGAATCGTCCGTCTATCGCATCGATCATTACCTGGGCAAAGAGACGGTTCAGAATATTCTGGCATTTCGCTTCGGAAACGGTATTTTTGAGCCGTTGTGGAATCGCCGCTACGTGAATCACGTGCAAATCACGGGCGCCGAATCGATCGGTGTGGAGGACCGCGCCACGTACTATCAGGAAGCGGGCGCGCTAGACGACATGATCCAGAATCACCTGTTGCAGGTGATGGCCACGATTGCGATGGAGCCGAGCGCCAGCTTTCGCGCCAATTCGGTGCGCGATGAACGGAGCAAACTGCTGCGCAGCATCCGCGCGATGACGCCCGAGGAGATTCTCAGGAACGCCGTGCCCGGACAATACGGCCCCGCCAGCATCGGCGGCAAAGCCCTACCGGGTTTTCGTCAGGAAAAGGGCGTGGACCCGCAATCGCAGACCAACACCTACGCGGCGGTCACGTTTTTCGTGGAAAACTGGCGGTGGGCCGGCGTGCCTTTCTACGTGCGCACGGGAAAGCGGCTGCCCAAGCGTGTCACCGAAATTGCCATCCAGTTCAATCCCGCGCCGCTAACAATTTTCGATGAGGACGATGGCGACCGCTCGCCCAACCTGCTGATTGTGCGCATCCAACCCGACGAAGGAATCTCGTTGAAGTTTCTGTCGAAGCGGCCGGGGGCGGGGATGAATCTGCGGCCTGTGTCCATGGATTTCAACTACGGCTCCAGCTTTGGCGAGCGCTCCCCTTCGGCGTACGAAACACTGCTGCTCGACGCCATCATCGGGGATGCCACGCTGTACACGCGCCAGGATATGGTGGAAGCGAGTTGGAGCGTGATCGAACCGATACAGAACGTGTGGCGCGCCACTCACTTCGATTTTCCGAATTATGCGGCGGGAACCTGGGGGCCGGCCGCGGCGGATGAGATGCTGGCCCGGCGTGGACATGCCTGGAGGAGACCGTAATGGGAACACTCGCACCGGAAACAATTCTGCATCAACTGGCCGATCTGTGGGTATCCCAAGGGAA
Organism: Candidatus Sulfopaludibacter sp.; assembly: GCA_031292755.1. Classification (GTDB taxonomy): domain Bacteria; phylum Acidobacteriota; class Terriglobia; order Bryobacterales; family Bryobacteraceae; genus Sulfopaludibacter. Next base: position 19,815 of record JARLGM010000043.1, read on the forward strand.
AGAAGGCCACGCCGAAAGCGGCGCCGGAGTTTTGCGCGCCTGCTCCATGACGCTGGTGGTGGTGAGCGAGGCCGGCGACGATGCCTCCGCGCTGGGCGAAACGCTAGCCGCGCTCATGCCGGAGCATCCGGCACGCACCATCCTCATCCGTGTCAGCGGCGCGGGGCCGGCGGCGCTCGAGGAGCGCGTGTACGCGCAGTGCTGGATGCCGTTCGGGCAGCGCCGGCAAATCTGTTGCGAGCAGGTGGAGATCACGGCGACGGATGCCGCGCTGCTGGAGGTGCCCTCGGTGGTGCTGCCGCTGGCGGTGGCGGATCTTCCGCTGATTTTGTGGTGCCGCAGCGCCCGCGTGTTCGCGATGCCGGAATTTGACGCAATGGCTTCCATGGCGCACAAGGTGATCATCGATTCCGCCGCGGTGCCGGGGGACGCGCGGGCGGCGCTCGCGCGCCTGAGGCAGGCGGCCGGCCGGATGCTGGGCGATCTGGCCTGGACGCGTCTTACGCGCTGGCGCGAGATGCTCTCCCATGTGTTCGAAAATCGCGAGATCGTCTCCGATGCCCGCAATGTATCGCGGGTCACGGTGGAATATCCCGGAGCAGCGCCCAACTCGTCCAGCCTCTATATGGGCGCGTGGGTGATGGGCTGCCTGACGGCTGCCGGAGCGGAACCTCAGCTCACCCTGGCGGGCGGAGAATGGACCGGCAGCGAGCCGGCGCCGCTGGTGATGCGGGTAGTGCTGGAAGGCGAAGGGATTTTCGTCGAGCTCATGCGCTGGACAGATCGCATGGTAACCACGGTTAACAACCTGGCGCAATGTACGCATCTGCCGCTGGTCACCGAATACGCCCAGGTGCGCGAGGAGTTGGGAATTGTACGGCGCGACCCGGTTTTTGAAAAGGCGCTGGCGTCCGCCGTTGGTGTTGCTTATCCTAGCCAGTGATGAGTGTTCCCCGGCATACCTATCCCGATGCGGCAGCGGCCTCTGAAGCGTGTGCCCATCACATTCTCGCTCTGCTGGAAGAAGCGATTGCCGGCCAGGAGTTCGCTACTCTGGCCATTTCCGGCGGTTCCACGCCCAAACTCATGTTTCCGATTCTGGCGGCTGCGCCGTTCCACTGGGACAAAGTACATTTGTTTTGGGTGGATGAGCGCTGCGTACCGCCCACCGACGATGCCAGCAACTTCAAACTCGCCAATGATTATCTGATTGCCAGGGCGCACTTTCCCGCGCGTCACGTGCACCGCATTTTCGGCGAACTGAAGCCCGAAAGCGCGGCGCGGCGCTATGCCGGCGAGATTCGCGAATTTTTCGGGCTGGCCGAGGGGGAGATGCCGCAGTTCGACGTAGTGCATCGCGGCATGGGACCGGACGCGCACACCGCCAGCCTGTTTCCGGGAGACCCGCTAATCGAAGATCGCGAGGGAATCGCGGGTTCGACTTACGTCGAAAAGTTCAAGCAATGGCGCGTCACCCTGCTGCCCGGAGCACTATCGGCCGCCAAGAATACCGCCTTTCTGGTGGCCGGAGCCGACAAGCAGGAAGCACTGCGCGCGGTGTTCGAAGAGGAATACGATCCCATGCAGTACCCGGCGCAGATTGCTTCCCATCCCGGCCGCGGAGTGAGCTGGTATCTGGATGAAGCAGCGGCCGCGCTGTTGGAGTAGGGTGCCGGTCCCTGCTAGAAAAGGCTTGCCGCGCAGGAGCGAAACCGTTTAACTTTAGGATAATCATGAAACACCTCCTGCTTGCAGTGTGCGGCGCCCTGTTGGCGCACGCGGCTTTGGCGGCCGATTTGACGGGCAAGTGGCTTGCTCCGGCAGGTAACGGCGGTCAGCCCGGCGAGACATCCTACTTCCTCAAGTCTCAAGGCGACACCTTCACCGGATACGTCACGCAAGGGCAAAACAGCTTTCCGATTACAGACGGCAGAGTGAACGGAAATGACATCGCTTTTACCGTTACCCGGCAGTTTGGAAACAACGAGATCAAAGTGCCGTACACCGGTAAGATCACCGCGGATGGTTTGGTGATCGAGGTCCCTGCCGGCGGCGGACGCGGCGGAGCGGGCCGGGGCGGTCCCGGCAGAGGACCCGGCGGACCCCCTCCCGGAGGTTTCGGACGCGGACGCGGGGGCGCTTTCGGATTCGGTACGCAGGCGGCGGACACGGGGGGCCGCGGCAATGCCCAGCCCATTCGGCAGTTGGCGCGGCGCGTCTCTTCTGAAACTCCGCCGCCCATGCCGGTTCCCCCGCCCAAGATCTCCCTGCCCATGCCTGCGGAAACTGTGGCCTACAACGGGCTCGCGAAGGCACCGCCCATGGGCTGGAACAGTTGGAACAAGTTCGCACGCCAGGTGAACGATCAGGTGGTCCGCGAGACCGCCGATGCCGTGGCCAGGAACGGAATGCGCGATGCGGGCTATGTCTATATCAATATCGACGACACCTGGGAAGGCTCGCGCGACTCGCAGGGCAACATCGAGACCAACGAAAAATTCCCCAACATGAGATCGCTGGCCGACTATGTGCACGGCAAGGGTCTCAAGCTGGGCATCTATTCCTCGCCCGGGCCGCGCACCTGCGCCGGCTTCGAAGGCAGCTACCAACAAGAAGAGCAGGACGCTAAGTCTTTTGCCTCATGGGGGATCGACTATATGAAGTACGTCTGGTGCAGCGCCGCGCAGGTCTCTGAATCCTCCTCGCAGCCCGCCGCCTACGCCAAAATGGGCCAGGCGCTGTTGCATTCCGGCCGTTCCATTGTTTTCAGCCTGTGCCAGTACGGCCAGGAGAATGTGAGCGAATGGGGCGCCAAAGCCGGCGGTAATCTGTGGCGCACGACCGGCGATATCCGGGATACCTGGCAATCCATGGCCAACATCGGGTTCGATCAGCGACCGGGCCGCGAGAAGTTCGCCGCGCCGGGGCATTGGAACGACCCGGACATGCTGGAGATCGGCAACGGCGGCATGAACGATACCGAGTACCGCACGCACATGAGCCTCTGGAGCCTGCTGGCCGCGCCCTTGCTTGCGGGTAACGACCTGCGCAGCGTGGCTCCCGATGTTCTGGAAATTCTCACCAATAAGGAAGTCATTGCAATCGATCAGGACCCCTTGGGTGCACAGGCAAAGCGCGTGTTCAAAGACGGCGATCTGGAAGTCTGGTCACGGCCTCTGGCGGACGGCAGTCACTCGGTGGGTCTCTTCAATCGCGGAGGGGACACGGCCCGCGTCACCGCCAAATGGCCGGATATCGGAATCACCGGAACGCAAAAGGTGCGTGACCTGTGGGCCCATGCCGACCGGGGCGCGGGCAGCGACGCATTCTGGTCGGATGTCCCGTCGCATGGGGTCGTGCTGGTCAAGATCTCCGGCCAGTAAGCGTTTAACTAAAGGGGCCCCATGCGTCTGATCATTGCATTGCTCGTCCCCGGGATTCTAGCGGCGGCTCATGACAGCGCGCTCACTTTTCGTTCGTCGGATGAGCGCCTCTCCGAAGCGTTCCGCTGGGCCCGTTTTCAAGCTTTGGCCTACGTATTCGATGGCGACCCGGTAGGTCCGTGGTACGAAGCGGCGCTGCCGGGGCGCCAGGCTTTCTGCATGCGCGACGTTTCCCACCAGAGTGCCGGCGCGCACGCCCTCGGGTTGGCTCCCTACACGTACAACATGCTGCACCGCTTCGCCGAGAACATCGCGGCATCCCGCGACTGGTGCAGTTATTGGGAAATCAATCGTGAAAACAAACCCGCGCCCGTGGACTACCAGAACGACCAGGCATTCTGGTACGACCTGCCGGCCAATTTCGACGTGCTGGACGCCTGCGCGCGCATGTACCAGTGGACCGGCGACCCGCGCTATCTCAATGACCCGGCATTTCTCAACTTCTACGAGCGCTCCGTGCGCGATTTTGTGGCGAAGTGGCAGTTGAGTCCGGTGCAGGTGATGCAGCGCCGAATCCCGGTGCCGCCGCCCGGACTGTCCGGACCCGCGGCCAGATTATTTGCCGCCCGCGGCATCCCGAGCTACATCGAGGGCGGCAGCCAGTTCGTGGTGGGCGTGGACCTTTTGGCGGCCGAGTACGCCGGCTTCCTGGCTTACAGCCGCATCCAGCAACTGCGCGGCAATGCGGCCGGCGCCAGGGAGTATCGGCGAAAGGCGCTGGAAGTGAAGAAACTCGTCAACGAAGGCTGGTGGAACCAGGGCGCCCGGCAGTTCTACTCCACCCTGAACCGCGACTACAAACTGCAGGGAGCGGACAGGTTGGGACTCGGCGACCGGGCAGTGCTGTACTACGCGGTTGCCGAAGATGGCGCCAAGGCGCGATCCGCATTGGACGGCCTCATTGAACGGGTCAAGCAGCCATCATCCCTGGCCATCGAAGAGGAGTCTCACTACGCTGAGATCTTCTATCGCTATGGACTCCCTGACGTGGCCTATGCGCAGATCATGGACCTTTCCCGGCCCGGCCGCACGCGCCGCGAGTATCCGGAAGTATCGTACTCGGTGATCGGGGCGATCGTGGGCGGCATGATGGGCATTGCGGCGGAGGCGGACCATACCGTCAGCACATTGCCGGCCCTGGTGCACCAGACGGCATGGGCAGAGATCGCCGGCTTACCTGTGCGGGCGAACGTTGTGTCGCTCCGCGAGGAGGAAAACCGCATCGCCGTCCTCACCAATCAATCGGGCGCTGCGTTGCAGTGGCAGGCCCGCTTTCCGGGATCTTTCGACCGGCTGCTGGTGGATGGCAAGCCCGTCCGTGCGCAACGAACAGCGGCCTACTCCTGGGTGGAAGTGAGCGTCACGCCGGGTCGTAAGGTGCGGGTAGAAGTGCCTACTTCGGGCTCACCACGTAATCCTTAAAGTAGCTGCTGCTGTCCGTCTTCGACCAGAGGCCCATTTTGCCCGACACCGGCGGACGCAGCACCGGATTGTTGGCGGGAAACAGGTCCGCGTTCGGCGGTCCCCTTCTGCCGGCCACCGGTTCCGCGCCGAGAGTGTACTCCAGCGCCGGAGCCCCGTCCAGAAACGCATTGAAGTTGGCGCCATCCACGGTCATTTTCAATTCGTGCCACGCGGCTTTATCGAGCATGAACGGCTTGTTGCGATCGCTGAACCTGACGTTCCGCCGGATGCCGTTGTGAAACTCCCAGAGGGCCACATTGTTCTCCGTATCGTTGTAACGAATGGCCAGCCAGTCGCCGTTCGGCTTCACGTTGAACAGGATCCCCGAGCAGCGGTCCGCTTCGCCGGACATGGTCTTGAACTTCATGCTGATGGAGCCGTTGGAAAAATTGTCTACGCTCTTGAGAACCGCCACAGGGTAATACGCAAACTGCTTGGCGTTGTCCATCAGTTCTTCGTTGGAGGTGCCGTACAGCTTGCGCGCCGTTTCCACCAGCAGTTTAGTGGGGTTATCCTTGCTCGCCACCCACGGCCGGCCATCGAGCATGATCACCTTTTCGCCGCCATCCTGTCCCACCAGCCACGTTCCCACGATCGGCTCGAAGCTCACCGGCGGCTTGCCGGTCTGTTCCTTGCTGAGGCTCACCTTGATATCCGCGGCCCAGGCCATCGCGGCCAGAAAGACGGCGGTGAGAACAATGCAACTGTTTCGTGTGAGTGCCTTCATTTGAATCTCCTTCGTACCAATAGTCCGCTGGCCAGAATCACTCCCGGCCAGACGCCATAGAAAATTGTGCCCGCGCCTTTGGGGGGCGCGGCGAGTGGCGCGCCGCGGAAAGCCTCGTCGTCATTCTCCACGGGCGGCGCGATTCCTGCCAGCGAATAGATCGTCTCCAGAACGCCTTCCGCGGTAGTCACACGGCTCATGGTCCTGCGGCCGCCCAGGTCATACCAAATCTCGCCATAGCCTGCGCCGGTCTGTTCAAACAGGCCGATCGAAGTAGCGGAGACGTAGCGCACCTGGAGATGCGGCATCACCCGCCGCAGCTTGGAAAGAGCGCGATGCTCCAGATCGACCCGCCGCGGATCCTCCGGCGCAAGATGCACCTCGACGATCAGCGGCGTGTGAATCCGCGCGAGCGCCCGCTCGTCCGCTTCGGGGAACGAATTGCCCCGGCTCTGTGACGTATCCCAGCTTGCGTTGAGGAAGGTGCACGCGAAAATCCCGGCGGCGGCCAGCGCCCCGATGCCGAGGGATTCGTAGACCCGGCGGCGCACCTGCACGCCCAGGCGCGTCCAGACGGCGGCTACCGTGAGTCCCGCGAGAATCAGTACCAGCGCGACCAGCGTGGTATCCAGCCGCAGCAGACCATGCTGATATTCCGCCACCATGGCCGCCGGCGTGTACCCGGCGGCACGCTCCCAAAAGCCGCCCTGCACGGCGCCGATGAAATTCAGGATCCACGTCCCCACCGTAACGCCCAGGGTAAGAATGGCCGCGGTGGAAGGATGTTCGGTGAGCGCGGACATGGCCGCGGCCAGCGCAATGGTCAGTCCGGCATTCAGCATGTGGCCCGCCGTCAACGTGGCCAGTTCCGGCGCGTAGACGCTGCCGCCGTAGAGTCTCCAGAGCAGGATGGCGCTCAGCGGCGGGAGCATCGCCACCAGCCAACCCGCCAGCAGCACCAGCGCCTTCGCCGCGATGCGCGCCAACGGCGAGAGCCCTTGCTGCAGTTCCAGCTTGAGGGCGCCGCTTTGCCGGTCGCCAGCCACCAGGCGTATGGCCACGAATGGCAGCAGGAAGACCGCCGCCAGTTCGCAGGCGCTGAACGCCGGGGCCCATACGCCAATCAACGGCGAGAGCGCTTCGCCCACCCCGGCGGAGGTTCCGTTCAGGCCGCTCACTTCCGCGTACGTCCGCACCGCGCTGATGAAGGCCACGCCGACCAGCGGCGGCATAGCGATAAGCAGGACCCACCAGGAACGCGACACTACCAGTTCGCGGCATTCCTTATCCAGCAGCCAGACGAACGGGGGCCTAGGTGAGCGCAAGAAAAACCTCTTCCAGGTCCGGCCCCGCTTGTGCGGCACCGCGAGCCGCCGCCAGCGCCGCCAACTCCGGCACCGTGCCTTCCCCGCATACACGGCCGCTGCTGAGCAGGACGAAGCGGTCGCAGAAACGCGCGGCGTCGGCGATCTGATGGATGGAAAGGAACAGCGTCCTTCCCCGCCCCGCGTGGGAGCGGAGCGCGGAAGCGATGTCGCGCGCCTGGCGCAGGTCGAGTCCCTCGAACGGTTCATCGATCAGCAGAGCGGGCTGGGAGGTCAAGAGTCCGATTCCCAGCAGTGCGCGCTTCCGCTGCCCTTTCGACAGTGTGCCGATGGGCTGCGGCAGCAGGGCGCGCAGGTCGAGTTGATCGATCACCTGCTCGCGCAGGGCTGCCCGGCCGCCCAGGAATCCAATCGTGAAATCCAGCGCCCACCCAACCGGCTGCGCAGGCCACGGCGCGATTCCATCGGGCACATAAAACAATAGCGACCGCCGGCCGCCGGTCCCCACAGGCTGGCCCTGCGCGCGTAGCGTGCCGCTGTCGCACGGCAGGACTCCGGCCAGGCACTCGAAGAGTGTGGACTTACCGGCGCCGTTGGGACCGATGAGTCCCAGAACTTCGCCGGCGCGGACGTGGAAGCTTACGTCCTCCAGCGCTCTGATCTCACCGAATCGCTTGCAGAGTCCATGGACCTCAAACAGCATGTGGATTCCATCAGAATAGCCGTCTGCCGGGCGGCGGGCAATCGGAGAAACAGATTCCGATCGGTGGTAGTAATTGCTCCGCTCCTGTACAATGCCGGGCCGCGTCCGATCGGGAAGGTGAGAAGGCTCAACGTGCTAAACTGGAATGAGCTTCCCATTCATGGATTTCATCAAAGGCCTGAACGCGCAACAGCGCGAGGCCGTGAGTCATACCGAAGGTCCACTCCTGATCCTCGCCGGCGCTGGTAGTGGCAAGACCCGCGTTATCACTCACCGCATCGCGCATATCATTACGGCGCGGCATATTCCGCCGTCGGCGATTCTGGCTGTCACTTTCACAAACAAGGCTGCCAATGAAATGCGGGAGCGGGTGGCTGCGCTGCTGGAAGACGTTCCTCTGGAGTCTTCTCCCGCCGTCTCTACTTTTCACTCGTTTTGCGTCCGCCTGCTGCGGCGCGATGGCGACCCTCTGGCGCGGATTCGTCCCGGCTTCACGCGGCGCTTCAGCATCTATGACGATGAAGATCAGCTTGGCCTGATCAAAGCTGCCTATCGCGGGCTGGGACTGGATGAAAAAGAATTCATGCAGTACCGCGCGGCACTTTCCCGCATCAGCCACGCCAAGAACGTGAAAGAGACGCCGCAGGATCTGTACAAAAAGGCCGTCAACAAGGAAAACGAGGCGCTCGCGGCGCTGTACGAAGAGTACGAGAAGGCCTTGCGCACCGCCAACGCCCTGGATTTCGACGATCTCCTGCTGGAAGCGGTCCGCTTGCTGCGCCACGATGAAGCCACGCGGGAAGCCTGGAACCGCCGCCTCAGCTACGTCATGATCGACGAGTACCAGGACACCAATCGCAGCCAGTATGAGCTGATGCGCCTGCTCAGCGATTCGCACAAGAACGTGTGCGTGGTGGGCGACGAAGACCAATCGATTTATAGCTGGCGCGGCGCGGACATCCGCAACATCCTGGATTTCGAGCGGGACTTCCCAAACTCCAAAACCATTCGCCTGGAGCAGAATTACCGTTCCACCAAGAACATTCTGGCCGCGGCCGGCGCCGTTGTGGAGAACAACAAGGCGCGCAAGGGCAAAAAGCTCTGGACCGAGGCCGCGGACGGCGACACGATAGGGCTGTACGCGGCCTACGACGCCGAAAACGAAGCCCTGTTCATTGCCGACACCATCGAGAAATACATGGTCGTGAATCCCGGCGATCACGTGGCCGTGCTGTACCGGACCAACTCGCAATCGCGGCAGATCGAAGAAGCGCTGCGCCGCTATGGGCGCAAATACAACATCGTCGGCGGCTTCAGTTTTTACCAGCGCGCGGAAATCAAAGACATCGTTGCGTACCTGAAACTGGCGGCTTCCAATGTGGACTCGGTGAGCCTGTTGCGCGTCATCAATACGCCCGCGCGAGGCATTGGCCGCACTACCGTGGAACAGATCGAAAAATACGCGCGGGAGCACGGCATCAACCTGTGGGATGCCGTGGAGCGCATTATCGACGATCAGCATCTTTCCACGCGGTCGCAATCCGCGCTGGTGTTGTTCCGGAATCTGATCCAGGAACTTTCCCTGGTGGCGAGTTCTTCTTCGCTGGCGGATTTGATCCGCCACATTCTGGACCGGACCGGCTACCGCCGCATGTTGCAGCAGGAAAAAACGCCGGAATCGGAAACGCGGCTGGAGAACCTCGAGGAACTGATCAACGCCGCCGCCGAATCGGCCGAACGGGGCGATACCATCTCCGATTTTCTGGACCATGCCGCTTTGGTGGCCGATGCCGATGCGTACGATGAGCAGGCGCCCATCACCCTGATGACGCTGCACAATGCCAAAGGTCTGGAGTTTCCCGTGGTGTTCCTCTCCGGCATGGAGTTGGGCTTGTTTCCGCACAGCCGCTCCATGGATTCGGAAGCGGCCTTGGAAGAAGAGCGGCGCCTCTGTTACGTGGGTATGACGCGCGCCCGCAAGCGTCTGTTTCTCACCTGGGCCCGGTTCCGCCGCAGGTTCGGCGGCGGCGAACAGGAACGCTCCACGCCCTCCTGGTTCCTGAGCGAAGTGCCGGCTCACCTGATCCAGAATCTTGGCGTGACCGACGAGCCGGGCGAAGTGAACCTCATCGCGGAACGCCACGACGTGCGCCAGTCCGCCAGGCGCAATACGTATACCGGCAAGACTTACAATTCCATCGAGAACATTTCGCAGTTTTTCAGTGAGAAGGGGCTGCCGGTCAACTCGCTGAAGACGCCGCCCCAGGTGCCGCCGGCGCCGTTTTCGAGGCCGGCCGCGCCGAATAAACCGCTGACCCAGGCTGCGCCTCCGGTTCGCAAACCGGCACGCACCGGCATGACGGTGGAGCATCCTAAATACGGCACCGGCACCGTGGTGCGGCGCGAGGGGGATGGCGATGATGCTAAGATCACAGTTAACTTCCCTCGTTTCGGTCTTAAGAAACTGGTAGAAAAGTACGCAGGATTAAAAAGAAGCTGATGAACACGAAGACAATTACCGACAAAGTAGAACGTAAAAAGATCAAGCGCGCCGTGCGCAAGAAGGCCGCACCGAAGGCCAAACGCGCCGCCGGCGTGGCCCGCGGATCGCAGAAGAAAAAGATTCGTCACCAGGCGCAAGGCCAGCGCAAGAGGTAGAGTTCTCCCGTATGCTTTGGGCCGGCGCACTCCGGCCCGAACCCAAGTCGGACTGGGCAACACGGGGGTATACAATGGCTCCAGAGAAGCTGAGTGCCGGCAACTCCTGATTCACTGCTTGAGCGGATCACGATCGATTCCGATATAAGATTCGGGAAGCCGTGCATTCGGGGTCACCGAATCACGGTTCAGGAGATACTGGAGTGGCTGTCCAGCGGCGCGTCCCAGCAGCAAATTCTGACTGATTATCCTCAACTCGAACCTGGTGACTTCCTCGCGGTGTACGCGTATGCCGCCAAACTGGCAGCGGGTCGCAAAGTCTCGCGGGGATGAAGTTGCTCTTCGACGAAAGCCTCTCGCCAAGGCTGGTTACGTTGTTGCGCGACCTTTTTCCCTGACTCCGAAAGCACTCTTCGAAACGGACTTGCCGGGGCCGGCGATCGCAGGATTCTGGACTACGCTGTGGCTCACACCTTTATTCTGGTGTCGACGGACAGCGATTTCGAACGTCTGGCAATGCAAATCTCCGGGGCCAAGGTTGTCGTTCTCAGAGCCTGCAATTACCCAACCGAGGTTGCCGCCGGGGTGCTCCGGGATAACGCGATTCGAATCGCTGACTTGACACGTTCTCGAGATCATTTGATCGTTCTAGACTCGTAGCGCAAAGATCACTTCTCCGGACGCCGCAGGGCGCTGTTTTTGAATCCGTAGGCGAAATACAGCACCAGTCCGATTACCAGCCAGCCTCCGAACCGCTCCCATGCCTGGTTGGGCAGCCCTTTCATGATGAAGATGCATCCGGCTGCCGAAAGCACACACACTGGCCATACCAGCGGTACTTTGAAGGGGCGCGGACGCTCCGGTTCCTTATAGCGGAGAACCAGCACCCCGATGCTCACCAGCATGAACGCAAACAGCGTGCCGATGTTGGTCAGATCGTAGGTCTCCGCCGCGTCGCCCACCGCCGACCAGAGCGCTACAAAGATCCCCGTAAGTAGCGTGGTGGCCCAGGGGATGCGGGTCCGCGGATGGATCTTCGCCGCCCATTTGGGCAACAGGCCATCGCGAGCCATGGCGAAGAAGATGCGCGGCTGGCCATACTGAAACACCAGCAGCACGGCCGACATCGAGACCGCCGCGCCCAACGCCACCACCCAGCCGACGGTCTTAAAGCCCGCCAGATCCAGCGCCCGCGCCAGCGGATCCGCCACGGCCAGTTCTTTGTAAGGCACCATGCCGGTCAGCACAAATCCGACGATCACATAGATGAGCGTACAGATCGCCAGACCGCCCAGAATGCCAATCGGTAAATTGCGCTGGGGATTCTTCGTCTCTTCGGCCGCCGTGGAAATCGCATCGAAGCCGATATAGGCGAAAAAGACGATTGCCGCGCCCTGGTGAATGCCGGCGAAGCCGTTCGGCGCGAACGGATGAAGGTTCGCGGCCTTCAGATGCGACGCACCCACCGCCACAAAGAGCGTCAGCGCCATCAGTTTGATGACCACCATCACGTTATTGGCCGTCGCGCTTTCCCGCGCGCCGCGCAGCAAAAGCCAGGTAATGAACATGACGATGGCGAATGCGGGCACGTTAATCAAAATGGGTATGCCGGCAATGTGCGGCGCCGACTGAAGCAGTCCGCGGACCTGCGGATCGCTGCTGAGCAGCGCGGTGCGATAGCCGGTGGCCATCCACGCGGGCAGGGTCACGCCGAAACCGCGCAGCAGCGTGTGGAAGTAATCGCCCCAGGAGATCGCCACTGCCACGTTGCCCACCGCGTATTCCAGAATCAGGTCCCACCCGATGATCCAGGCGACCAGTTCGCCGAGCGTCGCATAAGAATAGGCGTACGCGCTGCCGGCCTGGGGAATCATCGATGCCAACTCCGCGTAGCAGAGGCCCGCCAGCGCGCAGGCGCCACCCAGTAAGAGGAAGGAGAAGACCAGTGCCGGGCCCGCCCCGCTGCGGATCACTTCGCCGTTCGGCCCAATCTGACCGGCGGCCGCCGTGCCGATTGCTCCAAAGATTCCCGCGCCGATCACCGCACCGATCGCGAGCATGATCAAATCGCCCGCGCCCAGCGTGCGCTTGAGCCCTCCCGGCTCGTCCGTCTCAGCCACCAGCGCGGCAATCGGCTTCCGCTTGAAGAGTTGTGACATCACAGGGAATTCTAGCAGACGGGGAAAGAACAACTCGACGCGGCGCGGAGACGCAGAGGAAAGCGCGGAGAACGCCGGAAGAGATTCTTGCTTTCCTCCGCGCCTCCGTGTCTCTGCGTCGAATGAACTATATCGGATACGCGATGCTCTTCAGGAGCCACTCGCGATTGGCGCGCACATCGACGGTCAGCCTGTCGCACAGGTCTTTACGTTGTTCGAACAGCCGGTATCCGGCCCTCGAACGCAGATAGCCGCGGGCGTGAGGTTCGCGCGCGAATACCGCGTCCTCGCCTTCGTGGTCCACCATGTCATGGTAGCGTTTCCGGTTGTCGAGCAGCGCTTTCACCAGGAAGGGCATCACGATGGAGTAATCGCTTTGCATGCTTTCGGTAGTTTGAAGGTAAGTGTCCTTATCGACCTTGCCCCAGGTCACGGCTTCCGCGGGCGGGCAGGAAGAAAGCGAGCCGTCGGTCACCGGCGCGGTCACAATCTGCACGTCGAAGTTATAGCCGCGCACGTTGGGTAATCCCAGCACCTGGCCCAGCGCGGGCTCAGGCTGCAGGTTGTAATTCTTGGGAACGCCGCCGCCCAATATGATGGTGCCGAGCGCTTGTACCGGATTATCGAACAGGCCCCAGCGATGATACGCGCAAGCCTCAAACACTTCGGCGTGCAGATCCAGATCAAATCCGTATTCGGGAATCAGTCCGGCCTGCCGCATACTCCAAAGCTTCATGGAGTTCAGGAAGACGCTGCCATCGCCGGGCGCGCCCACAAATACCGGGATGGCGTATTCCCAGCACCGTGCCAGCAGCCCCGGCGCGAGCGCGTGCTTGCGCTCCTGCGCGGCATACCGTTTCCCCAACAGGTAGCGCAGTTCGGTGCCGGTCATTTTCCGCTGGAACTCGGGTTGCGCCAGGATCGCACTGAGAAATCGGTCCTGATCCAGTAACACGCCCTCGTCGAAGGCCATATCGGTCACGCGAATGGTACCTTCCTCGCGCAGCGCCGCGTCGTCGCTGTTGATGGAAACTTCGTGGATGGGCCCTGACGTATACGCGTCCAGGCTGCGATGACCATCGTGATAGCAGACGGCGTCGGTAGTGCTCAAATAAGCGACCCACCCGGTCTCCAGCAGGGGAATGAGCCAGGTGTGGTGCTGGCCCGAAACGGTCACCGGTCCGGAAATGGCCAGGGTCAAAGGGCAGCCCTCGCCGATGGCCCGGTCCAGAATCTGATAAATGCGCCGCAGGTAGGCGCCGCCAAACGCGGGCAGGCAGTGCGTGAACAATTCGTCCAGGGTGCCGCACTCATCCACGCGGCGCGTGCGCACCCAGCGGCGGGCGCTCGCGCAGTCGGTTTTGGTATCCAAAGACATTATTCTGACCATAGCAGAACAACTGTCACGAACGTGTTAACGTGAAATTCTAGGAATGAACATACTGTTTATCGGGGATATTTTCGCATCATCCGGAAGGCGTATCGTCGCCGACCATTTACAGGATATTATCGAGGGGAACAAGATCGATCTGGCGATCGCGAATGCGGAAAACGCCGCGGGCGGCTTCGGGATCACGCCGTCCATCGCGGCCGAATTGCTGGACATGGGCCTGGATGTGTTGACGAGCGGCAACCACGTGTGGGACAAACGGGAACTGTACGATTATCTGAATCGCCAGCCGCGCCTGCTGCGTCCAGCCAACTATCCCGATGCCCCGGGAAGCGGGGTAATTCAATGCCGCGCCCGCAATGGCGCCGAATGCGCGGTGATCAATCTGCAAGGCCGCACTTACATGCCTGCCACCGATTGTCCGTTTCGAAAGGCGGACCAACTTCTCGGCGAACTGGATCCGGCGGTGAAAGTGAAGTTCGTGGATTTTCATGCCGAAGTGACCAGCGAGAAAATTGCCATGGGCTGGTACCTGGACGGGCGCGTGTCCGCCGTGGTGGGGACTCATACTCACATCCCCACCGCCGATACGCGCATTCTCCCGGGCGGCACTGCCTACCAGACCGATTGCGGCATGACAGGCCCTTACCACTCGGTGATCGGGGTGGAGACGAACCTGATTTTGCAGCGTTTTCTTACCGGCCTGCCGGTTCGCATGGAAGCGGCCCGGCAGGGCCCGGAACTGCACGCTGTGATTGTGGACGTGGACGAATCCACCGGACAGGCGCGCGCCGTGCGCCGCCATGCGATAAACGGAGATTGAACGGATGGATCCTTCCAGCCCGGTAGCGGATCTCACGGCGCTTTGGATTCAGGAAATCGGCGCCCTGCTCTTCGGCCTGGTATTTCTGTTTTTGTACCGCCAGAGCCGCGTAGTCTATTTCGGACTGTGGGCCATCGCCTGGCTGCTGCGCTTGCTCGCGGTACTGTTCGCTTACGAATTGGTGCGCACTTCGCAGGTGGCCTGGCTGGCCCCGTATGCCACCTTCGAATTTGCCTTCGTGATTGTCCTTATCTCCGCCGCGCGCGCCGGCTTTGCCAGTGGAATCAAAAACTGGCGCGGGGTGCTGCGGCTCATCGGCATTCTACCCATCTTCGTGGCGATCGTGTGGGCCGTCTCCCGAGTCAGCGGGCTGGAGGCGTATCAAACCTCGGACGCCGTGGTGCTGGGCTTTGTCTACTTCTACAACTTCGTCACCCTACGGAATAATCCGGGCACCGGCGCGCGATTCTTCCGCTTTTCGCTCCTCATGTTGGCCAGCGCGTTTGTGGGTCATGCGGTGATTTTCCTCTGGCTGTACAATCGCGGCAACGCTCCCCAGTGGGTGCTCTATCTGCATCACGAAACGTATGTGGACTTCGCCCTGCACTGTCTGCTGGCGTTTGCCGCGATGGCGATGTGGAGCGAGAGCCAGATTGACCGCGTTCACGAACTGGTGGCGGAACTTGACCATTTGCGGCGCGAAAACCGTCACTCCATGGACCTGGACCGGTTGACCGGCCTGTTCAATCAGGCGGCCCTGGCGCGGCGCGTAGAGGAACCCGGACAGTTCGAGGGCGTGGTGGCCGTGTGCGACATGGACAATTTCAAGGACATTAACGACCGGCACGGCCACCTGGTAGGCGACGAGATTCTGCGCCACATCGGCAGCCTGTTCCAAGCTTCCATCCGCCATGAAGACGTGGCCTTCCGCTGGGGCGGCGATGAATTCGTGATTCTGTTCCGCAACCAGCGCCACGATGTAGCGCAGCGGCGCATGGGCGAACTGGAATTGCGCCTCCGCGAATTCCGGGTACGCGGATTCGGCATGCTGCCTATCCGCTTCAGTTGGGGCACCGCCGATGCCCATGATCGTCCGCTCCGCGAGGCGTTGGACGAAGCCGATCGCAAAATGTACGAATTGAAGCGCTCGCGCGCCGCTACCGGGGCCGCACGCGAACGCAAATAATCTGAAACGGTCTTTCTTATTTCACCGCCATACTCATGTGAAAGCCGGAATTGATATCCGTATCGAAAATACCGTTGAGGTTCACTTCGATTGAGACATTGTTGCCCGGCGTAACGGCCATGGGTATTTGGATATTGAGTTGCCAAACGCCGACCAAACCGGGGGCGAGACCGAAATATTGAATGAACTGTCCGTTCGAAGGGTCGCCGGGCTGCGATTGATACTGTTCCGGATACAAGCCATTGATCAGCAGGCGAGGGGAAATTGCACTCGGCGCGCTTCCGCTAGGCGGAGTGCCGTCCGGCGGGGCATTGGACACCGGACCTTGACCGGTTCCGAAGATCTGAATTATATGGCCGCGCTGCGCCGTATTCTGGAAGCTGTTCGGACTGTTGTCTTCATTGAGGATGCAGGCCTGCCGCAACGCCGCGGTGCTGAACGGACATTGGAATATGCCCGGCGATACGGAACTCATATTGATGAGCGCCGCGCCCATTACCTGCTGAGTAGAGGCCTGGACCACGTCCACCTCGGCCGTTCCGGAGGTCGGTGCGTTCCATGGAATCACGAAATTGATCTGGCCCGGTGAAACATAGAACAGCGGCGCCTGCGTTCCGTTAACCGTCACCTGCACATCGCCGAGGTTTGTGGGAACGGGAACGGTCGAGAATGTGGCTGTGTTGGAACCGAACTGCGTGGGCGAGCCGTTGATGGCCGGGAAGATGGTTGCAATGGTGTTTGGCGCAAGCAGCCGGTACGTCAGGAAACTGGCGGCATTTACGATCGACAGATTCTGGTAGTAAGAGACAATGCGGTTGCCGTTGTCAGCCACGAACAAATCGCCGAACTGGTCCTGTACTGTGACCAGGGGCGCAAACTGCACGGTGCCGGTGGGCTGTTCGGGGTCCGTGGCAATGTCCGTAATCGTGCTCAGCGACGCCTGGTTCTGCGATAGCGTATCGTAGAGCGGATAACGCACTACCGCGCCCTGTCCGCTGTTTGCCACCCACACCTCGCCCGTGTATGGGTTGACGTAGACTCCGAGCGGAGTGCTGATGCCCTTGGTGAGCGAAACCGGCGCGGAATCTCCGACGGTGGGCGTCAGGGGAGAGTTGGGGTCATCAAAAATCATGACCCGGTTGTTACTGGTGTCCGCCACGTACAGGCGCCCACTCGTATCCGCGGCGATGTGATGGGGAGCATTGAGCTGTGTGCTGGCGTTGCCGCTGGTGATACCGAAGAAATCCGTCTGGCCATAGACTTTGCTGGCCGCCAGGCCGTTGTCGTTCCCGGCGGTAAAGGTGTTGTTCGATGTGAATTTGAAGTATAGAACGCGGTTGAAGGAGAGGTCGGAAACCAGCAGCCCGTTCGTGCCGGAGAATGCCAACCCGTAGGGCTGCTTCATGGTGGAGGCAGTCGGGTCGAGAACCTGCGTCACGAAATCCTGCTGCCCCAGCACCAGGTCGGCCTTCTCCTGGCCGCCTCCGGTGTACGCAAACGGAGCCGGGAAGCGCAACACGCGGCCGTTGCCGGAGTCCGCCACAAACAGATTGCCCTGAGGGTCGACGGCCAACCCCACGGGCAGGCAGAGACTGGACTGCGAAGGCTTGGTCGGATCGCCACTCGGGTAATTGCACAGCGCCGTTCCGAAGTCCGGCTGCCCGATAACGATATCGGCGTGCAGGTTGGGTGCGATCAGGCGGGCATCCTTAAATCCCAAAACACGGTGGTTCAGCGCATCGGCCACATACAGGTGCGGCGTCGCTCCGCTGGTATCGAGGGCGATCCCGGCGGCCGTGTTGTTCCCGTTGGTAAATTGGAATTCCTTGCCTTCAATGTAGTTGACCGAAGACTGATCGAAGCGAGCCTGCCCCACCACCCGCGTGGCGCTCCCAAAGTACAGCGGATTGCCGGGCTGCGGTTGCAGCGGCATTACGATCACCCGGTTATTGTTGGTATCGGCGACGAACAGTTCCTTTGTGGTGCTCAAAAACACCGCCCCAAACGAACCCCAGAGGGTGCTCCCCGACGCCGGTGGTGTGTTGATCGTCGTGGAGGTGCTGCCATTAGGTCCAAACTGCGTGAAACTCAGGTTTTGGCCGATGACGCCTCCGGGGGGTACGCCCGCCGGTGGGGTGGGTGCGGCCGGCCACTGGGCATACTGCGGGAAGATGGTGGCCCGGTTCAGGCTATGATCGAGAATGCCGACATAGGCGTTGCCGGTGCCGTCGGGAATGAAGAAGATACTGTCGGGGCTGACGAGTTCCGTCGCACCGATAGTCGACTGGCTCGGGTTCGGTGTGCCTGGAGGAAACACGCCCAGCAACCGGTCCGCGCTGGCATTATTAGGCGCCGCCGAGGGATTGCCAAACACCAGAACGCGCCCGGCTCCGAAGTTGTTTGCCAGATTGTCCCCCACATAAAGGCGGCCTTGAGGATCGAAGCCAATTCCCGCCAGGAGCGCGAATTGGTTCTTGATCTGCAAGCCGCCAGAACCGCTGGGGATGCTGGAAGGCGTGGTGGTGAGGCTCGGTTGCCCAATCACAATATCGGCCGCGATGGATCCGCCAGTGGCATTGAGGTTGGCCGCCGGAAACCGCAGAACCCGATAGTTGAGCACGTCGCAGATCCACAGATTGCCATTGCTGTCGAAGGTGAGATTTGCCGGGTAGTTACTCTTAAACGAGAGCCCCTGGGCACTCACCTGGCCGGTAAAATTCGCCGTGCGGGAAGCGAGGCTGGGCTGCCCAATGAAAAGATCCGGTGGGCTGGTCAGTGCGACCGGAGTACCGCTGAAGCGCTGGAAGGGCTTAGGGAATCGCAGCACGCGGTTGTTATTGGTGTCCACCACATAGAGGTCGCCGGAACTGTTAACCGCCAAGCCGCTGGGAGCCCACAATCCCACCGAAAATTTGTGGCCAGGCCCCTGTGGTTCCGTGGCGTAGAAGTCCTGCTGCCCGATCACCAGGTCCGCCGGTTGGCCGTTGGTGAAACCTGTAGCGTTCTGCCAGCCCAGGACCCTATTGTTCCCCGAGTCCGAAACGTAGAGAATGGGTGGACTGACCGAGGTGTCCAGTGCGATCCCGAACGGATTGAACAGCTCCTTTCCCTCCACCAGGTTCGGGGTATTGAACGGGGTGTTAGACCCCTCCACCGTGTTCGGGTTGGAAATCGGTGTGCCGACCGAACGGGAAGGCGTTGTGTTCAGAGTGACTTGCGGATACGCCGCCAAGGCGCCGAGTAGAGCCAGTGTAAGAGCAGTAATATTATGTTTCATGAGAATCCAAAAAAGGCGGGCGCGACGCGGGAAGCGCTCTTCCTGAGAATATACCAGAAGCGGACGTCGTGGCACACATGCAAAGTACTTTACACAGTAGCACAGGTACTACCGGCTCCCGGAGATGTGAGTTCGCGGACCGAACGCCTTCTGCTAAACTGGCGGGTTGAGCCCGACCATACCCTCCAAACTCCGCGTGTGCGCGGTGAGCTTTCTCAATACGTCGCCTCTGGTCTGGGGTATGCTGCATGGGGCGCAGCGCGGTATGTTCGAACTGGACTTCCGGATACCCGCGGAATGCGCCGACCAGGTGGCCGCGGGAGCCAGCGACATCGGCATCATTCCCTCCTTTGAGCTGACCCGTCAGGACCTGGAAATCATCCCGGGGACGGGGATTGCGTGCCACGGCGCGGTCCGGAGCATCCTGCTGGTTTCCTCGCGGCCCGCCGCGGAGATCCGCACCCTGGCCGTGGATTCCAGTTCCCGAACTTCGGTGCAGTTGGCGCGGGTCATTCTGGAGCGGAAATATGGGGCCGGCTATCGGGCCGTTCCGCACGCGCCGGACCTGGAGGCCATGCTGCGCATCGCCGACGCGGCGCTGGTAATCGGCGATCCCGCCCTGCGCATCGATCCGGCGCGCTTGCCTTACTATGTCTACGATCTGGGTGCGGAATGGGTCGAAATGACCGGACTTCCCATGGTATTTGCGGTGTGGGCGGGACGGCGTGGAGCGGTCACGCCGCAGGTGGGAGAGGCGTTTCGCGATTCCTGCCGGTACGGAAAGGCGCATCTGGAGCAGATCGTGTCCGTGGAATCGGCGCGCCGCGATTTTCCGCCCGCGCTGGTGCGGGAATATCTTACCAGGCACATCGTCCACGAGTTGGGGACGCGCGAATACGAAGGGATGCAGCTGTTTCTAACCTATGCCAGGAGTCACCGGGCCGCGAGCCTAATTTGACCGCGGTCCCAGCGTCCCGTATACTGAAGGGAAACGACGATGTATATTCTGTTTCTGATTGTTCATGTAATCGTGTGCTTGTTCCTGATTGTTGTAGTCTTACTGCAAAGTGGAAAAGCAGCGGATCTGGCGGGCGCATTCGGTGGTATGGGTTCGCAGACGGCATTCGGGCCGCGCGGCTCGGCGACACTATTGTCGAAGGCGACGACCATTTCGGCCGTATTGTTCATGGTCACCTCGCTGGGTCTATCGATTCTGGCAACGAGACAGGCAGGTCTTGGTGCATCGGTTCTGGAAGAGCCGGCGAAGAAATCGGCTCCGGCAAAGCAAGCCCCGGTAACGATCCCGATTCCCGGACAAGCTCCGGCCCAGCAGCAGGCTCCGCCGCAGACGTTCGAAATTCCGGTGCCGCCACCGCCGGCGAACACCCAGGCCCCGGCTCCGGCGAAACAAGCGCCGGTGCCCCCGAAGAAGTAGTACCCCATTTTGCGGAGGTGGCGGAATTGGCAGACGCACTAGCTTGAGGTGCTAGCGGGAGCAATCTCGTGGGGGTTCAAGTCCCCCTCTCCGCACCATAGATTCTAAAGTAGTTAGATAGAAATGGCCGCCGACTAGATCGGCGGCCATTTCCGTTTTGGACCTTATTTTGGACCTTATATTCGCCGGCGCCGCTCTGGACCGTATGGGACCCGGTCAGAACACTGGGGACCGCATAGGAGTCGGAAGGCTGGGATCGGAAGGGCAATCCAGCTTGGTGCCAAATGTCGACAGGCAAGTCCCCCGGCGCGCGATTTTAATCCCAGTGACGGGATTCGGGGGTTGACTACGGATCACGGGATGGCTGAACGAATGTGTGGGCGACCTTCCCCGTGTTTTGGAGTAAGGCATTTTCGCAGTGGTGTTCGACGAGCGCCCGGTTCTTCG
Source organism: Candidatus Sulfopaludibacter sp. (assembly GCA_031292755.1). Classification (GTDB taxonomy): domain Bacteria; phylum Acidobacteriota; class Terriglobia; order Bryobacterales; family Bryobacteraceae; genus Sulfopaludibacter. Next base: position 40,852 of record JARLGM010000043.1, read on the forward strand.
CAATTCGAAAGGACCGTCGTTCGGTCACGAGAGTCGGCCGAATTGCCGAACCTGTGCCGAAGGCGAGCCATGATGCTGCTGTACCACTCCGGCTGAATCGGGTGAAGCGAAACGGTAAGCTGTCCTGCAATAGTGGCGAGAAGCTACTTGAGTCGCGAGAACGTTCAGTCGGCGGGAACCGCTTCCATTCGGCATCTCAATCCCGCTCCTGGGACGCCGCGTTGGGCCCGCGCCATCCTCTCGCCTGCTGCCTGTGGATGGTGATGCAGCATTGTCGTGCTGGCGCCGATTGCGCAATGTACTGGGCCAATCAGGGAACGCCTTAGCCGCAATGCGCGATTCGCCGGCGCTAGAGCCTCGGTCATCCGACTGCTGTCAGGAACCCGGCGCCGGCTCGAACGATATAATCTGGAACCCGTCCACACCAACCCCAAACGGACATTATCACTGTCTCTGCTCGCTTTGGGCAACCTTCACCACGCATTTGCTCGAGAATATTTCCTTCGATGACCTGAAAGCCAAGATCAAGGCCGACCCAGGCCCCGTCCTGTTGAGGCTTGTTATGCGTGGACAAGGGGGGATTCCCCTGTGGCCCGCGAAGCAGGCATGGGCCGCACCTTCGGAATGTCGGCCAGCAATTCAGTTCAACCGAGGAGCACCATGTAGCTAATATGCTACCTAAAGTTATCAAGGCGACGCCTGCCGGGGTCTCCCGCTTGCCCTCCAACAATAACAAATCGGCCAACAATTGTCCCCGATTCAACTAGATAGATTCATTTCACTGGCTCCAAGCACAGTCTCAACGTCACGGCATCGCACGTGTTTATTGATCTCCCCACGGACGGGTTAGGAGCAGACACCTATGGCTGAGACGCAGAACACCAGCTCAAGACCAAGTACGGCAAACCTCTGGGAACGTGCTCGTGTGCCCGTGACATTGGCTCTTGCTGGCCTCTTCAACGTTGCCAGCGCCTGCTACAATTTTCGCGGCCTTCAGCTCCTTGAAGGCGACATGCCGCTCTTGACCATTCCACTCGGGATCGGGCTGGCGATATCGAAAACTATTGCCGAAAAGGAGTTCTGCGCAAATATCTTTCGCAAACGCCCGTTAAAGATGATCGGCGTGACAGCTGCCTTCCTGCTGTTTGGCGCGGTCGCAGTGGTCTTTAACGCTCTGAATGTCCTCCACCATCAGGCGGGAATTCTGGCCGACGCGAACCGGGCGCAAGCTCGCGGTCAGCGATGGCAGCATGATACTTCCGCGCTCACGGAGACGCGTAACCAAATCCGATCTGCGGCAACACGGCGCCTCGAAACAATCGAGTCTCAACTGCGCGATGAGCAGCTCCGGATCGACGCCGCGCGAAAGGCCGGCGATACGCCGTCATATGCTGAACGGGACAGATTACGGTCGGAACAGCGAACGCTCGGCAACGTTCAAGGGGCCTTGAACGGACTATCTCCCCTGCCGATAGATCCTCCTTCAGATGTTGAGGAAGGCAGTCGATTGTTGTCCGCGAGTTTTTCAAAGCTCCGCGATCTCCGAGCGCAGCTGGCGGAGGATCTCCAGAGGAGTGCGAGCGACCCCAAACCAAGCACTGAGGCACCGGTAACCAAGCACCCGGCTCTCATGCTTTTCGAAGAAACAGCCAAGCGTTCAACGGCGGCCCGTGTCTCGTGGACTGTCGCGGTCATTCTCGAACTGCTTGCGTTCGCGGCGATCATCCTTGGTCAACCCGCACTAACTTTTGCTGATCGCATTCACGGATTGAACCTGGTTTGGAGAGACGTCGCCGCCAGCCTGACATCGCACCCCCACTGCACTACAATCCCATTTCTAATAGCAGGCACGGCAACTCGTGGCTATCTCTCGGTTGACGGCTCTCGCCCGCTTTTCCAGGACGAGTTGAAGCGCGCGATTGAAGAAATTCAGCCGACCTTACAGATGCGAATCACCGGCATGCGAACTACCTCAGGGGACGAATTGAGCAGCGACAGAGACGTGCTCGACCAACTCGACGGCCGAGAACTGGTTCTCGAGGGCACACTATGAAGACGTTCATGATAGCTGGCACCGTCTTCTTCGGCATTGCGATCATCGCTCTGATTGCATTCGCCCTCATCACCACCTATCTTGGAGGCTCGATTCCGTTGACGGCTCTGCTTGTGCCGGCCGTGCTCACCGCGCTGCTATGGAGGCGCGGAAGTGTAAACGTTCCCGAAGGTCGAGAGGAGACTCTCGGCAGAACATCTAAGGTCCCTTCACGTCGTCCACGTCGGCGAGTAAAGGTCAGATGTGTGGTGTTCACCGACGAGACTCAAACGCAGGTCGTCGAGGAGCTAGTGAATGCTTAACCTTCTTCGTGCACGAGGGGGCGTGCTTGGCCTCAGCCTCTTTTTTGCGCTCTGCGCGAGAATCTGACAAAGTGGGCATATTACGCTGCTTTCCCGATTCTGCGGACGGCGAGGAGTTCGAGGTTGCTGACTGCCAGTCGCTTGGCCTTGAGCAGCAGGTAGCGCAGGTTTTTGTAGCCGCGCCCGCGATTGATGAGCATCCGGATGTTGCCATTGACGGCCTCCACCACACCC